>JBKJQY010000039.1:0-22856 GCA_046593725.1 Candidatus Limnocylindrales bacterium
CGATGCCGACCACCGATGCAGACGCGGCCTGGGCCGCTGGGCGTGTGCTGTCCGAAACGGCGGCGACCGCCCTCGCCGTCGCCACCTGAGGGTGCTCGCGCCCCTGGACGTCAGACGCGCGACGATCACTTCCGCTCCTGATGTCTGTCTGCGGCATCAGACCGGCTAGCGGTGCGAGCCTCCAGACCGTGGGCGGGACCTCATGCGCCGGCATCTGCGACGAGCGGGTGATGCCGCCGATAGGCATCACGACCAGCAGGGGACTCGCGCACGGTCAGGCCGTCGCGGCGGCCGCCCTCAGGCGGTCGCGCGCATCGCGGCGGGCACGGCGTTCCAGTGCCTCCTCGATGCCCCAGATGCTCCCACGCACGAATGGGTCGTTTCGGGTGTGAATCGGGTCGAGACGCGGCATCGCCGGGCGGGCGCGATCAGTGCTGGTACTGATGCTTGTCGGCGGCATCAGGCTCGCATGAACGGGGCGTGGAGGTGGGCGAGGGCGTGCCCGGCGCTGCATGGCCGGAGTCGCTGCCGCAGTCTTGATGCCGCCGATAGACATCACGGGCCGGACATCGTTCCGCCTGCGGACATCGCTGCGCCCGCGATCGGGGCCCTGTGCGAAACTGGCGCCATGACGACAGGCGAGATCGCGACAGCTGCGGAACGGTACGAGGCGGTCATCGGGATCGAGGTGCACTGTCAGCTGCGCACCGAGTCCAAGATGTTCTGCAGTTGCGCCACGGCCTACGACGGCGCGGCCCCGAACACGCATGTCTGCCCGGTCTGCCTGGGACTGCCCGGCGCGCTTCCCACGATCAACAAGCGAGCCGTGGAGCACGTGCTGACGACCGGTCTCGCGATCGAGGCGGCGACGCCGGCGGCGACGCGCTGGGATCGCAAGAACTACTTCTACCCGGACCTGCCCAAGGGCTATCAGATCAGTCAGTACGACCTGCCGCTCGCCTCGAAGGGCCGGTTGACCTTCGAGACGGCCGATGGGCCGTTCACCGTCGCCATCACCCGCGCGCATCTTGAAGAAGACACAGCGAAGCTGGTCCATGGCACGGACGACACCGGAGGCAAGGTCAGCCTGGTCGACTTCAATCGATCCGGTGCGCCCCTCATGGAGATCGTCACCGAGCCGGACATCCGGACCGCGGACCAGGCCCGCCGCTACGCTGAGGAGTTGCAGCTGCTGATGCGCTCGATCGGGGCGTCGGACGCCGACATGGAGCGCGGCCAGATGCGCGTCGAAGCCAACGTGTCGCTGCGGCCGCGCGGGACTGAGCCGTTCGGGACGCGGGTCGAAGTCAAGAATATGAACTCGTTCCGGTCCGTCGAGCGGGCGATCACCTACGAGATCGAGCGACAGGCCGCGATCCTGGATGCGGGCGGCTCGCTGGTCATGGAGACCCGTGGCTGGTCGGACGACCGCGGCGAGACGTACCGGATGCGCGCCAAGGAGACCAGCGACGATTACCGCTACTTCCCGGAGCCGGATCTGCCGCCGCTCCATATCGACCCGGCGTGGCTGGCGTCGCTTGCCGCAGCCTTGCCGGAGTTGCCGGCGGCCCGACGGACGCGCTACCAGGCAGACCTGGGGCTGAGCGCGTACGACGCGTCCGTGCTGGTCGCGGATCCGGACGCGGCGCGGTTGTTCGAGGCGACCCTGGCGGCGGACATCACTATTGGGGCGAAGCCGGTCGCGACGTGGGTCACCGGGGAGTACCTGGGCCTACGGAATGCCTCGTCCGAGCCACTCGCCGTGGATCCGCGGGAGCTCGCCGCGATCGTCACCGCGGTCGCCTCCGGTTCGATCTCGCGCGCGAATGGTCGTTCGGTGCTTGAGGTGCACGCGACGACAGGGGATGTCGCCGCCGCGATCATCGCCGCGCGCGAGTTTGCCCAGGTCTCGGACGCGGGCACCCTCGACGCCTGGATCGACGCGGCCATCGCGGCCAACCCGGCGGCCGTCGCCGACTACCACGCGGGCAAGGCGCAGGCGGTCGGGTTCCTCGTCGGTCAGGTCATGAAGACTTCGCGCGGGCAGGCCAACGCGGCGCTCGTCCAGACGGCGGTCAGGGTCCGACTCGACAGCGACGCACCTGCCTGATGATCTGGCTGATCAACCTGCTGCTGTGGGGCGGCGGGATCGTCCTGATCGCCGTCGGCTATCGGCGGGCGCGCGATCCGTGGCGACGCTACCAGGCACTCAAGGCCCAGGACGAGAACATCGCCCGCTACGAATCGTGGCGCGGTGGCATCCGCGATGACGGCAAGACCGGCGCATCGGTGGCGATGGAGCTGCTACGACGTCAGGCACGCATCGGTGGTGCGATCGCGATCGTCGGGGTCGTCATGGTCTTCGTCGGCTTCCTGATCCGCTAGGCGCAGGGCCGCGACCGCGTCGACGCCGTACGCGTCGTCGGGGAGGGGTCGTCGCCAGGCCGTGGCCGCGGCACCCGCGACCTTGCCGGTCTCCACGGCCTCCAGGATCGAGTCGCCCCGCCAGTGCGCGGCCAGGAACGCGGCAATGAACGCGTCGCCGCACCCGACCGTCGTACCCAGGACATCGACCGGCGTGACCGGTACGAACCGTTCGCTCGGCCCGTCCTGCCCATCGCCGTCCCGCCCGTCCAGGACCAGCACGCCGCGCGACCCCAGCGTCACGACGACCAATTTGCGAAGCCTGAACGCGACGCCGCGGATCCCGGCGACCGTCGGGTCATCCACTTCGCCCGTCCAGCCCACGAACCCGATGTCGACGAATGCCATCGTCCGGGCGAACCGCTCGACCGTGTAGTGGCGGAACCCAAGAAAGTCCGCGGTCACCTCCAGATGACCCAGGTCGCCCGCTTCGCCAAGCCGGTGGACCTCGGCGATGACACCTTCGACCAGGACGGCGTGGAGGCGGTCGGCGCGCGACACCAGCTCGGCATCCTCAAGGGTCAGGCGCAGGCCCGCCCAGACGCCCTCCACGAAGTGATCCATGTGCGGTTGACGATCGTGCTGGATGACGATGTCGATGGACGCGGACGGTCCGTCGCCCACGATCGAGCCGGGCGAGTAGGGGATGCCGTGCCGATCCAGGAAGTCCAGGAAGACCTCCGTGCGATCTGACCCGATCCGCGTCACCAGATGGAACGGGATGCCGGCCTGGCGCCACGCCCACGCCATGTTGAGGACGCCACCACCGGGCAGAGTCAGGTCACGGTCAAGGTACATATCCAGGCTGAGCGCCCCGAACAGGAGCGGCGGCTGGGTCACAGCCCGTCGAGCGGCGCCGACCGCGCCTCACCTGACGCGAGGAACCGGTCCAGCCGGACCTCGACGACCTTGCTCATCTGCCAGAACGCCTCGATCGAGAGGTGGCCGCTGCCTTCGGCGTGGTACCACTCGGTCCGGCCGGGGAGCGAGGTCAGCAGCGAAGGATCGTGGGCCGGCACGACCGCGGGGCTGAGCGCGTACCCGGGCGACCACGGCTCGCGGATCTGGCACAGCCCATCGCCACGGAACCCTCGCGCTCGCGGGACCTCGTGCGTCTCGCCGGTCCCAAGATCGACCATCGCGACCGTTTCGGCCGGCGTCTCGACGACGTCCGGCCAGTCCGGATCGTCCACCAGCTCGGCGATGACCCGGCGGACGGCGATATCCTGGTAGTGGTTCATCTCGGTTTGCGGCTGCTCGTAGGCGTCATCCAGGACATTGGCCACGCCCCAGTCATAGACATTGCCGCAGACCGAGGTCAGGAAGCGGACCAGCGCGGGCCGGGCACGGAGGTAGACCCGGTAGGCCGCCTCGTACTCCGTGATCGCCTCGGATGCCGGCACGATCGACCCACGAACGACGTGCGCCAGGCGCCAGCCGCCGTCGCCGAAGCGCGCATCCAGGATCTTGCGCCAGTGCGACTTCGATGCTCCGGCGAAGCCCGGCGTGCCCACGGGGATCCAGATCTCCGCGAGCGTGGCGGCATCATCGGGCGCCAGCGTCGCCCACCAGTCCGTGTGGTCCATGGCCGCAAGCGTAACGGCCGAACCCATAGACTGAGCGCCCCACGACACGACACCCCACGACACGACACGATACGAATACGGAGGCGCCACGGATGCGGGAACGGACGGACGGCGAGGGCTTCGCGACGCGGGCCATCCACGCCGGCGAACATCCCGATCCCGTGACCCACGCCCACAAGACGCCCATCTACGCCACGTCTACGTTCGCCTTCGATACGGCGGCCGAGAAGGAGGATGCGGTCGATCGGGCGCTCGCCTGGGAGCCCGGCGCGTACTTCTATTCGCGGACCGGCAACCCGACGAACCGAGCGCTCGAGGAGAAGGTAGCCTCGCTCGAAAGCGCCGAGGATTGTGTCGTATCGGCCTCCGGTATGGCTGCCGTCTCCGCGACCCTGTTCGCGCATCTGGGGGCGGGGGACCACCTGGTGGTCGGCGACGAGCTGTTCGCCATCACCAACGTGCTGCTGGACGAGGACTTCCCCAGGCGCGGCATCGATGTCACGCCGGTCGACATGACGGACCTCGCGGCGGTCGAGGCGGCGATCCGGCCTGCCACCCGCGCCCTGTTCATGGAGACGTCGTCGAACCCGCGGCTGCGGGTGGCGGACCTGGACGCACTGGCGTTGATCACCCGGCGCCACGGGCTGATCTTCATAGCCGATAACACGTTCCTTGGGCCGGCGCTCCTACGACCGATCGAGCACGGCGCGAACCTTGTCCTTAATGCCGCAACGAAATACCTGTCTGGCCACGGCGATGCGGTCTCGGGTGTCGTGTCCGGGCGCAAGGACCTCATCGACCCGATCCGCAAGCAGACCGACACGCTCGGTCAGGCCGCCAGCCCCTTCGCCAGCTTCCTCGTGATGCGCGGCGTGCGAACGCTCCAACTCCGGTCGCGGGCCGCGTCTGGGAATGCTGCGGCGATCGCTGCCTTCCTTGAAGCGAGCGACAAGGTCGAGTGGGTCCGCTATCCGGGCCTCGCCTCGCACCCCGACCACGCGGTCGCGAAGCGGATGCTGGGCGACCACTTCGGCGCGATGCTGACGTTCCAGCCCCGCGGCGGACTAGACGGGATGGCCGCCTTCACGGACCACCTCGCGCTGTGCGACATCGGGGTGAGCCTCGGCGACATCCACACGCTGGTCTACCCGCAACCCAAGCGCGGCGGCCTGATCCGTCTGTCGGTCGGCTGCGAGGACCTTGAAGATCTTCTGGCGGACTTCACGCTCGGACTGTCGTTCGTCGTCTGACCCGAGGTCGGCTTTGGGCCACCGGGCGTGCACCCAATGACCATTTGAGCGAACGGTAGGCTCATCTTCGGGCGATCGTGCATGACATGACCGAAATTGCGATTGCCAAGGTGTTTGAGTAGTGATTCGGTGCATCTGGTCACCAGGCGGCAAACGAACCCGGCCCCGATGGCTCAAATGGTCACCAGATGCACAACGGGAGTCTCAGCTGCGCCCCAGCGCCGCCGCGGCCGCCAGCGACGCGCCGATCGTGCGGTCGATCGCGGCCTGGAGCTCGTCCTCGGGGAGGCGATCCCAGCCGGCCGCTGATGGTGCACCGGCGGGGATCTGCGATGGATCCAGGATCACGTCCGACACTGTGAGGATCGTCCCGGCTCGCAGGGGCCGACCCTTCGCGCGCTCGCGCATGATCAACAGGAAGAGCGCGGCGGTCTCCATCTCGGCGGCGAGGTAGCCGCGCGAACCCCAGCGACCGTTGCCGGCGGGGTTCGGGTCGTAGAAGACGTCCGAGGTGACGATCGGGCCGACGTGGGTCGTGAGTCCGGCCGCCTCGCTGGCCCCCTTGAGTGCCAGGACGACATCGAGGTCCGCCGTTGGAGCTGACGCCTCGCCGCCGCCCAGGATCTGACCGACGCCACCGCCCGAGGCCGCGGCCATCGCCACCACGACGTCGCCCATGCGCGTCCCGGGATAGCCGCCACACGTGCCGACCCGGATGAACGTCCGCACGCCCAGGTTGATCAGCTCCTCGACGACGATCGAGGTCGTCGGCATCCCCATCCCGGTCGTCTGGACGGTCACTGGGACACCGTCAAGGGTGCCGGTGTAGGCCAGCAGCCCACGATTGCCGTTCACGAGCCGGGTGTTGTCGAGGCCGCCATCGAAGCGCGCCGCCATCTTCGTCGCGCGGTTCGGGTCGCCGGGGAGCAGCACGATGGGGGCGTAGTCGGCCGGTTCGGCGTGGAGATGGATCTGCGGCATCGGGTCTCCGTTCTCTCCGTTCTCTCGGGGCGTCGGGGCGTCGGGGCGGATGGGTGTCGTCGCCGGTCGTCAGTTTGATGCCAAGTGTCCACTTCGTGCACCTCGGGCCATGCGCGGTAGCCGGTTAGGGCCGTCTTGAGCCGAACCAGGGACTGGAACCTTGGCGATCACGCTCGGTCTGGACCCAGCCGCGCCGACGAGGTGGATCGGCGCCGCGGACCCATCCCCAAGGTGCACCAGGTGGACATCTGGCGGGAAGGTTCCGAGATGAACTGCCGTCAGGCCCAGGTCGTGACGGTCAGGGATGCGTCGGGCGCGATCGAGGCGAGCAACGACCGGACGTCGTCCGACGGGTCGACGGCGCCACCATCGACCATCGCAAGGTACCCGGCTCGGATGTCGCTCGTGGCATGGCCGTCCGCCAGCAGCTCGACGATCGCCGCCTGAAGCGGTCCGATGGTCGGGTTGAACGAGACGCTCTCGATGGTCGAGCCGGCGACCAGGTGCCCCCCGGCCAGGCGGAGGACCACCGCCGCGGGACAGTGGCTGTACGGCGCGTGCGCCCGTCCGCCGGTCTGCGTGAGCAGCTCCGCCACGTCCGCCGGCACTGCCGGATCCGCGATCGCCAGGGTCGGCCAGGGGATGGCACTCGGCACGATCCCCGGCTCGCCGAGGTCCGCCGGCACGAACGGCCAGGGATAGAGCTGTGCCATGGTCAGTGTGTGCCCGAGCAGGTCGATGAGCCGCAGGTCGCCCGACCAGGCGAACTCCGAGATCGTCTGGCGGCAGTGGGCGCACGGCCGCGCCTCGCCGATGGCGAGCACCTCGATCGCCGAGTCCCGCGCGAACGCCCGGACGCAGATGAACCCCTCGCCGTGGAGGGTGGACCCGAGATCGTGCCCGGGGAATTCGACGTTGCCACCCAGGATCAGGTCACCCGACCTGGCCTCCAGCCCGACCGCGCCGACGAAGAACCCGGAGATCGGCGGCTGGGCGAGCCTCGTAGCCACCGGCAGCGCCAACAACACGGCCTCGCGTGGCCCGGTCAACGCGAACCGCACGACCAGCTCCTCCACGGTTGCGCCCGGGACGACGTGCCCGGGGGCGAGCGACGCCTCGATAGCCTCAGTGAAAGCCTCACCGATGGTCGCCGCCAGGTGCGCGATTCGGCTGGCCGTCGTGGCGTCCGCCTCGAACGGGTCGAGGCTCATCGATGGATACGTCGGTATTCGATGATCGTGCAGCGATCCATCACGACCTTCAGGCCGCCCTCGACGGCGATCCGCCCGGCCTCCCGGCTCGCGATCCCCAGCTGTAGCCAGAAGGTCCCGGCGCCCACCTCGACCGCCTCGCGAGCGTGCAAGGCGCACTGATCCGCGCGACGGAAGACATCCACGATGTCCACGGGCCCGGTGGCCTCCACAGCGGACCGGAGGTCCGGGAAGCAGGTGAGTCCCTCGACACTCGTCTCGCGTGGGTTGACCGGCACGATCTCAAAGCCCACATCCCGCAGGTCGCGAAGCACGCCATTCGACGGTCGGGACGGGTTCGACGAGGCGCCGACGACCGCGATCCTGTGGGCGCTCAGGAGCACATCGGCGATCCCGCGATCGTCCAGCAGAGGCACATCCAGGCGACCGTCGTGCAGGTCGAGCAGGTCCCGGATCCTGGTCGTGTCGGCCGCTCGGTCGCTCATCGGAGCCGACCCGGCACGCTTCCAGTGAACAGGGTCTCGAGTGGTTGCAGGTAATCGCGACGTGAACGCATCGGCTGACGTACATTACGCGAGTCTGGCGCCCTGGGAGGGGCAGGCCGGTTTCATAGGAGGAAGCAACGTTGCAGATCTCAAGTCGGGTGCTCGCGCTGGGTGCGACATCCATCCTCATGTTCGCCGCGTGTTCGTCGGCGGGCGCCACCAAGGCCCCATCGGCAGCCGCTTCGGCAGCCGCTTCGGCCGCTCCGACAGAAGCGGCATCGGCCGCCCCGTCCGCAGCCGCCATCGACTACAAGGCCTGCGTCGCGTTCGACACCGGCGGCCTTGGTGACAAGGGCTTCAACGACCTGGCCAAGAAGGGCCTTGAAGATGCAGCCGCGCTCGGCTACGACACGGCGTTCAGCGAAGCGAAGGGTGCCGGGGACTACGCCGCGAACATCCAGCGCCTCATCGACGAGAGCTGCCAGACCATCATCACGGTCGGCTTCAATCAGGGGCAGGCAACCGTCGACGCGACACTAAAGAATCCCACGATCAACTTCGGTCAGGTTGACGCGACCTGGCCAGAGGCCGGCGCGGACTTCACCCCCGGCACACCGGACGACATGCCATATCCCCCGAACTTCACCGGTCTGGACTTCCAGGTCGATGAGGCCGGGATGCTTGCCGGCTATCTTGCCGCGGGCTTCAGCACCTCCGGGAAGATCGGCACCTACGGCGGTCAGCAGTTCCCGGGTGTGACCCGGTTCATGGACGGCATGTACGCCGGGATCAAGTACTACAACTCCAAGATGAACAAGACGGTGACACTGCTCGGTTGGGATGCCGCCACGCAGACCGGAACCTTCGTCGGCGGGACCAACCCGTGGGGCGACCCGGCCAAGGGCGAGCAGCTCGCGGCGACCTTCCTCGACCAGGGCGCGGACATCGTCCAGCCTGTGTCTGGCAGCACTGGCAACGGCACGATCAAGGCGATGCTTGCCGCCGGCAAGTACGCCATGGGCGTTGACAGCGATCAGGCTCTCTCGCTTCCGGAGTACTCCGCCGCGATCATCACTTCTTCGCAGAAGGTGATCGACGTCGCAGTCCTGGACTTGATCAAGAAGAATCAGGGCGGTGATACCGGTGGTGAGAACTACATCGGAACCCTGGCGAACAGTGGCGTGGCGCTCGCGCCCTTCCACGACTTCGAGTCCAAGATCTCGCCCGAGCTGATCACAGCACTGGACCAGCTCAAGGCCGACATCGCCTCCGGCGCTGTCAAGGTCGCCGACTATCTGAAGTAGTCCCGATCCGTTCAGGCTTCCCGCCCTCAGTCCGCTGCGCGGACTGAGGGCGGGTCATATCTACCCGAGGATCGACGTGCATGCGGCTTGAGCTCAAGGACATCACGAAGCGCTTTCCCGGCGTCCTCGCCAACGACCGAATCAGTATCACAGCGGATCGAGGCGAGGTCCTCGCTCTGCTCGGCGAGAATGGCGCCGGCAAGACCACACTGATGAACATCCTGTCCGGGCTGTACCGCCCGGACTCCGGTCAGATCCTCATCGATGACGAACTGCGCTCGTTCGAAGATCCCCGGCAGGCGATCCATGCCGGGATCGGCATGGTTCATCAGCACTTCCAGCTCGTCCCGGTCTTCGACGTCGTCGAGTCGGTCGCGCTCGGCGCGGAGAGTGTGACCGGGCCCCTCGGCACGTTCGATCGCAGGACCGCCCGTCGGCGCGTCGTCGAGCTGTCCGAGCAATACCGACTCAACGTGGACCCGGATGCCACCATCGAGGATCTGCCGGTCGGTGTTCGCCAACGCGTCGAGATCCTCAAGGCGCTCTATCGCAAGAGTGACATCCTCGTCCTGGACGAACCGTCAGCGGTCCTGACGCCGGCCGAGACGGAGGAGCTGTTCGGGATCATCCGAGGCCTGGCCGAAGGCGGCACCACGATCATCTTCATCACCCACAAGCTGGGCGAGGTCCTTGAGGTCGCCGACAGGATCACCGTCCTGCGTCGGGGCAAGGTCGCCGGGTCGGTCCTCCCTGCCGAGACGACCCGTGAGGAGTTGGCCAATCTGATGGTCGGGCGAGACGTGGACCTGACCGTCGACCGTAGTCCGGCAGCACCTGGTGACGTCGTCCTCAGCCTTTCGGATGTGTTCATCCTGGACGATCGGTCGCAGATGGCTGTGAAGGGCGTATCGCTGGAGGTGCGCGCCGGCGAGATCGTGGCTGTCGCGGGGGTCCAGGGCAATGGACAGACGGAATTGGTGGAAGCCATCGTCGGCCTGCGAACCATCGATTCCGGGCAGATGTCGATCTCCGGCGAGACCGTCGTGCATGCCTCTCCGCGCCACGTCGCAGACCTTGGCGTAGCCCACATCCCTGAGGATCGCATGCGTGATGGGCTCATCGCCGGTATGACGGTGGAGGAGAACTACATCCTCGATACCTACCATCGTGCACCGTACAGCGATGGTGGCAGGCTTCACGCAAAGGTCATCGCGGATAGCGCACGACAGGGCGTTCGCGACTACGACATCCGGACTCCGTCGATCGAGACGATGGCAGGGTCGTTGTCGGGCGGCAATCAGCAGAAGGTCATCGTGGCGCGTGAGTTCTCTCGGCCGGTCAAGCTCGTGGTCGCCTCCCAGCCGACCCGCGGGCTGGACGTCGGATCCATCGAGTACATCCACAAACGGATCGTGGAGCAGCGTGACGCCGGCGCTGCGATCCTCATCGTCAGCACGGAGCTGGACGAAGTACTGGCGATCGGTGACCGAGTAGCGGTCATGTTCGGCGGCGCGATCGCCGGGGTGCTCGAGGGCCCAGAGGCTACCCGTGAAGCGGTCGGCATCCTGATGGGTGGGGGCGCGTGAAGCGGCTCGGCCGCATGAAGCGGCTCGGCCGCATCCTTCGCCCGGCGGTCGTCCCCGCGCTGGCAGTCGTCCTGGCGTTCTTCGTCGGGTCCATCTTCATGTTCATCACGGACTTCGAGAATCTCAAGAACTTTTCGAGCGACCCCGGCGGAACCATCGTTGCCGGGATCGCCAACATCGGGAACGCGTACTACGCCCTGATCATCGGGGCCTTCGGCGATCCGACCAAGATCATCGCGGCGATCGGGTCGAACGATCCCAAGGTGATCGCGGCTGCGATCCGGCCGATCACGGAGACACTTGTCGCGGCGACCCCTCTCATCTTCACCGGACTCGCTGTGGCCATCGCTTTTCGCAGTGGCGTCTTCAATATCGGGGTCGAGGGTCAGTTCATCATGGGAGCGATGGGCGCCACGGTCGCCGTACTGGTGTTCCGCGACTTGCCCGCGCCGATCCTGTTGGTACTGGCCATCGCACTGGGAACGCTGACCGGCGCCGCGTGGGGCTTCATCCCGGGCTTTCTCAAGGCGCGCACAGGGGCCCATGAGGTCATCACCACGATCATGTTGAACTACGTGGCCACCTTGATCGTGCTGTTCGGCCTACGCTCGGACTTCCTCAGGCAGCTCGGCAACGATGCGCCGATCTCCAAGCTTCTTTCCACGATCGTCCGGGTCCCGTTCATCTTCGATCTGCCGGCGATCCGACTCCACTACGGCATCGTCGTCGCCTTGATCATGGCTGCGGTCGTCTCGTGGTTCATCTTCAAGACCACCAAGGGCTTCGAACTTCGGGCAGCCGGCTTCAACCGGACCGCCGCACGGTATGCCGGGATGAGTGCGGGCGGTTCGATCATGCTCGCGATGGCCATGTCGGGTGGATTGGCCGGTCTCGGCGGATCGTTCGAGGTCCTCGGCACCGTGGGCCAGATGTCGAACGACCTCAGCGCCGGGTTCGGCTTCAATGCGATCGCGCTCGCCCTGTTGGCTGGCAATAGACCTCTGGGCATCGTCGCGGCCGCGCTCCTGTTTGGAGCCTTGCGGACCGGCGGAGGCTTGATGCAGGTGAAGACAGGGATCCCGCTGGATCTGCTCGTCTTCATCCAGGCACTCGTGATCATGTTCGTGGCCGCCCCGGTCCTTGTCCGGTCCATCTTCCGGATGAAGGCGCCGGCGATGGATTCGGGTTCGCCGATATGACCGCCGCCGCGCCGACCACGAGCCCGATCGTCCACGAGATGGGGCAGGCGGATCGAAGCGCCCTTCGGACCGCCCGGGTGCGCGGGGTCACCATGGCGGTCCTCGGCCTGGTCTGTTTCCAGGCGGCGATGGGCTCGTTCGATATCGCGGCCACCTTTTCCTGGTGGCTGGTCAAACAAGGCGGTGACGCATTTACGATCGCCACGACCGTCGGCGTACTGTGGGTCCTGACCGGCGTCGTATCGGTGATCGTGGGGATCGCCCAATACGCACGAGGCGCAGCGTTCCCGTGGCGTCGATCACTGATCGTGCTTGTCCCCTTCTACATCGCGGCGGTCGTCGCGGCGCTTCTGGACGGCAAAGTCGCAAACATGACCGGGGTCTTTGCAGGCACGCTTGAATACGCGGTGCCGATCTCGCTCGGCGCCTTCGCGGGGATCTTGTCCGAGCGGAGCGGCTTGCTGAACATCGCCATCGAGGGGAAATTCCTGGTTGGTGCGTGTGCCGCTGCGGTCTCCGCCAGCATCGCATTCGAGGCGACCGGCAGCAAGGAGTTTGGTGTCATCGTCGGAGTGAGCACGGCGATGCTCGCAGGTGTTAGCGTCGGACTGTTGCTTGCCTGGCTCGGGATCAAGCACAAGGTGGACCAGATCATCGCGGGTGTCGTCGTCAACATCGGCGCGATCGGGATCACGAGTTTCCTGTACCTGCGGGTCCTCTCCAAGAACTCGTTTCTGAACACGCCGCCGTCGGTCGAAAAGATCAAGGTCCCGCTCCTGTCGGAGATCCCGGTCCTGGGTCCGCTCCTGTTTTCAGGCACGCCCTACCTGTACTTCACGATCGCGTGCATGTTCTTCCTGACCTACATGCTCTTCCGGACTCGCTGGGGACTGCGCCTGCGTGCGTCGGGCGAAAAGCCGTCTGCGGCCGGAACGGTAGGTATCGACGTCATCAAGATTCGATACCGGGCGATGATCCTTGCCGGCGCCCTCGCCGGACTGGCGGGCTCCTACCTGAGCCTTTCGACAGCCGGCAGCTTCGTGCTGAACATCAGCGCCGGTCGTGGGTTCATCGCCCTGGCCGCCGTCATCTTCGGTGCCTGGAACCCCATCGGCGCGTTTGGTGCCGCACTGGTCTTCGGGTTCTCGGACTCGATCGCTTCACTCATGTCCATCCTCGGCGTGGACGTCCCGCCACAGCTCCTGAACAGCGTCCCGTACGTCGTCACGATCCTGGTCGTCGCCGGAGTCGTGGGTCGCGTCCGCGGGCCGGCCGCCGCCGGCCAGCCGTACGACCAGGGCTGACCTGGTGAGCGCGGGCTGGCAGGATGCCACGGGACCGGTCCATTCCATCCCGACGGCCTTCCCGGTCGCGGCCGCGCCGCGCCGCGCGCCGTACGGGACGGTCGAACACCCGCTGCCGCTCATCGTGGACAGCGATCCGGGTCTCGATGATGCCCTGGCGATCGGTCTTGCCGTTGCGCGACCGGAGCTGGACCTGCTCGCCGTCACGACCGTGGGCGGCAACGCGGACGTCCGCCATTGCACAGAGAACGCCCTGCGGCTGTTGCACGCCTTCGGCCGCGAGGACATCCCGGTCGCCGAGGGAGCGGCGGGCCCTTTGGTCGGAGCAGTCGTGCGCGCGACCGAGGTCCACGGCGCCAACGGCTTCGCGAACACCCAGATGGAGCGGTCATCTGTCGGTGCGCTGCCGGAGCACGCAGTCGAGCTCATGGCGCGCCTGCTGCGCGGCCATCCGGAGCCCATCGCGATCGCACCGATCGGTCCACTGACGAACATCGCGTTGCTGCTTCGCCTGTATCCGGAGCTGGCGTCGCGGATCGCCCACCTGTCGATCATGGGCGGGTCGATCGGGGAGGGGAACACGACCGCATCGGCCGAGTTCAACATCCTTGCGGACCCGGAGGCCGCGGACGTCGTCTTCCGCTCCGGTGTCCCGATCACGATGATGGGCCTTGACGTCACCCATCAGGCCTTGCTCGACAAGGACTCCGTCGCGGCGATCCGGGCCGGGGGCGGGGAATCGGCGCGGATCCTTGCCGAACTCACCGAGTACGCCCTCGAGCGCAACATGGAGTGGACCGGCTCCACGACGACCGCGATCCATGACGCGGTGGCCGTGGCGCACCTGGCGATCCCTGACCTCGTCGCGGTCGCGCCGTATCACGTGGTCCTCGACACGACCGACGGCCCCGCCCGAGGAAGGACGGTCTGCGACGGGATGCCGTACCGGCTCAAGCGCCGCGGCCTCGAACCCAACGCGGATGTCGGGATCCGGATCGATCAGGGTCGTTTCGAGAGGCTCCTCATCGACGCCTTCCGAGACCTGCCGTAGGGTCGGGCGCGGCATGAGCGGCGCGTGGCGTTACGTCGCACTTGGGGACTCCTACACGATCGGGACGTCCGTGGATGTCGCCGACCGATGGCCGGAGCAGCTCGTCCGAGCCCTGGGGGCCGACCCGCCCACGCTGGAACTCGTGGCGAACCTCGGCGTGAACGGCTTTACGTCTGCGGACCTGATCCGTGAGGAGCTGTCGGCGCTGGACACGCTGGCGCCCGAGTTCGTGTCCGTGCTCATCGGCGTGAATGACGTCGTCCAGGCGGTGGCCCTGTCCATGTACGAGACGAACATCGTCACGATCCTTGATGCGCTGCTGGCTCGGCTGCCGGCCGGGCGTCTCCTCGCCGTGGCGGTCCCTGACTACACGGTGACGCCGGCCGGAGGCGACTACGGCGACCCCGCGCGACAGCACGACGCGATCGTCCTGGTCAACGCGGCGATGGCGCGGCTGACGGGAGCGCGCAGCATCGCCTTCATCGACATCTTCGACATCTCACGCGAAGTGGCGCTGGACCGATCCCTCGTGGCGGGCGACGGCCTGCACCCCAGCGGTGCCCAATACGCCCGCTGGGTGGACCGGATCCTCCCTGTGGTGGAGGGCATGCTCGGCCGCTAGGCCGCATGCATCTACCAGATGCGGATCCGGGATGAGTCTCTCGTGGGTCGCGTACCAGACTGCAGATCCGGCCGGATCTGACGCTGGCCCACGCTCATTCGTGTCGAAAGTCCATCTAGCAGGCGCGCTGAGGCTGTGGCGGCCCGGTCAGCTCGGCTTCCCATCGCGGCCTTCGACCTCGGCGGCTGCCAGGTCCCAACTCCGTGGCCGCGCGAGCGCATCCCAGTCCGAGCGGATCATCGCCATCCGGATATCGTCGCTCCAGCGGCCCTGCTCGAAGAACGAGTGGCGGAGCACGCCCTCGCGCACGAACCCGGCCTTCGTGTAGGCGGCCTGCGCCCGCGCGTTCGAGACGTCCGTGTCCAGCCAGACTCGTTCCAGACGGAGCTGGCCGAAGGCGAGGTCCACCACTGCATTGACGGCGTCTGTGCCGTAACCCTGATTCCAATCGGCCGGATCGCCGATGGTGATCCCCAAGCACGCCGAACCGTGGCGGCGGTCGATCTCGAACAGGTCCATCCGTCCGACCGGCACGTCGTCGGCCAGGCGGCAGATGACGAACTGGGCGTGGGTCTCGCCCTCTTCGGCGAGGTGCGCGTCGTACACCTGACGACGACGCGCGAGACTCCGCGGCAGGTCGCCCATCAGGGACGCGATCCGGTGGTCCTCGAACCAGCGGTGGACGGCCTCGAGGTCGTCGGGTTCCAGCGGGCGAAGGTAGACCAGGGTGCCGCGCACATCACGGATCGGTCGATCGGACATGTCCGGAAGCCTACCCCGACCGGTGTTCGTCCTGCAGCTCGTGGATCCGGGCGTCGCTGATCCCGAAGTGATGCGCGATCTCGTGGTAGACGGTGTCACGCACGGCCGCCGAAAGCGCCTCGAGGGTCCGGTGGGAGCGCATGAGCGGTCCCTGGAAGATCGTGATCTTGCTGGGATATGCGGCTGCGTCAGCGGCGAAGTTCGTGCGCGGGACCCCCTGGTAGAGGCCGTACAACCCGCGCGCCCCGACTGACGCGAGCTGGTCCGGCGTCGGTTCGTCCTCGATGACGATGGCGACGCTCCCCAGTCGCTCGCGAAAGACGTCAGGCAGGTCATCGAGCGCATCGATGACCATGCCTTCGATATCGGGACCCGGGTCGTCCGCCTGCCACATGTGCGGACGATACCCGGTCACAGGTTCAGCAGGACCTTGGCGATCGAGAAGTAGATGATCAGGCCGGTCCCGTCCACGAGCGTCGTGATCAGCGGCGCGGACACGACGGCCGGGTCGATCCGCAGAGCTCGGAGGAGCAACGGGAGCGCCGCGGCCACGGTCGCGGACCAGATGCAGATCGCGAGGATGGTCAACGCGACGACGCCACCCACATCCGCTCCGACACCCAGGAGCCATGCTCGCCCGAATGCCACGACCGCCATGATCGCCCCAAGGACGAGCCCCACCCGGAGTTCCTTCAAGACGATCCAGCCGATGTCCTTGAGCGCCACCTCGCCGAGCGCCATGGCGCGAACGACGAGCGTCACCGTCTGGCTGCCCATGTTGCCGCCGGTCCCGATCAGGAGCGGGATGAAGAAGCTGAGCGCCACGACCTGGCTGAGCTCGTCCTGGAAGTCACGCAGGACCGTGCCTGTGTAAGCCTCCGCGACGAACAGGAGCAGGAGCCACACGATGCGCTTGCGCACGAGCAGCAGCACGCCGGACGAGCGATACGGCGCATTCAGCGGCTCGGAGCCACCGAGCCGTTCGATGTCCTCCGTCGCCTCGGCCTCGAGGACGTCTGCGACGTCATCCTCGGTGATGATCCCCAACAGCCTGTCGGCGTCGTCCACCACTGGGATCGCAAGCAGGTTGCGGTCCGTCAGCAGCCGCGCAGCGACCTCCTGGTCTGCATCCGCCCGGACGCGGACCGTGGATGGGGCCATCAGTTCGTTCACGGGCGTGTCGGCGGGGCTCAACAACAGCCGGTACAGCGAGAGCACTCCGCGCAGGCCGCCATCGCCGTCTACGACGTAGATGTAGTGGACGGTCTCCGCTTCGTCGACGAGGCGCCGGATCGCCGCGATCGCCTGGGCCGCCGTCGCCTCCGCGGTGACCGCCACGAACGCCGGGGTCATGATCCCACCGGCCGACTCCGGTGGATAGCGGGACAGCGCGCGCAGCTCCAGGGCATCCTCGGGCTGCATCCGCACGAGGATCTCCTGTGCCTCGTCGTCTGCCAGCCGCTCCACGACGTCCGCGGCGTCGTCAGGGTCCATCTCCTCGAGGAGGACCGCGGCCTCGGCCCGACTCAGGGTCCGCAGGATCGCGGCGGCATCAGTGGGGGAGAGCTCGGCGAGGACCTCGGGAATCTCCTCGTCGGGCAGCCACTGAAACAGGACGGCGACCTCGCTCGGCTCGAGCATCGGCACGAGATCCGCCCATTCGGACGGACCAACGCGTTCGGCCAGGCCGCGAACGCCCTCGCGTTCGCGCTCGCGGATGAGCTCCTGGACTTCAGCGAGGAGCGCGGCCGTCTGCGGCTGGGTCATGATCCGGCTCCAGGGACGCTGCGGGGTTGGTGCGGGCGCGCGCGGGCAGGCGGCTCCGACGCCCGTGAGTATCCCACCAACGTCGGACCACCGCGGCTCCGGCTGGATAACGTCGTCCCGCGCTGCCCGACCGGGAGGCCGGGGTGCCCGCCCGGGTACCATGGACCTCCCGTGACGACCCTCGCCCCGAACGACTTCACCCATCTCCACGTCCACTCGGAATTCAGCCTCCTCGACGGTCTCGGCCGGATCACGGAGCTGGTCGATGCGGCGGCCCAGGCGGGCATGGATTCGATGGCGGTCACGGACCACGGCGCGCTCTATGGCGCGGTCGCTTTCTACCAGGCGGCGAGGTCGAAGGGCATCAAGCCGATCATCGGCGTCGAGACCTACGTAGCGCCGCGCTCGATGACCTCCAAGGAAGGCAAGGCCGACAGCCAGCCGCATCACCTGATCCTGCTCGCGAAGGACTACAAGGGCTACCAGAACCTGTGCCGGCTGGTCACCGACGCCCATATAGACGGCTACTACTACAAGCCACGGATCGACCACGAGCATCTCGCGAAGTACAGCGAGGGTCTCATCGGACTGTCCGCCTGCCTGGGTGGCGAGGTCGCCAAGGCGCTCGAGGTCGACGACTGGGAGTTGGCCCGCAAGGTCGCGGGCGAGTATGGCGACATCTTCGGCAAGGACGGCTTCTTCCTGGAGCTCCAGGACCACGGCCTGGCTGAGCAGCGTCGACTGAACGAGCAACTGCTGCGCCTCGCGCCCGAGACCGGTCTGCCGCTCGTCGTGTCCAACGACCTCCACTATGTCCGCGAGGACCAGTCGGAGGCGCACGACGTCCTGCTCTGCGTGGGCACCGGCAACAACCTCGATACGCCCAACCGCCTGCGCTTCGAGACGCACGAGTTCTATGTGAAGACCGCCGCGCAGATGGCCGCGCTGTTCCCGGACAACCTGGATGCCATCCGCAACTCGCGCCGGATCGCCGAGATGACGGACCTGGACCTTCCGCTGGGCACCCTGCGCATCCCGCACTTCCCGGTGCCGGACGGCCACACCGTCGACAGCTGGCTCCGTGAGGAGTGCCAGCGCGGCCTGCAACGCCGCTATGGGACGGTCACGCCGGAACTCCAGCAGCGCCTCGACTACGAGCTTGGCGTGATCATCTCGATGGGCTATCCCGGCTATTTCCTGATCGTGGCGGACTTCATCCGGTTCGCCCGCGAGCAGGGCATCCAGACGACGTGCCGGGGCAGCGCCCCGGGCTCGATCGTGACCTACACCCTGGGCATCACCCCGGTGGACCCGATCCTGTACCAGCTCCCGTTCGAGCGGTTCCTCAACCCGGACCGCGTGACGATGCCGGATATCGACGTGGACTTCGAGGACGGCCGACGAGAAGAGGTCATCGCCTACGTCGGGCGCAAGTACGGCCAGGACCATGTCGCCCAGATCATCACCTTCGGCACGATGCTCGCCCGGGCCGCCATCCGGGACGTCGGCCGCGTGCTGGGGCACAGCTACGGCGAGGTGGACCGCATCGCCAAGGCCATCCCGAACCAGCTCGGCATCTCGCTCGACGAGGCCCTGAAGATCGCCCCGGCGCTCCGCGAGCAGGTGGACGCGGATCCAGGTGTCAAGCGGATCATCGATTTCGCACGGCATCTGGAAGGGGTCGCGCGCAATGCGTCCACCCACGCAGCGGGTGTCGTCATCAGCCGCGAGCCGCTCACCGAGCTGATGCCGCTCCAGCGCGCGACCAACAGCGATTCGCTCATGACCCAGTACGAGATGCACGCGATCGAAGCGCTTGGCCTGCTCAAGTTCGACTTCCTGGGCCTGTCCAACCTGACGATCCTGCGCCAGGCCGTGGACAACGTCCGTGCCGAGCGTCAGGTCGAGATCGACCTGGACGACATCCCGCTGGACGACGCGAAGACCTTCGAGCTACTGGCGTCGGGCGAGACCACCGGCGTCTTCCAGCTGGAGTCACCCGGGATGCGGCGCTACATCCGCGAGCTCCGTCCGACCTCCGTCTACGACCTCGCCGCCATGGTCGCGCTCTATCGCCCGGGCCCCATGGACAACATCCCGGCCTATATCCGGCGCAAGCACGGCCAGGAGCCGGTGACCTATCTCCATCCACTCCTGGAGCCGTACCTCAACAAGACCTATGGGATCTTCGTGTACCAGGAGGACATCATGTCCGCGGCGATGGCGCTCGGCGGTTTCACCGGGCCTGAAGCGGATACGCTGGGCTACGCCATCCGCAAGAAGAAGTCCGCTGTCCTGCGCGCCCAGAAGGAGAAGTTCGTCACCCAGGCCGCCGAGCGTGGCGTGCCGGCGCAGACGATCGACGACGTGTTCGCCGCCTTCCAGCCGTTCGAGCGCTACGGCTTCAACAAGGCCCATGCGACCTGTTACGGCCTGATCGCGTACCAGACCGCGTACATGAAGGCGAACTACACGGTCGAGTACATGACCAGTGTCCTGACCGCGTTCAGATCGAACGAGGAGAAGGTCGCGGCGGCCATCGCCGAGTGCCGCCGCCTGGGGATCGCGGTGCTGCCGCCGGATGTCCACTCCAGCCAGCTCGAATTCACGGTGGAGGGCGAGGCGATCCGGTTCGGCTTGCTCGCGGTCAAGAATGTCGGTGCAAGCGCCATCGACTCCATCATCGCCGCGCGTGACGAGGGCGGACCGTTCACGTCGTTGACCGACTTCTGCACCCGGATCGATCTGCGACTGTGCAACCGCAAGGTGCTTGAGGCGTTGGCCAAGGTCGGCGCGTTGAACGCGTTCGGCCATCCACGCCAGATCCTCGATGGCCTCGACGACGCCGTCCTGGCCGCCCAGGCGACCCAGCGCGACCGGATCAGCGGGCAGACGTCGCTGTTCGACATGGGCGCGACAGATGCCGCCTCACTGGTTCGCCCACTGCCCGACACCCCTGAAGCGCCGAGTCGTGAGCGTCTGCGCTGGGAGAAAGAGCTCCTTGGCCTCTACCTCTCGGAGCACCCGATGGGCGAGGTCGCCGGGCTGGTCGGGGGGTTCGTCAATGCGTATTCAGGCGATCTGATGGACGAGTCGCTCGAGGGCCAGCGGATCGTCGTCGGCGGGATCGTGACCGGGATCCGAACGGTGATCACCAAGGCCAAGGCCTCGATGGCGATCGTGACGATGGAGGACCTGCAGGGCACCATCGAAGTCGTCGTCTTCCCAAGGCTCTATGAGTCGACCGGGCCGATCTGGCGGGACGGCTCCATCCTCCTGGTCGCCGGTCGGGTCGACCATCGCGGCGAGGAGGTGTCCGTGCTCGCGGACCTGGTTGCCGAGTGGGATGACGCGGTCGTCAAGGGTCCCGAGGCGTTCGCCCGTGACGTGGCCGCCGGCGATCGAGGGGCGCGACGGAAAGGTCCGCCGTGGGCCAACGGGAACGGCAACGGGTACCAGAATGGGAACGGCAGCAAGGACGGGGGAGTCGCGCGGCCGATGATAGCTGTCGGGCCAGGGCCCGGCGCTTCGCCTGCCCCCGACGACATCCCCGTCGCTGAGCCGCCGCCGGCCGTTGCCGTGTCCCCGTTGCGAGCCGACGCACGGCAGCACGAAGCACCACCCGCGCCGTTCGCTCCGGCGGAGCCCATCCCGACCTACATCGACGCGCCTGGGATGGCTGCCATGGCGCCGGACCGCGACGAGGACCCGGCGGTCCCGGACGAGGCACGTGCTCGCATCGTGGCGGACGCGACGGCCAGCTCCGCCGTGGATGCCGGACCCGCGGCGGTGCTCCATGTCCGGTTCGGACCGCACGCCCCGTCGGACCGGGTCATCGGGGCGATGGAGACCATCAAGACGTTGCTGCGCGATCATCCGGGCACGACCCGGGTCGTGATCCACATCCCGGCGCCCAACGCAGGGCCGCCGCTACCGATGGAGCTTCGTCGCGGGGTGGCCTACGACCCCGAGCTGGTCGCCGACGTGCGCCGACGGTTGGGCGAGGGCCTCGTGGAGCTGTCGTTGATCAGCACCTGATCGTCAGCGGCTCAGGTTCCGCTCAGGGTGCCGGCTCCTTGGCCACGACGATCGCGGACCAGGGGCAGAACCGGTCGCCATCGAAGGTCCCGGCTTCGATTTCCTGCGGCGTGCCGTCGCAGGTCGTATCGGTCACGTCGACGAAGGTGAAGTCGGTCGGGTCGAGCGACCACGACCAACCGGTGTTCACGCCCGTCTCGTGGACGATCAGCCCGTTGGGGATGGATGGAGCATCCTGGCTGTTGGCCAGCGCCGTGATCGTATCGAGGCTTTTGGGGTCTGTGACCAAGACCTTGAATCGGGCTCCCCCGGCCACCTCGAAGGTCACGATCTGGGCAACGGGCGCCGGGTCCGGTGTCGCGCATCCCAGGAGCGCCAGGGACGCTCCGATCGCAATGGCGGCCAGCCGTGCGGCGACGCCTCGCGACACGCTCGTCAGCCTGGTCCCGCCATCCGGCGCATTTCCTGGATGACCGACATCTGGTCGGTGAACTCGGCGCGCATGGACACGAGGGTCGCCGGGTCGATATCGAGTTCGTTGGCGATCTCGTTGGCGACCGCACTCTCCTCGGCGGAGATGCTGCCGTTGGCGGCCGCGATCAGGAAGCACGCTCGCAGCACGTTGAGACGCTGGTCGTCGGTCGCGAGGCTCTTGAACTCGCGGGTCACGACGAAGTCTTCGGTGCCGCCCACGGTCTTGGCCTGGAGCTTGGCCATCTCGACGACCAGGACAGCTGTCGCCTCGTCGAGCGCGTCATGGCGCTGGAGCGCCTCCTCCATGACCGCGGTCTCTTCCTCGCTGATGACGAGGTCCGCATTGGCGGCCCGGGCCAGGATGTATGCCGCGGACGCGATGAGCCGCGCCTGATCGGGCGGCATGGCCTCGAGCTTGCCCACGATCCGCCGGACTGTCGCGGTGTCACCGGCCGTCGTGTCGACCGCCGCCGTCGCCGGGACGGCCGGGGCTGGCGCGGCGGGTGCGTCGCCCCTGCCGAAGAATCGGTCGAACATGCAGGCTCCTCTTGCTACCAGCGCTCGTAGGCAGGGTGATCCGGTCCGACCGCCACGAAGGTCGCGCGGCAGGTCGCCGTCACGATACCCCGACTGAGCAGTTCGGCGTCGACCACCACCCGCCGGTCGTTGACTTCGACCGGCCAGGCCCGAAGCCGAACCGGTTCATCGGTCGGGGTGGGGCGGCGGAAGCGGACCGTCATCTCGGCCGTGACGCAGCCGGGCGGTCCGGAGGCGCCATCCATGTGCATCAGGTGGATCGCTGCCGCCCAGTT
>JBKJQY010000074.1:0-12201 GCA_046593725.1 Candidatus Limnocylindrales bacterium
AGCTCATCACCCCGATCGCCATCGAGATCGGCCAGCGCTTCGCCATCCGCGAGGGTGGCCGGACCGTCGGCGCCGGCGCCATCGTCAGCATCGTCGAGTAGGCACGAGATGGCGAAGGTCGAAGCCCGTCCCACGATCCAGCTCGCTTGCACCGAGTGCAAGGAGCGGACGTACACCACCCGCAAGAACAAGCGGAACGATCCCAACCGGATCGAGCTCCAGAAATACTGTCCCCGCTGCCGACGGCATACACTGCACCGCGAGGCGAAGTAGGCACCGCAGGGGTGTAGCTCAATTGGCAGAGCACTGGTCTCCAAAACCAGCGGTTGTAGGTTCGAGTCCTATCGCCCCTGCCACTTCACTTCCGTAGCCCGAGAGAAGAACGACAGACGTGACCCGCTTCCGCAACTACTTCGATGAGGTCTGGTCCGAACTCCGCAAGGTGTCCTGGCCGACCCGCGAACACGTCCGCAACCTGACGGTGCTGGTGTTTGCCATCAGCCTGGTCGTCGGGCTGTACATCACGATCCTTGACTCGGTCTTCCGCGGCATCATCGGCCGCCTTCCGACGGGGGTCTAGACGACCTCATGACCGAGATGACGATCGAGACGCGAGCGCCTGAGAAGCGCTGGTATGTGATCCATACGTACTCCGGGTACGAGAACAAGGTCAAGGCCAACCTCGAGCACCGCATCGAGTCCATGGGCATGGAAGACAAGATCTTCCAGGTCCTGGTGCCGATGGAGGACGAGATCGAGATCCGCCAGGGCCAGCGCCACACGGTCCAGAAGAAGGTCTACCCAGGCTACGTCCTGGTCGAGATGATCCTGGACCCGGACAGCTGGTTCGTCGTTCGCAACACGCCGGGCGTCACCAGCTTCGTCGGCGGGGCCAACATCCCGGGCGTCCGCAGCGAGCCCATCCCGCTCGACGAGAACGAAGTCAAGCAGATCCTGCGACACATGGGCGTCGAGACCCCCAAGTTCCGCGTCGCATTCACCAAGGGCCAGAGCGTCCGGGTCACCGACGGGCCGTTCGCCGAGTTCATCGGCACGGTCGAGGAGATCAACCCCGAACGCAACAAGGTCAAGGTCCTCGTGAGTATCTTCGGCCGCGAGACACCGGTCGAACTCGACTTCCTCCAGGTCGAGAAGCTCTAAGAAAGGAATCAACCGCCCCGTGGCCAAGAAGATACGGATCGTCCTCACCCTGCAGCTTCCCGCTGGCAAGGCCACCCCGGCTCCGCCGGTCGGCACCGCCCTGGGACCGCACGGCATCAACATCGTCGAGTTCACGAAGTCCTACAACGAGAAGACCGCCGACAAGGCCGGGCAGATCATCCCGGCCCAGATCACGATCTTCGAGGACCGCTCGTTCAGCTTCATCCTCAAGACCCCGCCCGCAGCGGACCTGCTCCGCAAGGCGGCCGGTGTCGACAAGGGATCCGGCACGGCCAATCGCGACAGCGTGGGCCGGGTCACCAGGGACCAGGTCCGCGAGATCGCGGCCATCAAGATGTCGGACCTCAACGCCAACGACGTCGAGGGCGCGATGCGCCAGATCGAAGGCACCGCCCGCAGCATGGGCATCGAGGTCGTCAGCTAGTCAGCGACGCGCGACCGGCCGCGCCAGATCCGCCGGAACGCCCACCCCGCGAGAAGGGGGAGGTCGAGCTCGCTCGACCGACAGGAAGGATCAGCACCATGGCACACGGCAAGAAGTACCTCGAGGCGGCCAAGCTCGTCGACCGTTCGGTCGTCTACCCGCCGCTCGAGGCGGCGGAGCTCATCAAGCAGACCTCGACGGTCGGGTTCGACTCGTCGATCGAAGTCCACCTCCGTCTGGGTGTCGACCCGCGCCACGCCGATCAGATGGTCCGCGGCACGGTCGTCCTCCCACACGGCACCGGCAAGGTCGTTCGCGTGGTGGTCTTCGCGTCCGGCGAGAAGGCCCAGGAGGCACTCCGCGCTGGAGCGGACGAAGCGGGTGGCGAGGATCTCGTCAAGAAGATCGAGGCCGGCTGGCTGGACTTCGACGTCGCTCTGGCCACGCCTGACTCGATGGGCCTCGTCGGCAAGCTCGGCAAGATCCTTGGCCGGCGCGGCCTGATGCCGAATCCCAAGGCCGGCACGATCACCTTCGACATCGAGCGCGCCGTCAAGGAAGTCAAGGCTGGCCGGGTCGAGTTCCGGACGGACAAGGCCGGCATCGTCCACGTCGCCGTCGGCAAGAGCAGCTTCGAGGCCACGGCCATCGTGGAGAACCTCGCGAGCCTGGTCGACGCCATCAACCGGGCCAAGCCCAGCGGGGCCAAGGGCCAGTACCTGAAGTCACTCACCATCGCGAGCACCATGGGCCCGGGCATCCGGGTCGACGTGCCCGGCGTCCTGGCGGCCGCGGTCGCCTGATCCCCGGCCGGCACCCGCCGGCCACCACCTGCGATGACGGCCGAGAGGCACGCCATCTGACCATATCGACGGATCGCCACAGACAGCCTGCGCCTGCGGACCGCCAGCACACCTTCGGGTGTCGTTGACGGTCGGGGCTTGATCCACCGGACCGGACGGGTCGCGCAAGCGATCGGGGACGACGGCAGCACGCCGAGGCAGATCGGTGCCGCTCCACCTGCATGGTGGGTCGCGCCTCTGCGAACTGGGCCGCACTCCTTCCGGGGAGTCCGCCATGGGACCGTCGCAGGGGCTGTTCGATCGCCAGATCGGACCCCACCGTCGCACGCCGGTCGCGTGCCGAAGCAGAGGAGGGCACCCATGCCCACCGAGGCCAAGCGAGAGACGGTCGCCGAGCTGCGCGAGGAACTCGCCAACAGCCGGACGATGATCGTGTCCGAATACCGCGGCCTCAAGGTGAAGGAGATCGCCGAGATCCGGCGCGCCCTGCACAAGCAGGACGTCACCTATCGCGTCGTGAAGAACCGCCTGCTGCGCATCGCCGCCACCGATTCGGTGGCCGAAGCGCTCAGCCCGTTGCTCGTCGGTCCGACCGCCATCGCGTTCGGGAACGACGGGGCCGGGACGGCCAAGGCCGTCCTGGATGCCACCCGGCCGTACAACAAGATCGTGCGGATCACCGGTGGCGTCCTGGGCGACAAGGCGATCAGTGCCGACGACGTGACTCGGCTCGCGGCCCTGCCGTCGCGCGAGGTCCTGTTGGCCAAGCTGGCCGGCGGGATGCAGGCCCCGGTCAGCACGCTGGCCGGCCTGTTCGCGGCGCCCCTGCGCAACCTGGGCTATGCCCTGTCGCAGGTCGCCGAGCTGAAGGCCCGTGCCGACGGCGCCTAGACCCCTTCACCCGACCACCATCACGACATCGAACCCAAGGAGAGACCCATGGCTACCCTGACCCAGGACGATCTGCTCGAAGCGATCGACAAGATGACCGTCCTCGAGCTGTCCGAGTTCATCAAGCGCTTCGAGGACCGCTACGGCGTGACCGCCGCCGCCCCGGCCGCCGCCGCCGCCGCCCCGGCTGCTGGTGCCGCCAGCGGTGGTGATGCCCCCGCGGTCGAGGAGCAGACCGAGTTCAGCGCCGTCCTCACCGAGGTCGGCCCGAACAAGATCCCCGTGATCAAGGTCGTCCGTGAGCTGACCGGGCTCGGCCTCAAGGAGGCCAAGGACGTCGTCGACGCGGCCCCCAAGGCCGTCAAGGAGGGCGTCACCAAGGACGAGGCCGAGAAGATCAAGGCCGCGTTGGAGGAGCAAGGGGCAAAAGTCGAGATCAAGTAGCCGGGGCCGCCGCTGCGGCGGTCCTGGGCGGCGTTGTCGGCTGCGCGCGTTCGCTCACGCACCCTCAGGTGCGTTCGGCTCACGTGCTCGCCGACGCCTTGCCCAGGTTCCGCCGGAGCGGCGGATACTCGGTTCGACGACCTGCCGGATCCATCGTCCGGCAGGACCGAGCGCCGGTCCATCCAGCCGCCCGACCCCAAAAGGCTCCATTACCACGACTTGGGCCGTTTGACAATCCGGAGAATCGCGATATCCTACTCTTTCTGTGAGCGCGGCCCCTCCTCCCCCTTCTCTCCTCCGTCAAGGAGCGGTATTTCATGCTGTCTGCTGAGTCATCGACTCGTGCCCGGACCCCTTCGGGTCGCATCTCGTACGCCCGTATCGACAAGAAGATCGACGGCATCAGTCACGAGAAGTTCGAGATTCCCAACCTGATCGAGCTGCAACTCGATTCGTTCGAGTGGTTCGTGGCCAAGGGACTTCGGGAACTGTTCGATGAGATCAGCCCGATCAAGGACTTCACCGGCAAGGTCATGGAACTCCAGTTCCTCGACTATGAGTTCGGTGAACCCAAATACTCCGAGGAGGAGTGCCGCACCAAGGACCTGACGTTCAGCAAGCCGCTGTACGTCAACGTCGAGCTCCTGATCAAGGAGACCGGCGAGATCCAGCGCCAGCGCGTGTACATGGGCGACTACCCCTGGATGACGGACCAGGGCACGTTCGTGATCAACGGCGCGGAGCGGGTCGTCGTCAGCCAGCTCGTACGATCCCCAGGGGTCTACTACAGCGAGGTCGAGGACCCGGCGTCGGGCCGCATGCTGTTCAGCGCCAAGGTCATCCCGAACCGCGGGGCATGGCTCGAGTTCGAGACCAACAACAAGGACCAGTTGTGGGTCAAGGTGGATCGCAAGCGCAAGATCGCGGCGACCACCCTGCTGCGCGCCGTCGGCTATGAGCAGAACGACGAGATCAGCGCGCTGTTCAGCACGATCGACAGCGATCCGGAGCACCCGTTCATCGCGGGCACGCTGGACAAGGACCTGACCAAGACCCAGGGCGAGGCGCTCATCGAGGTCTACAAGAAGCTGCGCCCCGGCGATCCGCCCACCGGCGACAACGCCAAGCAGCTGGTCGAGAGCCTGTTCTTCAACTTCCGCCGCTACGACCTTGGCCGGGTCGGCCGCTACAAGTTCAACAAGAAGCTGGATGCGGTCGCCGCGCGCATGGGCATCGAGCTGCCGCGCGAGGGCCGGACCATCACCCGAGAGGACATCGCCGCGATCGTCGGCAACCTCATCGAGTGCAACCGGGGCCTGCATCCCAAGGACGACATCGACCACCTCGGCAACCGCCGCATCCGCGCCAACGGCGAGCTGATCCAGAACGCCTTCCGGATCGGCCTGCTGCGGATGGAACGGGTCGTTCGCGAGCGCATGACGATCCAGGAAATCGACAAGGCGACGCCCAACGCACTCATCAACATCCGCCCGGTCGTGGCGGCGATGAAGGAGTTCTTCGGCGGCAGCCAGCTCAGCCAGTTCATGGACCAGACCAACCCGCTCGCCGAGCTCACCAGCAAGCGACGCCTGTCGGCCCTGGGCCCGGGCGGGCTATCGCGTGAGCGCGCCGGCTTCGACGTCCGCGACGTCCACCACAGCCACTACGGCCGCATCTGCCCGATCGAGACCCCGGAAGGCCCGAACATCGGGTTGATCGGCTCGCTCGCGACCTACGGTCGCATCAACAGCTACGGCTTCATCGAGACCCCATACCGCCGCGTCAAGCGGTCCGTCGGCTACGACGAGGCCGGCCTCGACAAGTACGAGGCGGGTGCGGACCTGACGACCAAGGCCGGCGAGGTCGTGCTCAAGGCCGGCAAGCCGTTCACGGCCGCGGCCATCGCGGAGCTGAAGAAGCAGAAGGCGCACGCCTTCCCGATCCGACCGGTCGTCACCGACGAGATCCACTACATGCCGGCCGATGAGGAGGAGGAGCACGTCGTCGCGCAGGCGAATGCGCCACTCGATGCCGATGGCCACTTCACCGCCGAGCGGATCCCATCGCGCTATCGCGACACATTCCCGGAGGCACGCGCCAGCCAGATCGAGTACATGGACGTCTCGCCGAAGCAGGTCGTGTCAGTGGCGACGGCGCTCATCCCGTTCCTCGAGCATGACGACGCCAACCGAGCCCTGATGGGTTCGAACATGCAGCGCCAGGCAGTCCCGCTCCTGGAGCCGGAATCGCCGATCGTGGGCACCGGCATGGAAGGCCGCGCCGCGCGCGACTCCGGCCAGGTCCTCGTCGCCCGTCGCGGCGGCCTCGTCACCAGCGTCACCGCCGAGCGGATCCTGGTCGAGACGGATGCTGGCGACCTCGACGAGTACAAGCTGCTCAAGTTCGTGCGCAGCAACCAGGGCACCTGCATCAACCAGCGGCCCATCGTCGACGTCGGCGAGCGGATCGCCGACGGCCAGCCGATCGCGGACTCCAGCTCGACCCAGGCGGGCGAGCTGGCCCTCGGCCGGAACATCCTGGTGGCGTTCATGAGCTGGGAGGGCGGCAACTACGAGGACGCGATCGTCATCAGCGACCGCCTCGTCCGAGACGACCTGTTCACCAGCATCCACATCGAGAAGCACGAGATCGAGTCGCGCGACACGAAGCTCGGACCCGAGGAGATCACCCGCGACATCCCCAACGTCGGCGAGGAGTCCCTCAAGGACCTCGACGAGGAGGGCATCGTGTACATCGGGGCGGAACTCCGCCCGGGTGACATCCTGGTCGGCAAGATCACTCCGAAGGGCGAGACCGAGCTGACGGCCGAGGAGCGCCTGCTGCGGGCGATCTTCGGGGAGAAGGCCCGCGAAGTGAAGGACAGCTCCCTGCGCCTGCCACATGGAGAGCGTGGCAAGGTGGTCGAGGTGCGCGAGTTCCGTCGCGAACTCAACGACGACCTCCAGCCCGGCGTCAATCGCCTGGTCCGGGTGTCCGTCGCCCAGAAGCGCAAGATCAGCGTCGGCGACAAGATGGCCGGCCGCCACGGCAACAAGGGCGTGATCGCCAAGATCCTGCCAGCCGAGGACATGCCGTACCTGCCCGACGGCACCCCGGTGGACATCGTCCTCAACCCCCTGGGCGTACCGAGCCGGATGAACATCGGCCAGATCCTGGAGACCCACCTCGGGTGGGCCCTCCACGAGAAGGGCCTCAAGGCCGCTACCGCTGTCTTCGACGGCGCGACCGAGCAGGAGATCCAGCAGGAACTGCGCGAGGCCGGCCTGCCCGAGAATGGCAAGATCGAGCTGCGCGACGGCCGGACGGGCGAGACCTTCGACCGACCGATCACCGTCGGCTACATCTACATGCTCAAGCTCCACCACCTTGTCGAGGACAAGATCCACGCCCGATCCACCGGTCCGTACAGCCTGATCACCCAGCAGCCGCTGGGCGGCAAGGCCCAGTTCGGTGGCCAGCGGTTCGGCGAGATGGAGGTCTGGGCGCTCGAGGCGTACGGTGCCGCCAACATCCTGCAGGAGCTGCTCACCGTCAAGTCGGACGACGTCCTCGGGCGGGTCCAGACGTATGAAGCCATCGTCAAGGGCGAGGAGATCCAGCCGCCGCGGGTCCCGGAGTCGTTCAAGGTCCTCATCAAGGAGCTGCGCAGCCTGGGGCTCAACGCGGAGATCCTGGACCCGAACGATGAGGAGATCCCGCTCGGCGAAGACGACTCGTCCGGATATCTGCTCCCCGACCTCGGCGGGATCAACCTCGCCGGGTTCGAGGACTGATCGCCCTGAACCCCAGCAAGCTCATCCACAGCTACCCGCGGAGCCGCGTGTCGGCCAGCACGGTTCCGCTCGCTCACGGTCCGCATCGCGTCGCCGAACCACGCGGCAGCGCGGAGGAGAACCATGCTCGAAGTTAACAACTTCAACGCGATCCGCATCTCGCTCGCCAGTCCGGACCAGATCCGGGAGTGGTCGAAGGGTGAGGTCACCAAGCCCGAGACGATCAACTACCGGACGCTCAAGCCTGAGAAGGACGGCCTGTTCGACGAGCGCATCTTCGGCCCGACCAAGGATTGGGAGTGCTACTGCGGGAAGTACAAGCGGATCCGCTACAAGGGCATCATCTGCGACAAGTGCGGGGTGGAGGTCACCCGGTCCAAGGTCCGCCGCGAGCGGATGGGCCACATCCAGCTGGCCAGTCCGGTCAGCCACATCTGGTACTTCAAGGGGACCCCGAGCCGACTCGGCATCCTCCTGGACATCAGCCCGCGCAACCTCGAACGCATCCTGTATTTCGCCCTGTACATCGTCACCAACGTGGACGAGGACGCCCGCAAGCGCGCCCTGGCGGCCATCGAGGACGAGGCCGAAGGTCGTGGCGGCAAGGGCGGCCAACGCCTGAGCGAACTCGAGGACGAGCTTCGCGCTGCTCTCAACAAGCACAAGGACGAGCTCGATTCCGAGCTTGCCCGGACCAAGGCGGACCTGGAGGCCCAGCGCGCCAGTCGGACCGAGGAGATCGCCGCCGAGGCCAAGCTCCTGGCCGAGAAGCTCGCCGAGCTCAAGACCGGCGTCGCCGAGGAGACGATCGCATTCGCCTCGACCGGTGAGGTCGTCGTCGCGGCCGGCGACAAGGGCGGCAAGGAAGCCACGGCGCGCCTGCGCAAGGTCGTGGGCGACTACACCGAGCAGGTCAACGCCGACCTCCAGCAGCGCGAGGCCGACGAAGCCCGCGCCGTCGATCAGAAGGTTGCCGATCTGCGCGCCGCCCTGGACGACACGCTGGCCAGCGAGCGAGCCCAGCTCGCGGAACAGGCGCAGGGCCTCAAGGAGGAGCTGCGCAAGGTCCGCGACGAGCTCGAGTCGCTCAAGCCGATGCAGACCCTGGGCGAGAACGAGTACCGCGCGCTCGACGAGCGCTATGGCTCGGGCGCCAAGGGCGGGCGCGTCTTCAGCGCCGGCATGGGGGCTGAGGCTGTCCGCGACATCATCAGCCGGATGGCCCTCGAGGACCTTGCCCGCTCGCTCCACATCGAGGTTCGGACCAGCTCGGGGATGCGTCGCAAGAAGGCGATCAAGCGCCTGCGCCTGATCGAGGCGTTCCGTCGCTCCGGGACCCGCCCGGACTGGATGATCCTGTCCGTCCTGCCGGTCATCCCGCCGGACCTTCGCCCCATGGTCCAGCTGGACGGCGGTCGCTTCGCGACGTCGGACCTGAACGACCTGTATCGCCGCGTCATCAACCGCAACAACCGGCTCAAGCGACTGCTGGAGCTGGGCGCCCCGGAGATCATCATCCGCAACGAGAAGCGGATGCTCCAGGAAGCGTGCGATGCGCTCATCGACAACGGGCGTCGTGGCCGTGCCATCGCCGGCACCGGCAACCACCGTCTGAAGTCCCTGTCGGACATGCTCAAGGGCAAGCAGGGCCGGTTCCGCCAGAACTTGCTGGGCAAGCGTGTCGACTACTCCGGCCGCTCCGTCATCGTCGTCGGTCCGGAACTGAAGCTGCACCAGTGCGGCCTGCCCAAGAAGATGGCGCTCGAGCTGTTCAAGCCGTTCGTCATGCGTCAGCTCGTTGAAAAGGGCTTCGCCCACAATATCAAGAGCGCCAAGCGCATCGTCGAACGGGTTCGGCCCGAGGTCTGGGATGTCCTTGAAGAGGTCATCAAGGATCACCCGGTCCTGCTGAATCGCGCCCCGACGCTCCACCGTCTGGGCATCCAGGCGTTCATGCCGGTCCTCGTCGAGGGTTCTGCGATCCAGATCCACCCGCTGGTCTGCACCGCCTTCAACGCCGACTTCGACGGCGACCAGATGGCGGTCCATGTGCCGCTGTCCACGGCCGCCCAGGAAGAAGCGCGGACGATGCTGTTGTCCACAGCCAACCTCCTGTCGCCCGCCGACGGAAGCCCGGTCGTGGCGCCGACCCAGGACATGGTGCTGGGCTGCTACTACCTGACGATGGATGGCATGGGCGCCAAGCAGAAGGTCTTCCGGATCTTCGCGACCGAGGATCAGGCGATCCTGGCCTATCAGCTTCGCGAGAAGACCAAGGCCCACCTGCATGAGCTCGTGGATGTCGAGGTCAAGGTCTGGGACCCGGAGACGAAGTCCCTGCGCCTCGAGCGGCGCCGCACGACGATCGGCCGGATCATCTTCAACCAGGTCCTCCCGGATCCCCTGCGGTACCACGACGAGGTCATGCGCCGCGTCGACCTCAAGGCCCTGGTAGACACCTGCTATCGCCAGCTCGGTGGCGAGGAGACCGCTCACCTCGTCGACGGCATCAAGGACGTCGGGTTCGAGTTCGCCACCCGCGGTGGGATGACCATCGGCCTGTTCGACATCGAGATCCCCAAGGACAAGCAGGCTCGCCTCGACGCGGCCGACCAGTCCGTCCTGGCCATCGACAAGCAGTTCCAGCGCGGCCTCATCACCGAGGACGAGCGCTACGAGCAGGTGGTCGGCATCTGGCAGGACACCACCGGCAAGATGTCAGACGAGATGATGAAGTCGCTGGACCCCACCGGCCCGGTGACGATGATGACCGCCTCAGGCGCCCGAGGGAACAAGGGCAACATCGGCCAGCTCGGCGCCATGCGCGGCCTGATGGCGGATCCATCCGGCCGGATCATCGACGTGCCCGTGCGCAGCAACTTCCGTGAAGGCATGACCGTCCTCGAATACTTCATCTCCACACACGGTGCCCGCAAGGGCCTCGCTGACACCGCCCTGCGCACCGCGGACTCCGGGTACCTCACCCGACGTCTCGTGGACGTCGCCCAGGACGTCATCACTCGCGAGGACGACTGCGGTACGGAAGAGGGCAGCTGGATCATCCGGTCCGAGTCCAGCGAGGACAAGGACGGCTTCCGAAGACGACTCGTCGGTCGACTGGCCGCCGCGGTTCTGCCGGATACCAGCGTCAAGGTCAAGAAGGGCGAGACGGCCCCGACCCTGGTCGGTCGGCTCGACATGATCACGGAGGAGCTGGCCGCTCGTATCGACGAGGCCGGGATCGACGAGGTCCTCGTTCGTTCGCCGCTCACCTGTGAAGCCCGCCACGGCGTCTGCCGAGCGTGCTACGGCCGCAACCTCGCCACCGGCGAGATGGTCGGGTCCGGCGAGGCTGTCGGCATCATCGCCGCCCAGTCCATCGGCGAACCTGGCACGCAGCTGACCATGCGGACGTTCCACACCGGCGGTGTCGCCGGCGGTTTGGACATCACCGCCGGCCTGCCGCGCGTCGAGGAGCTGTTCGAGGCCCGCATTCCCAAGGGCAAGGCGGAGATCAGCCACATCGACGGCATCGTCGAGATCATCCGAGGCGACGGCCCGACGAAGGTCAAGGTCACCTCCACGGAGGTCTACGACACCTCGCTCACGGTGCCCAGGGGCGCTGAGATGCTGGCCGCCCCCGGTGACCTCGTCGAAGCCGGCCAGGTCCTGGCTCGCTCCGGCAAGGACGGCGACACGACCGAGGTCGCGGCACCGGTCCGCGGCTTCCTCGTGAAGGGCGACACGGGCCTCGTGGTCCGGGCCGAGGACGTCGTTGAGCGCGAGTACCTCATCCCGCACAACGCCAAGTTGCTTGTCGAGAACAACACTGAGATCCGTGCCGGCGACGCCATCACGGACGGCCCGATCAACCCGCAGGAATACCTGGACACCCGGGGCAAGGATGCCGTCCAGCGCTACCTCGTCAAGGAAGTCCAGAAGGTCTACCGGAGCCAGGGCGTCACGATCAACGACAAGCACATCGAGATCATCGTCCGGCAGATGCTCCGCAAGGTCCGCATCGACCAGCCGGGCGACGTGGACCTGCTCCCGACGGAACTGGTCGACCGACTCGAGTTCGAGGAGCACAACAACCGGGTCCTGGCCGAGGGCGGCGAACCAGCCACGGCCCAGACCGTGCTGCTCGGCGTGACCAAGGCTTCGCTCAACACCTCGAGCTTCCTCGCCGCGGCGTCCTTCCAGGAGACGACCCGGGTGCTCACCGAGGCCGCCATCAACGGCGCCAAGGACCACCTGATCGGCCTCAAGGAGAACGTCATCATCGGCAAGCTCATCCCCGCGGGGACGGGTGCGCCGGCGAACGTGGCAGCTCGCAAGGAGCGTGATCGCCGGGCGGCCCTCGAGGCCCTTGCCGGCGAAGCGCTCGAGGATCTCGGCACCGAGTTCAACCCGTTCCTCGCGGACGGCGAGACTCGAGGCTCCGACGAGGAGGCGGCCGGCCTGGCGCTGGCCGCGACGATCGCCGGCGCCGATGGCGACGACGACGCCGCCAACCCGTTCCTCTCCGAGGCCGGTTCGAACGGCTCCGAAGGGACCGAGGCGAACCCGTTCCTCGAGGAGGATGCCGTCCTCGCCGAGACCGGCGAGGAGGGCTGACCAGGCCCATTCCGGTCGCCTGGCGGCGGCCTCCTTCCAGGAGACG
>JBKJQY010000116.1:0-8663 GCA_046593725.1 Candidatus Limnocylindrales bacterium
AAGGATTCGGACGGGTCGGTCGACCTGATCTGGATCAACGGCGAGAATTTCGCGACGATGAAGCAGGCCAGCCTGTTGTCCTGCGGCTGGATCCATGACCTCCCGAATGACCAGTACGTCAACTGGGACAACCCGACCGTCAACACCGACTTCGGCCTGCCCGTCGGGGACTGCGAATCGCCTTGGTCGCTAGCGCAATTCGCGATGATCTACGACTCCGCCAAGGTGGCGACGCCACCGACCGATGCCGCGAGTCTGATCGCCTGGATCAAGTCGAATCCCGGCAAGTTCACCTATCCCGCGATCCCCGACTTCACAGGCTCGGTGTTCGTGCGACAGATGCTGTACGACGTGAACGGTGGCTACAAGGACCTCCTCGGTCCATTCGATCAAGCGAAGTACGACTCGGCTACGCCGGCGCTCTGGAGTCTCCTCAACGACCTGAAGCCAAGCCTGTGGCGCGCAGGCGCGACGTATCCGCAAACGAGCACCGCCCTCGATCAGCTGTACGCGAATGGCGAGGTCGACTTCTCGATGAGCTACGCCCCGACGCTCACCGGCCAGTTGGTAAAAAAGGGGACTTGGCCGGAAACGACACGCCAATTCGTCTTCGACAAGGGCATGATCGGTGACGTCAGTTACGTCGCGATCCCGTACAACTCCCCGCATAAGGCAGCCGCGGAGGTCGTTGCGAACATCCTGCTCGCGCTCGACTCGCAGTACAACGCGATCGACACCGGGGTGGGGTATCCCGCGATCGATACGACTGCCCTGCCGGCAGATCAGAAGGCGCGCTTCGACAACTACGCCTTCCCGCCGCAGGTCGCTCCGTTCGCTGTGCTCTCGAAGAACAGCAATCCCGAACTCCAAGCCAAGTGGGCCACCGAGGTCGAAGCTGGCTGGACGTCAAACGTCCTTCAGAAGTAGCCGACGGCCTCACAGGACCACCCAGAATGAGTCTATTGACGGCAGTGGGGGATCGGCGCCGCCTCTCCCCCACTGCCCGGACCTGGCTGCTCTTGAGCCCGGCTCTGGCCGTGATCGTCATCCTGTTCCTGGGTGGCGTGTTGTTCGGCGTCACCCAGAGCCTCAACTACTTGCCGCTCATCGGGAAGGACGACTTCAATCTCGACGCCTACGCCGAGATGCTCGCGAATCCAGCCTTCATCCCATCGCTGACGTTGAGTCTCTGGATCGCCTTCGCTTCGACAATCATCTCGGCGACCCTCGCCATCGCATCGGCACTGTTCCTGCGCCAGACCAGCGTGGGCCAACGGATCGGCACCTACTTATTCCAGTTCAACCTCGCCATCCCGCATATCGTGGGTGCGGTCGGGATGCTGGTCCTCTTCTCGCAAAGCGGCTTGATCTCTCGGTTCACCCATTTCCTCGGCCTGACCGCTGACCCAGGTGCCTTCCCACCGCTCGTGAACGATCGCTGGGGGTTCTCGATCATCGCTGAATACGTATGGAAGGAGACGGTGTTCATCGGCGTAGTCGTCCTCGCGTCGCTGGCCGGCAGCACGCGCGACTACGAGGATCTGGCCCGCACCCTCGGAGCAGGCTGGTGGCAGCGGTTCCGGCACGTGATCTTGCCGTTCATCATGCCCGGCGTCCTCTCGACATCGATCATCGTGTTCGCGTTCAGTTTCGGCTCGTACGAAGTCCCGTTCCTCCTCGGGCAGCCGTATCCGGCGACGCTCTCGGTCTTGGCATATCTCTCATTTACGAACGTGGATCTCAATGCGCGCGCCGAGGCCCAGGCGATCAACGTCGTCATCTCGGTGGTCGTCGTGAGTCTCGTGGTCGTCTACATGCGACTGACCAGCCGCTATGTCCGGGTCGAACGATGAGCGCCTTGGGCGGCGTGGTCCCCGTGCCGGTGGCCGCGGCCAAGCCACGCAGATCCCGCGATATCGTTGGCCTCGTCGTCCTTGTTTTGTTGATCACGCTGCCGCTCCTGCCGGTCCTCGTGTGGTCCTTCAGCGCGACGTGGTTCTTCCCCAACCTGGTACCGACTCGCCTGGACCTGCGCTCCTGGGAATACGTGTTCTCTGCCGACGCAAAGGTGATCCCGGCGTTCCTGACGTCGCTGACGATCGCATCGATCGTCGCGGTCATCGCCGGGTTGATCGGCCTTTCGGCGGGTCGAGCCCTTGGATTGCATCCCTTCCGCGGCCGACGCCTCGTCTACTTCTTGATCCTTGCCCCGGAGATCGTCCCGCCGCTGACAGTGGCGATGGGCAACCAGGTGGCGTTCATCAAGTTAGGTCTGGCTGACACGGTCCTCGGGGTCGTCCTCGTCCAGCTGGTCCCGACGATCCCCTATGTGACGTTGGTCATGAGCGCGGTCTATTCGAACTACGACACGACCTATGAAGAACAGGCGCGGGTGCTCGGCGCTTCGTCGTGGCGGGCCTTCGTCCACGTGACCCTACCGGCGATCTTCCCCGGACTCATCGTGGCGATGCTCTTCGCCTTCTTGATCGCCTGGAGCGAATACATCATGACCTTGCTGATCGGGGGTGGTGTCGTGCGAACACTGCCATTGCTGCTCTTCTCATTCGCCACGTCGGACCTCAGCATCGCCGCCGCGTTGTGCGTGCTGTTCGTGATCCCGGCGATCGTGATCATGTTCCTTTCATCGCGGTTCCTCTCCGGTGATCGACAGACCATGGGAGGCTTTGGAAAGCTGTGAGCGTCAAAGTCCTGCTCGTCGATCTCACCAAGATCTACCCGAAAACGACATCACCGAGCGTCGACCGACTCGACCTCTCGATCGAGGCTGGCACCCTCTTCGCACTCCTGGGGACGTCCGGCTGCGGGAAGACCACGACCCTCAAGATGATCGCCGGCCTGCTCGAACCGACCGCCGGAGAGATCACGTTCGACGGGCGTCCGGTCGCCCGGATCCCCGCCGAGCGACGCAATGTGGCGATGGTCTTCCAGAAGCCACTGTTGTTCCCGAACATGACCATCGGCGAGAACGTTGCCTTCGGACTCCGGATGAAGCACGTCGACCGAGCGACGATCCGTGAGCGCGTGACCCGGATGCTCGGCCTCGTACACCTGCCGGGCGTGGAAGACCGACGTCCCGGAGAGCTATCGGGAGGCCAGGAACAGCGGGTCTCGTTGGCGCGTGCCCTCGTGACGAACCCGGACGTCCTCCTGCTCGATGAGCCCCTGAGCCAGCTCGACGCCAATCTGCGGGTCGAGATGCGCGACCTGATTCGGTCCATCCAGCGCGAGCTCGAGTTGACGACCATCTTCGTCACGCACGACCAAGAAGAAGCCGTGATGCTGGCCGACCAGATCGCTTTGATGCAGCACGGACGGCTCTTGCAGGTCGATGTGCCGACCACGTTCTACGAGCGACCGGCATCGATCGATGTCGCTCGTTTCTTTGGGGCGCGCAATTTCCTTCCCGGACGAGTCGTCGAGGGCCGATTCGAGACGGCCGTCGGTTCCTTTGAGCTCGGCCGGCCAGCACCGACGGACGGGACGATCATGACCATCCGACAGGAGGCGATCTCGATCGGCCAGGGACCCAATGCCTTTCCAGCCAGGGTCCTGCGGTCGATGTATCTCGGCACGCTTCTGCGGGTCTGGGTCGAGAGCGCGTGTGGAGAGCTGGAGTTCACGGCTACCCCCGGCGAGCGGTTCCCCGACGGGAGCGACGTGACGCTGCGATTCCCGCCGGAACACGTCTGGGTGTTGCCGGCCGTGGCGGACGCCTCGTGACCCCGGAGTACGCTAGATTGGCCCGGCTCGAGCCGACACCGTGACCCAGCTCGACCGCGTTCGGATCGGATCGTCCTACTACCCGCCGATGCACGACCCGGCGGATTGGCCGCGCGACTTCGATCGCATGGTCGAGCACGGGCTGACAGTGGTCCGGACGGCGGAGCTCCTTGCCAGCTGGGACCGGATCGAGGTCGCCCCCCACACCTACGACTTCAGCTGGCTCGATCGGGTCTTCGAGCTGGCCGGCGAGCGCGGGATGCGGGTCGTCCTCGGCACCGGCAGTTGCTGTCCGCCGGTGTGGATGGCCGAGACCTACCCAGACCTCCAGGTCGTGTCCCGTGACGGTGTCCAGTACCCGATCGGGTCGTCGTGGTCCTGGGCCTGTCGGGATCATCCCGCCTACCGCGAGGAACTGACCCGCTGGATCGGGTCGTTGGCCGAGCGCTATGGACACCGTGCCGAACTTGCCGGCTGGCAGATCGACAACGAGATCGGCTACCCATTCGTCGCTCGCCAGGGCCGAGGGATGGACCTCTACTGCTACTGCGGACACACCGAGGCTCGCTTCCGCGACTGGTTGATCGGGCGCTACGGGACGCCCGAGGCCCTCTCGGATGCCTGGCGTTGGGATCCGACCCACCACCGCTACAGCAGCTGGTCCCAAGTCCGGGCACCGCGGTCGATGCCGAGCGAGTGGGGTGTCGTCACCGCCTGGCTGGATTGGCGCCGGTTCATCGCCGAGTCGATGGCCGCCTTCGTGGCGTGGCAACGACGCCAGCTCAACGAGCTGACGCCGGCGATCACGACGATGACGAATGTCTTCATCTGGTCCGCCCACGACCCGTTCGGGGTTTGGATCGGCCAGGACCCTTGGCGCCTCGCCCGCGAGGTCGATGTGATCGGCTACGACTACTACCCAGGGATCGGCGAACGAGGGTTGATCGAGCCCGAATATGGCGGCATGTTCCTGGACTACGCCCGGTCCAGCGCGATGATCGCCAAGGCGGACTTTTGGCTCGCCGAAGTCGAAAGCGGCCCGATCAACGGCTGGGTCTTGGGGCCGGACCATGCGACCGACGCTGACGACGTGCTGCGGATGAACGCGGATGCCCTGGGGTCAGGCGCGAACGCGATCCTCTATCAAGGCTATCGCGAGTGGAATTGCATCCCCATCCATTGGGGCGCCCTCGCCGACCTCGAGGGCGAGGGTACGGAGCGCCTGGGGGCGGCGGGACTTGTCGGCCGGGCCATCGAGCCTATCGCCACGGACCTCCTGACGATGCGCCCTCGTCCGGCTGATGTGGCCATCCTGTACGACTTCGAAAACGCTACGGCGGTCTCCGGGATGGACGCGGGAGCGTTCCTCCTCGAGGCTGTGGCGGGTGCCTACCGGGCGTTCGCGGGCAGCGGGTTCGAGGTCGATTTCGTCTCCTGCGCCGATCTGGGCAGCCTGACGGCCCGCTTGCTGGTCCTACCCTTCACGATGCTTATCCCGTCGGCCGCGGGCGAGGCGATCGCGGACTTCGTGGCGGGCGGTGGTACCGCCATCGCCTTCGCCAAGACCGCGTCTCTCGATGCACGTGGCTGGTGGTGGGATCGTCGCCCAGGCGCCGGGCTGGATTCGGTCTTCGGAGCCAGGGAGGCATCGATCCGGGTCGACCGGGGCCACATCGGCATCGACGTGCCCGCTCACGCATCCCTGGCGGGCTGGGCTGGTGGAGTCGTCAACGGTGCCTGGCATCGTCAGGTCCTTGCGCCCGGGGCCAAGACAGACGTCATCGCACGGTTCGAGGATGGCAGCGTCGCTGCGACGCTGCACCGAACCGGCGCGGGCTGCGCGATCTTGTTCGGCACGCACCTCGATGTGGCTTCTCGACGCGAGACGACCGGCCCGGCCTCGCGCTTGCTTGCCTCGATCGCCGACGGCGCCGGGGCCCAGCGCCTATGGACGGCCCAGGCCGCGAGCGACGGCATGCCTCGCGTTTATGCCCGTTTCCGCCGTGATGCGCAGCGTGGACTGCTGACCGTCACATCGACCGCAGCCGAGCCGCTCGAGGCGATCGTCCACTTGCGAGCGACGGCCGCAACGGACCTCATGACCGGCAGGGCTCTGGCCCCGACCGGCCCGTTGCGGGTCGACGTCCCCACAGCCGGCAGTCGCTTCATCCTCTTGGAGGGCCTTGATGCCTGATCTTGACCAAGCCACCACGATCGACCTGTACCGCTCGATGTCGCGGATACGCCAGTTCGAGGATCGCATCCATGCGGAGGTGATCGCGAAGCGCTTTGAGGGCTACGTCCACTGCTATGCCGGCCAGGAGGCCGTGGGCGTCGGTGTGATCAGCCAGCTCCGTCCCGAAGACTGGCTGACTTCCACGTACCGGAACCACGGACACGCGATCGCTCGCGGCGTTCCCCTGGAGGCCATCACGGGTGAGCTGCTGGGACGGTCCACCGGCGTGACCGGTGGCAAGGGCGGTTCCATGCACGTCGCCGACCAGAACCTCGGGATGATCGGTGGGATGGGGATCGTCGCGGCCGGCCTCCCGATCGCCGCCGGAGCGGCATTCGCCGCAGCATACCGGGGTGAGGATCGGGTCGCCGTCTCCTTCTTCGGGGACGGGGCCGTCCACCAAGGCGCGTTCCACGAGGCGCTCGAGTTCGCCAGTCTGTTCCGCCTGCCCGTCATCTTCGTCTGCGAGAACAACCTCTATGCGGAGACCACGGCGGTCGACTACCACCTCCTGACCGATTCGGTCGCGGCAATGGCGGGCAACTATCGGATGCCTGGGATCCAGGTCGACGGGATGGATGTGTTCGCCGTCCGCGACGTCACGGCCGAGGCGATCGGTCGGGCGAGGGCGGGTGACGGACCGACGTTGATCGAGGCGATGACCTACCGCTACTACGGGCAATACGAGGGTGATACCCAGACGTACAAGCCGCCCCTGGAGGTAGCGAAGTATCGCGCGGGCGATCCGCTGCTTCGCTTTCGGGCGTCGACCGCCGGGCAGATCGACCCGGCTCGACTCGACGAGATCGACCTGGAGATGACGGCCGAGGTGGAAGTAGCGCTCGTCGCGGCCGAAGCCGCTCCTTGGCCCGACCCGAGCATGCTCACCGCCGACGTCTACACCTCCTGGAAGGCCGAGTGATGCGCGAGCTGACGATCAAGGATGCGATCAACGAGGCCTTGGCGCAGGAGATGGCCGCCGACGATCGCGTCGTCCTGTTCGGCGAGGATATCGCCGGTGGTGCTGGGCGGGACGAGGCGTATCCTGAGGCCGCGGACGCGTGGGGCGGCCCATTCGGGGTCACCCAAGGTTTACTCGGCAAGTTCGGACGTCGGCGGGTCGTCGACACGGCCATCGCCGAGACGGGCTTCATCGGCGCATCGGTCGGCGCCGCCGTCGCCGGCCTGCGACCGGTGGCGGAGATCATGTACGTGGACTTCATCGGGACGTCCTTCGACCAGCTCTTGAACCAGGCGGCGAAGCTGCGCTACGTCTACGGAGGCAAGGTTTCAGTCCCGATGGTCGTCCGGACGGTCGTCGGCGCTGGGTTCCGAGCGGGCGCCGAGCACTCCCAGACGTTGTACTCGCTGTACGCCCACATCCCTGGACTCAAGGTCGTCGCTCCCGCGACGGCCTACGACGCCAAAGGCCTCCTCATCGCTGCGATCCGCGACCCGGATCCGGTGATCTTCATGGAGCACAAGCGGCTGTACATGCGCAAGGACGACGTCCCCGAGGAGCCCTACGTCATCCCACTCGGTCAGGCGCGGATCGCTCGCGAGGGCACCGACGTCACCGTCGTCGGTGTCCAGAAGATGGTGCACACGGCGCTCGATGCCGCGGAGGTCCTCGCAACCGAAGGGATCAGCTGCGAGGTCATCGACCCGCGCACCTACTCGCCGCTCGACACCGAGGCGATCCTGCGCTCGGTGCGCAAGACGGGGCGCCTGGTCGTCGTCGACGAGTCGTACCCACGCTGCTCCTTGGCCACGGACATCGCCGCTCTGGTCGCGGAGTCGGCATTCGATAGCCTGCGCGCTCCGATCCGCCAAGTGACCGCGCCGCATGCCCCCGTCCCATTCAGCCCGCCGCTAGAAGACCTGTACATCCCGAGCGCCGATCGAGTCGCGGACGCTTGCCGATCGGTCGTTCATCACCAGGAGGCGCGCAGATGACGATCCGCATCGGATACGTCGGCGTTCATATCGCCACCTACTACGCCGAAGAGCATGGGCAATTCTCCCGAGCGCGGACCGGCCTGGCGCAGCTCGCAGAGGAACTCGGGTTCGAGTTGATCGCCCGCGAAGGTGGCGTGATGGACGCCGAGGCAGCAGCCGCGGTCGCTCGCGACCTGGCCGACGAGCACCTGGATCTGCTAATCGTGCAGACCGCGGCGTGTTGCATGGCTGATGCGCTCCTGCCCTTTGCCGATAGCGGGGTCTCGCTCGGGATCTGGGCGACCCCAGAGCCGCGCGACGACGGCGACATGCAGCTCAACTCGTTCGTGACAGCGAGTATGTTCGTGTCGACGCTGCGCCGCTACTACCGAGACCCCAAACCGTTCAAGTGGTTCTACGGCCACGTCGAGGACGAGACCTTTCGACGACGACTGCGGGTGACTGTGGGTGCGCTGAAGGGGCGTCGTGCCCTGGCGACGGCTCGCGTCGCGTGGATCGGCGGACTGGCACCCGGGTTCGAGAATCTTCGGTTCGACCAGCGCGATCTCCATGCCCGACTCGGCGGTGCCAGGGTCGTCTCGCGAGAGCTGCGAGACCTGGTCGAACTCGCCCGACAGTTCGGCGAGGCCGAGACCAAGCAGGTCGCGGCCGACATGGTCGCAGCGGCCCGGGCGGTGCATGTGCCCGACGAGTCTGTCGAGCGGAATGCGCGCCTCTACCTGGCGCT
>JBKJQY010000001.1:0-20371 GCA_046593725.1 Candidatus Limnocylindrales bacterium
TGGCCACCGCGTCACCCGGTTGCTTGAGCCACTTGCCGATCGTCCCCTCGGCCACGCTCTCGCCGAGCTGGGGCATCGTCACCTTCGCCACGTTCGCAGGTCCTCCGCTGGCGGCCGACCCCGGGTCGGCGGGCTGGGGTCGATTCAGTAGGGCGCTAGTGTCGCCCATCTCCGCGGCGAGCGCGAGGCGCTGCGAGGTCGAGCCCCGGAACGGCCGATTCTGCGGATCAGCCCGGGCCCGGGAGAGCCGCGTCGGACACGAGGGCCGCGATCGCCAAACCCAGGCCCGTCGTGATGAGGGCGACATGGAGCACGATGAGCGCCCAACGCCCTGCCGCAAATGGGTCGTCGAGCGACGCCGGCACCGGCACGACACGGAACCAAAGCCACAGACCCATGACCCCACCGAGCAGCACCCCCACCGTCATCAGCAACCAACCCGCCGCCGCAGCGGGATCCTCCGGAAGCCATCCGAGTGAAACGGCCACCAGCCCGACGCCGACCAGCGTCGATGGGACGATGAGCCAGTAGCGCAACGACGGACGCCTCAGGCTCGCCGCCAGGACGGTGGGCATCATGATCCAGCCGGCCGCCAGCACCGCATCGACAAGCACTGGAGCCTCCAGCGTCGTGACCGCCAACAGCCAGATCAACCCCAGGGCGACAGCGCTCGTCGCGGCCAGCCGCTTGACCCGCCTCGCGATGCCGCGGTCGGCCGTCAGCTCGACGGGAACGGAGCGCTGGAGGGCCTCGTGGATCACGCGGGCTGCGTGCGGGAGGCCCCACGCAGGAACGTCACGAAGCCGATCAGGAAGAGCAGGTCCGTGACGGCCCACGGGATGAAGAAGACGCTGGGCAACTGTCCGCTGACCATGTAGTACAGGGCCAACCCGGAATAGGCGGCCTTGTAGGCAACCCCGATACGGACGATGCCCAGGTTGGCGAACGGGTCGCGAAACACGAGCCAGTAGCCCAGCCCCTGCACGAAGATGAAGACAGCGGCGAGCTGGATGTAGGCGATATGGGGCGGCAGCACCATCCCGACCGCCGTCAGGATCCGCTCCCCGATGACCAGGAACACGGCGCCCAGGATGAGGTCGTAGAGGGCCGCGACCAGGAAGAAGGTCCGCCAGCCCGACGACATCGGGCGCTCTATGGTCGTAGTCATGCGCTGCACCTCGCTGCTGACTGCCGACGCACATAGCGGCGGCGTTGCTCACGGAACCGTTTGCCCCGATTGGCCCGCTCCTCCTCCGTGTAGAGCCGCCGGCCCAACTCCAGTGCCTCGTGTTGGAGTGTTTCCGGCGACATGCCCTTGGGCCGGATGTTGACATCGAAGAGCGTACATCGCTCCCAGGCGCCCTCCTCGAGAAGACGGCCCTCGGTACGCAGGCGCTCGTAGAGCGGCGTGCCGGGGAACGGCGTCATGACCGTGATCTGGACGTCGAACTGGCCACTCTCGCGGACGAACTGCTCGACTGCCCCGAAGATCTCCGGCCCATCGCCGTCGAGACCCAGGACGAAGCAGCCGTTGACGGCGATGCCGTGGGACTGGATGCGCTCGATGGCCGCCTTGTAGTCGTCGAAGCGCGCCCGCTTCCAGTTCCGGCGCAACTCGACACCCTCGATGCCGCCCGCGTTCGGACTCTCCAGACCGATGAGGACCTCTGCGCAGCCCGAAAGGCGCATCAGTTCCAACAGCTCGGGGTCGTCGGCGATGGAGATGTCGGTCTCGGTGAACCAGCGCAGCCGTTCGGGGGCCAGGGCACGCAGGAGCTCCTTGACGTGACTCCGGTTGACGAACGTGTTGTCGTCGGCGAACTCGATGAAGGGCTTGGGCCAGTGGCGCTTGATCTCGTGGATCTCGGCCAGCACCCGGTCCACCGGCTTGACCTTGTATTTCGGCGTCAGTCGGATCGAAGCGGCGCAGAACTCGCAGCGCCACGGACAGCCGCGCTGCGTCTGCACGGTGAGCCGGTTGTAGCGCTGGATGTCGAGCAGGTCGTAGCGCGGCATGGGCGAATCAGCCAGGTCGAACTCGCGGCCGTTGGGGGCGTAGATGCGGCGCAGCGGGCGCCCGGCCTGGAGGTCGGCCAGCAGGTCCGGCCAGCCCAACTCGCCCTCGCCGACGACGACCGCATCGGCGTGCGCCATCGCCTCGTCCGGCACGGCGGTCACGTGCAGGCCGCCCAGGACCGTCCGGACGCCGACGGCCCGGTAGCGGTCGGCCAGCTCGTACGCATCCTTGATCTGGGCGGAGTAGGAGGCGATGGCGGCGACGTCGCAATCGGGCAGCTGGCCCAGCTCGCGGATGTCAAGGATCTCGTGGTAGCTGACGTCGAAAGCGTCGGGCGTCATGCCGGCCAGGGTCAGCAGCGAGAGGCTGGGCAGTGACGCGATGCTCTGGCTACGCTCCAGGAAGCCCGGCATGGTCAGGCCGGCTTCGGTGATCTCCTTGCTCCAGGCTCGGACGCCGCTCATGGCGATGAACGCGATATGCATGAGATCCCTCGATAGCTGCGGGTCGGCGTGCTGACGAGGCGTTTGTCAGGCTGTGGCTTGTCCAGATGACGCGAGGCTCGAGCCGATGTTACAGCGCCGCCTGTGGTCGCTCGTCTCAGACTCCGAATACCTTCAGGATCTCGTGGCCGTAGTGGTTGATGACCTTGGCCGCGATCCGGCCACTACCCAGAACTGGCTTTCGTGAGCCACCGCCGAACAAGCGCGCGTCGACGATCAGGAGCGGACATAGACCGTTCGCCCTTCGCGAAGAACCGGGCCAAGCATCGTGCCGGCGAGATCGGCGCCCCGGATGATGTCCTGGGGGTGGACGACGACTACGTCCGTCCCAAAGGGTATGCCGGCCAGCGACCCGTAGATCGCCGCCTCCGTATGGCGCCGATGAGCGATCCCCGGGATCACGACCAGCAGGTCAGCATCGCTATCGGGGCGAGCGTCACCCCGAGCCTGTGACCCGAACAGCACGATCCGGTCCGGGCGTGATCTACGACGCGTGGGATTCCGAGCGCGGATGTCGATCCGGAATCCCCTACTTCACGTCGAAGTCGGCTCGCATGCCCTGTGCGTAGTGCGCCTCGATGTTGCAGAGCAGCACGTAGTGTCCGGCGGCGAGGTCCACCGTAAGCGTCGGGTTCGCCCCCACCGCGATGTCCTCGATCTCGTCGACCGGTGTCAGCGTGGACTCGTCGATCTTGTTGTCGACCACCGTCAGCGCGTCGGCTTTCGTGTCGGTCTTGACGACGACGAACTCGTGGGTCTGCGACCCCTTGTTGGAGATGGTGAAGGTGATCGAGCCTGCGGAGGCTTCAGCCACGGCCGGCGTCACTTTCCACTCACTCAAGTCGACGGGAATCGACCCGTCTGCGGCCGGCGTTGGAGCGGCGGACCCGCACCCGGCGACGCCCACGGCGATGATGGCGACGACGACCAAGGAACCGAACCCGGGCAAACCACGCATGTCAGCACGACCTTCTGAGAAACGGCCAGCTGGAAGCCGACGACGTTGGGAGTCTACGCGTCGAGCAAGACGTGGAGTGGACGCTCAGTACGCCGCGAGCGTCCGGATGCCGGCAGCGATCTTCTCAGGGTTGACCATGAACCAATCCTCCAGGACGTGGTTGTAGGGCACGCCCGGAACCTCCGGCCCGGCGATCCGGGTGACCGGCCCGTCCAGGTAGTCGAAGGCCTCCTCGGCGACGATGGCCGCGACCTCCGCACCGTACCCGCCGAACTTGTTGTCCTCGTAGACGATCAGACACTTGCCGGTCTTCTTGACCGAATCGAGGACCGTCTCGCGGTCCAGTGGCCGCAGCGTGCGCAGGTCCACGACTTCCACGCTGATCCCGTCGTCGGCGACCCGGTCGGCCGCTTCGAGGGAGTAGTGCGCCATCAGCCCGTAGGCGATGACCGTGACCTGCGAGCCCGGATGGGTCACGGCCGCCTTGCCGAGCGGGATGGTGTAATCCGTGTCCGGGACCTCGCCGCGAACGGATCGATACATCTTCTTGTGCTCGAAGAAGAGGACCGGGTCGTCGTCGCGGATGGATGAGCGCAGCAGGCCGCGGGCGTCGTACGGCGTGGACGGCACGACCACCTTGAGCCCCGGGACGTGGGTGAAGAAGGCCTCGACGGACTGCGAGTGGTACAGCGCGCCGTGGACGCCGCCGCCGTATGGGGCGCGGATCGTCATGGGCACGCTGTAGCCGTTGTTCGAGCGATAGCGCATCCGGGCCGCCTCGGACACGATCTGGTTGAACGCGGGGAAGATAAAATCCGCGAACTGGATCTCGGCGACCGGCCGGATGCCGTTCACGGCGGCCCCGATCGAGGCGCCCACGATCATCGATTCGGTCAGCGGCGTGTCGATGACCCGTTCGTCGCCGAACTCCGCCCACAGGCCATCCGTCGCGAGGAAGACCCCGCCCTTCTTGCCGACGTCCTCACCCAGGACGATGACGGTCGGGTCTCGCCGCATCTCGTCGGCGAGCGTGGAGCGGATCGCCTCGATGAACGTCATCGCCGGCATCAGTCGACATCCTGTGCGTAGACGTAGCGCATCGCGGTGGCGGGATCCGGGTCCGGCTCGGCTTCGGCGAAATCGGTGGCGTCTTCCACGATCGCCTTGAGTTCGGCGGTCAGCGCCGCCTCCACATCCTCAGTCAGGATGCCGGCCTCCCGCAGCTGGTCGCGGAAGCGTGGCAGGGCGTCGTGCCCGAGGCCGGCCGCGAGGTCCTCCTCGGTTCGGTACTTCGTCTGCTGGTCGTCCGAGGAGTGGCCGGTGAGCCGCGTCACCTTGGCTTCGATCAGCGTCGGACCCTCGCCGGCTCGGGCCCGCGCGACCGCGTCACGGGCTGCCGCGTAGCAGGCAAGGACATCAGACCCATCAACGACGACGCCCGGGATGCCGTATCCGGACGAGCGATCCGCGACATCTGCCACGGATACCTCCATCGCCGCGGGCACGCTGATGGCGTACCCGTTGTTCTCGACGACGAACACGAACGGCAGCTTGTGTATCGCGGCGAAGTTGAGGCCTTCGTGGACGTCGCCCTGGTTGGACGAGCCCTCGCCCATACTGGCCATCGCCACCTGGCCCGTCTTGCGGATCTTGGCCGCCAGGGCGATGCCGACCGCGTGCAACAGTTGGGTGGCGACCGGCGAGCTGACCGACACCAGATTGTGGTCGTGCGAGCCATAGTGGCCGGGCATCTGGCGGCCGCCAGACGACGGATCGCCGGCCGTGGCGTACTGCGCGGTCATGATGTCGCGCGCGCTCATCCCGAAGGTGAGGCATGTCGCGATCGAGCGATAGAACGGCGCGATCCAGTCGTGGCCCTTCTCGAACGCCCAGGCGATCCCCACCTGCGCTCCTTCATGGCCCTGGCCGCTGATGACGAACGGGATCCGGCCTGCGCGGTTGAGGATCCACATCCGCTCGTCGACAGCTCGCGCCAGCGCGACCATCCGGTACATCGCGAGAAGGTCGGCGTCCGACAGCCCGACGGACGCGCCGAGCGAGGCGGCTGCAGCCCCATCGACCGAGCCGCCGAGGATCCGGTCCTTGCCCCTGCTCACGGCCATCGTTTGGGTCCGGCCTCCTGCTGGCTAGAAGTTGATGGCTCGTCCGTCGACGGCCATGGCGGCCTCGCCCAGGATCTCCGACAGCGTGGGGTGCGCGTGCGTGGCCGCCCCGATCTCCCATGGCGTCGCCTCGAGCAGGCTCGCCAGGCTGGCTTCGGCGATGAGGTCCGTCGCATGCGGGCCGATGATGTGGACGCCGAGCGTGTCGTCGGTGTTCGCGTCCGCGACGATCTTGACGAAGCCCTCGTACTCCCCACCGATGATCGCCTTGGCGATCGCCTGGAACGGCACCTTACCGATCTTGATGGTGTGGCCACGCTCCGTGGCCTGCGCCTCGGTCAGGCCGATCGAGGCGATCTCCGGGCGGCAGTACGTCGCGTGGGGCTGCTTCTCGTAGTCCATCTCGTGGACGTCGGACTCGCCAGCGATCGTGTGGGCCGCGATGATCCCTTCGTGCGCGGCAGTGTGCGCCAGCCACAGCCCGCCGACGATGTCACCGACCGCGTAGACGTGCGGCTCCTTCGTGCGCATGTGACCGTTGACCTTGATGATGCCGCGGTCCGTCTCGACCCGGGTCGTCTCGAGGCCGATGTCCTCGATGTTGGCGGCCCGGCCGGTCGCGACGAGGAGCAGTTCTGCGCTGAGTGGCGCCGCGTCCTTGCCATCGGGACCGACGACGAGGCTCACCCCCGACTTGCTCGCCTTCACGCTCGCGGCATCGAAGCGGGCGTTGGTCATGACCGCGATCCCGCGCTTCGTGAAGCTGCGCTCGAGGGCCTTGCTCACCTCGGCGTCCTCGAGCGGGACGATCTGCGGCAGGTACTCGAGGAGGGTCACCTTGACGCCGACGTCGTGGAACATGCTGGCGAACTCGACGCCGACCGCGCCGGCGCCCACGATGATGATGTCCTTCGGGAGCGTGTCCATCGTCAGGACGTCGTCGCTGGTCACGATCCGCTTGCCGTCCGGCACGATCCCAGGCAAGGACTTGACCCGCGAACCAGTCGCGATGATGACGTTGGTCGCCTGCAGGATCCGCTCCCCGCCGGCACCGGGCGTGCCGTCCTCGCCGGCCTGCATGACGTGGACCTTCTGTGGGCCATCCAGGCGACCGCGACCCTGGACCCAGGTAACCTTGTTCTTGTCGACAAGGGTCTTGAGCCCGGTCCACATCCGCTTCACGACGGCATCGCGGCGGGCGGCCATCGCGGCGTAGTCGACCGTCGCCTCGCCCGGCAGCGTCAGGCCGTACTCCTTGGCGTGCTTGATCTTGTCCGCGAATGCCGCCGATTCGAGCAGCGCCTTGGTCGGGATGCAGCCGCGATGGAGGCACGTGCCGCCGATCTTGTCCTCGTCCACCAGGGCGACGCGCAGGCCGAGCTGGGCGGCCCGGAATGCAGCCGCGTAGCCGCCCGTGCCCGCGCCAAGCACGACGAGATCGAAGTCGTTGGAGGATCCGACGGCCATGGGTCAGGGTGCCTCGGGCGTGTCGACCACGGGTCGGGCGGGGGGGAGGGTCATCGAGTCGATGGTACGCGCGGCGCCGCGGCCTGCGCAACCAAGGGTGATGTCTTCACGCCCGGTCTGACACGCAGCCACCCGGTGCTAGACTCCGGCGGTAGGCAGCCGGGCGCCGCTGGGGACCCGGACCCGAGTCGGAGCAAGTCGATGGATCAGGCCCTCGTGCTCCAGACCGTCGTGCTGATGCTGGTGTCGTACCTGGCGGGGTCGATCCCGGTCGGGGTCATCGTGGCGCGCCAGTCGGGCGGGACGGACCCGCGCACCGTGGGGTCCGGACGGACCGGCGGGACGAACGCCCTCCGCGCCCTTGGACGCAAGTGGGCGGCGCTTGTCGTGGCTGGAGATCTGCTCAAGGGAGCACTCCCCGTGGTCATGGCACGGATCCTGACGGACAGCCCCACCATCGAGGTCCTGTGCGGAGCATCTGCCGTTGCCGGCGCGATCTGGTCGGTCTTCGCCGGCTTCCGCAGCGGCCGCGGCGTGGGCACGGCCGTCGGGACCATGCTGGTGATCCAGCCCGTGGCGGTCCTGCTGGCTGCCCCGGTCTTCGTCGGGGTCATCCTGCTGACCAAGTACGTATCGCTCGGCTCGTTGCTGGGTTCGGCGGCGATGTTCCCAGCGATGCTGCTCGTCCTGCTCGTCGTGCCGGAGACCCCACTCCCCTACGTGCTGTACGCCGCCGTGGGCGCCGCGTTCATCTGGCTCGCCCACGCGGACAACATCGACCGGCTCATCCACGGCACGGAGCGCAAATTCGACCTGGGCCTGTTGGCTGGGAAGCGCCCCAGCAACTGAGGGCGCGCGAGCAGGGCCGGCGAGCGCGTAGTTCGCTCAGGTCCCATCCGCCGATGGTTTCGGGCAACCGGAACTAGTCCGTCGCGATCGCGCCTGATCGCGCCTGATCGCGCCCGATCCCACCCGGTCGCACCCGGTCGCGGCCGAAAGCGCTCGCTGCACCCTTCGCCTCGCCGAAGATGGTTCCGCTTGCCTGGAACCATCGCGAACGTCGAGCTGCGCGACCCCTGACGTCCGGGACCTCGCGGGCCTGGGATCGAACGATCCGGATCGGCTGACGACCCAGATCGGATATGGCGAGTGGAAGAAACCCTCAGCCGCGCTGGCTCTTGAAGCAGTCGCTGCAGTACACGGGCTTGCCACTGGTCGGGCGGAACGGGACCTGGGCCACGTTGCCGCACGAGGAGCAGGTGGCTTCGAACATCTCACGAGGGCCACGGTCGCGCGAGCCGTAGCTTCCGCCGCCGCCACCACCGCCGCCACCGCCGCCGCCGCCGCCGCTCGAGCCACCGGCCGAATAGCCACCGCCCGCGCCGTAGCCGCCGTAGGAGCTATCGCCGCCGCCGCCATCGGCGTTCCGGGCGGCCTTGCGGCTGGCTCGGCATGAAGCGCACCGGCGCGGCTCGGTGAATCCCCGCTGGGCGTAGAAGTCCTGCTCCGACGAAGTGAACACGAACTCCTGGTTGCAGTCCGCACACGTCAGGTTCTTGTCGTTGTACACGAGAACGAATCTCCTCTCGGCAGCCGGCGCGATCGTTCGGATTTCTCGCCTCAGCCGTGAGAGGAGTCCGAGTGTGTCGAGCTTCGGCTATGCAGCCATGGCCCCTGCCATGGCGGTCGGTGGCGGGATGGTACGCGCTCGCCTGAGCGTTGCATAGCCCCGAATCACCACTCCTTGCGGCCTCAACTTGACTCTCACCCGGCAGACAGTGGCGCCAGCGCGAACAGGTGCGAGAACTGCTTGCACCAGATCAGGGCGCTGCCAAAGGCTGCCGGGTCCGTGCCCGCGGGCAGGTCGTAGTTGAACGACCCATCTGTGGCCTTCAGTCGACCCAGCTCCAGGGCGCCGTCCTCATACCCGGCGGCACCAGGCGAGAGATAGACGAAGAGATCCGGGCCGTTGCGTACCGAGAACGCCTCGAAACGCAGCGTAAACCTGCCGGGCGCCGTCTCGATGATCGAGGCCGTGCCTGACCCGTAGTGGAAGTCGTCGGTGCCGGTGAACTCGCCGCTGGCCACGGTCGCGGGCACGAAGGGCGTCGGGCTCGGCGCCGGCGTGGCCGTCCCCGGTGGGCGACCGGAAGGCGCCAGGGTGGGGCTTGGCGCAGCGGTCGCTGCCGGGCCTGGCGCCGCTGACCGTGCCGGCGACGGAGAAAGATCGGCGACCGCAACCGGGGCATCCTCCACGAGGGTCGAGCGGATGAACAGCGGTGAGATCGTGTAGAACGCGACCGGGAGGATGACGAGGGCGCCAACGACAGCCAGAACGACGGTCCGTCCCGGATGACGGCGTGCTGCCGCGAACCACCCGAGCCGATGCGCCACGATCACCCCGATGACCACGGCCACGCCGGTCGCGATCGCTATCGGCAGGCGCAGGTCGTAGACGAGGCCGGCGAACCCGGCGTCAAAGGCGGCGATGAACGGCACGCTGCAGAGCCTGCCGCCGCCCCGTGACGGGCGGATGACGGGGGCCGGGGTCCGCGGGTGCCGCGGGCCGGGCCGACGCCTGTGCGACCGCTTCGGTCCTGGAGGGACCGCGATCCTGACCGACGTGCTTGGCCACCCGCCGAATCCGGCATCCAACGTCTATCCCGCCAAGGTTCACGAGGGACTCGTGCAGATCGCGGTCCTCACCGGACCGCGATCTTGGGGGCGCGCGGCGCGAGCGGCGCGCCCGCGGGCGAGCGGCGCGGGCGAGGGGCCGGGGCGGGCGGCCGCGGCCGGATGTGACGCCCAGCTAGATCGCGTCGCCCTCTACCGAGAACTCGCGCCGGGCCGTCGCGAGGTACGACTCGACCTCGCGCGCCTGTCGGGCCTCGCCCCATCCGAGCTCGGCACCCATGATCTCGGCGACCCGTGACGCAACCGCGGACCCGCGATCCGGCAGCTCCTGGGCAAGCCGGGTCCGCCGAGCGAGCCCGTCGTCCAGAGACAGGGCCGACTCGTGGCGGACGGCCCACGCGACCTCGGCCTCGAGGAAGACCCGGCCCGGAACGAGCGGCCGAAGCAGCCCGAGATCCGCGCCCAGCGCGACCACGCCCGGCGCCTCCGTCCCGTGCCGGGCAACCAGCCGGACCGCGACATCCGCTCCCAGCGCCGACATCGCCGGGATGGTCATGAGTTCCGCGACGAGCTGCGCCCGGGCATCGGCATCGGCGGCGCCCACCAACCGCCAGTCCGCGGTCTGGCTGGGACGAGCCTTCGCATCGCCGCCGAGCACGCCGTCGATGACGTCGCGCGCCATGATCCGATACGTCGTGTACTTGCCGCCGCCGATGCGGACGACCCCGTTCGACTCGACCGTGACCCGATGCTCGCGGGACGCCTTGACCGTGGAGCCGTCCGATGGCGCGATGAGCGGCCGAAGTCCCGCGTAGGTGCCCACGACGTCGGCCCGGGTCAGGTCCACGTCCATCGTGGCGTTGACGGTGTCCAGCAGGTGCTGGATCTCCCATTCGGCGGCGGCCGGATGCTCGGCCGATCCCTCGAACGGCGCGTCCGTCGTGCCGATCAACCAGTGGTCCGGCCAGGGCACGAGGAACACGATCTTGCCCGGGACCCGGATCGTGAGCCCGACCTGGTTCGGGATGCGCTCACGCGGTACGACGAGGTGGGCGCCACGGCTGGGCAGGATCCGCGTCGAGCCACTGCCGAACGGGTGCTCCGGTTCGGCCGCCCAGACGCCGGTCGCATCGACGACCGCCCGCGTCGAGATGGCGACGTCCGCACCGGTCAGCAGGTCCGTCGCGAGCAGGGCTTCTATAACGCCGCTGCGCGGATCCGAGCGAAGGCCGGTCGCACGGACCCGGGTGACCACGAGGGCGTCCGCGGCCTGCGCCGTGCGGGCCACGGCCAGCGTGTACCGGGCGTCGTCCTCGACGCCGTCGTGATAGACGAGACCGCCCTGTAACCCTTCCTGGCGCAGGGTCGGCGCCAGTTCAAGCGTGGCCGCTCTAGACAGCCGGCGATGCCAACCGCCGTCGTGGCGCGCACCGAGGATGTCGTACAGCGTCAGCCCGGCGTCGTAGAACGCCTTCGAGAGAAACGGGATGCCGTAGATCGGGAACAGCAGCGGCTCCAGGCGGACGAGGTGCGGGGCCAGGGTCAACAGCCTGGATCGCTCGGCGAGGGCCTGGCGCACGAGCCCGAACCGGAACTGCTCCAGGTAGCGCAACCCGCCGTGGATGAGCCGCGACGATCGCGACGAGGTCCCCGACGCGATGTCCTCCTGCTCGATGAGGGCCGCCCGCATCCCTCGCGAGACCGCATCCAGCAGCGCACCGGTGCCCACGATGCCGCCGCCGACGATGACGACGTCCCACGTCTCGGAGGCCAGGGTCTCGACGTCTGCTGCACGTCGTGCCAGGACCGTAGGGGTCGACTCCGTGGGCGCCTGCACGAACCAGGTCACGGGTCGCGCGGACCTGTTTGCCGACGCGAGACCCGCCAAAGCCAGCCTCCGGTCCCGACGATCAGCACGACGATCAGCAGCGGCGTGTGAAAGACGATCTCCTGGAGCTGCGTCGGCAGCACGCTGGTCAGGACGGCGAGTCCCAGCACCACCGCCACGACGCACACGGCCACGGTCAGGACCTCGCGCCAGCCCGGTTGACGACCGCCGCTCGCCGACTCAGCCACGATCGGCGCCCGCCGGGATCCCGATCGGCGCGACGAGGACGCGGCCGGCGTAGGCGGCACCCTGGCGCGTGAGCAATCCGGTCTTGGCGCGGTGGAAGGTCACGGTCAGGTCGGCGCGGACGACCGGCTCGGATGGCTCGCCGCTCGACAGGTCCACCGCCGTCGGTGTATCTACCGCGACCACCGGCACACCGGCCGCCCGAGCGGCCGCGATGAGGCCCACAGCCGACCGGATCGGTTCACGGAGCGCACCACGGACCCCGGTCCCGAGCAGCGCATCCACGACGACCGCCGCCTTTGCTATGTCCTTGCCGAAGATCGCGACGTCGCGTGGTACGGGGATATGGACCTTGGCGATCCCGGCATCCCGAGCGATGCGGTCCCAGTTCTTGCGCGATGGGCCGGATGGGTGCATGTCGGCGGCCACGACCGCGACGATGACCTGAACGCCGGCCAGTGCGAGACGGCGGGCCGCCACATAGCCGTCGCCGCCGTTGTTGCCCGGGCCGCACAGGATCACGATCGGGCCGGTACCCCAGCGCTCCAGGTCCATGGCAAGCGCGCGAACCGCGGCGGCGACGGCGGTCCCGGCATGCTCCATCAGGCGATCCTGTGGGAAGCCAAGGGCCTGGGCGCGGGCGTCGGCGCCCACCATCGTCTCGGCCGAGATCGGCGGCAGATCTGCCTGGGCAGCCCAGCGCGCCCGAAGTCCCCTGAGGTCCATCGTGAAGATGGATGGGTCATCGGCAGGCAGTGGGATGGCAGCACCCGAGGAGGGCCGAACGGTCGTGGGCATCGCCCAACAAGCGTAGCCGACCCGCCCGGTCATGTCGGAAGGCGGGCGCATCTCCGGCCTCGCGGGGCGTCGTCGGTCTGATCGACCGGCGCGAGGATCACGAGACCGTCGCGGGCAAGCGCTGCCAAGGCATCGTCCACCGACGCGCGGTCGTGGCTTCCGATCGGACTGTCGAGGTCGACCCACTCGCCGTTCGGGGCGTCGCGCAGGCGCTCGACGATCTGGCCGCGAAGCCACCGCGAGGAGTCACGAAACGGCGCAGAGGTCTCGCGGGTGGCTCGAGGGGTCGCGGCGTCTCGGTCGACGGGCGGCGCGGCGGCGTACCGACACCACGGACAGGCAGGACAGGCCTCGCACTCGGGACGTCTCGGGTGGCACAGCGTTGCCCCGATGTCCATCAGGGCGTGCGTCCAGAACCCGGGCCGATCGGCCGGCACGGCCGCGTCCGCCACGCGCTGCATCTCGGCCGGGTCCAACACGCCCACGTCGCCCGCGACCACGCGGCCCAGCACGCGCCGGACATTCGTGTCGACCGCGCCCACGGGCACGCCGAACGCCAGCGCCGCGACCGCGCGCGCCGTGTAGGGCCCCACGCCGGGAAGCTCCTCGAGGCTCGCGAGTTCGGACGGGACGCGGCCGCCGTGCTCATCGACGATGATCCGCGCCGCCCGCTGCAGGTTGATCGCCCGCCGGTTGTACCCGAGACCCCGCCACGCGCGGAGCACGTCGGCAGGCGGCGCGTTGGCCAGCGTCTCGAGCGTGGGAAACCGCGCCATGAACCGCGTCCACGCCTCGCCGGCACGTGCGGCCTGGGTCTGCTGGGCCATCGCCTCCGACACGAGGATCGCGTATGGGTCCGTCGTGTCGCGAAACGGCAGCGTCCGTCCGCGAGCGGCATACCAGACCAGGATTGCCTCACGAAGGCCTTGCGAGACGGACGAAGGGGCGGTCACGGTCGCAGCATACGGACGCGGTGATCGCGGCGCGGTACAGTCGATGCCCATCACGCAGGAGTCTGCCGCATGGTCGCCACATCAAGCTCCTTCGCAGGTTTCTCGCCGGACGCCGTCGACTTCCTCGCCGAGCTCGCGGCAAACAACGATCGAGAGTGGTTCACGCCTCGCAAGGCCGACTACGAGCGGTTGCTCAAGGTACCCATGGAAGCGCTCGTCGCCGCACTCGCCGAGCGGCTGGCGGCCCGTGACATCCCGCTCCAGGCTGACCCGAAGCGATCGATCTTCCGGATCTACCGCGACACCCGCTTCGCCAAGGACAAGTCGCCATACAAGACGAACCTTGGCGCCTCGTTCCCGTGGCTGCAGCGCGGCCCGGACGGGACGCCGATCGTCGCGGAGGGCGCTGCGCACGCGAACGGCGGGTACTTCAACTTCCAGCCCGGCGAGATGTACGTCGGTGGTGGGATGTGGATGCCCGAGAAGGCTCGACTTGACGCGTTCCGGCGGGCGGTCGTGGACGAACCGGACCGGGTCCGCGCCGCGCTGGAGGAGCCTGGCTTCGTGGCAGCCTTCGGGGCGGTCAGCGCGCACGAACACCTCAAGCGCGTCCCGACCGGCTTCCCGGCCGACCACCCCAAGGCGGACCTGCTCCGCTACAAGCACGTGGTGTTCGGGCGGCACCTGTCCGACGACGAGGTCATGTCGCCGTCGCTCCCCGACACGCTCGCTGACGCATATGCTGCAGGCATGCCCGTCTTCACCTTCCTCGACACGATCTCGGCCTGACAATCGCCATGCGATTCGGGGCGGCGTTCTGGATCAACCGAACAAGCTGGCCGGACTTGCTCACGGCGTGTCGGGCGGTCGAAGCCGCCGGCTGGGACTCGCTGTGGGTGGACGACCACCTGCTCGCCGACGAGGGCGACCCGCGGGACGGCAAGCTCGAGGGCTGGACGACGCTGGCCGCGCTGGCAGTCCTGACGGAACGCGTGCGCCTGGGGTTGCTCGTCGGTGCCAATACGTTCCGCAATCCGGGCCTGACGGCCAAGCTCGCCACGACGGTCGACCAGCTGTCGAACGGCCGTGTCGTGCTGGGCCTCGGCGGTGGCTGGTTCCAGCGCGAGCACGAGGCGTTCGGGCTGGACTTCGGCTCCGGGTTCGGTGAGCGGCTGGATCGCCTGGATGAGGCCGTCGGACTCATCCGACGCCTGCTCGATGGCGAGACCGTCACCCATGAGGGGCGCTTCTACACGATGCGCGAGGCGGTCTGTGAACCTCGGCCCGTGCAGGCGCGGCTACCCATCCTCATCGGCGGGTCCGGGCCGACCAAGACGCTCCGGACCAGCGCCCGGTACGCGGATCTCTGGAACGCCTACGGCACCCCTGAGCGGATCGCGGCGACCAGCGAGATCCTGGCGCAGCGGTGCGCGGAGGAAGGCCGGCCGTTCGGCGACATCGAGCGGACCGTGACCATCCATGCCGTCATCCGCGACACGCCAGCCGAGGCCGACGCGGCCTGGGCCGAGGTCGCCCGCATCCACGGCCTGGAGGGCCGTATCGCATCGGATGAGAGCGAAGGGGGCCTCGCGATCGGCGGAGCGGCGGACGAGGTCGCGGCCTATCTCGACGGCTATCGGCGGGATGGCATCGGCGAGGTCATCTTTGTGTTCCGCTCGCCGTTCGACTTGGAAACCATCGAGCGGATCGGCGAACTGCGAGATGCCTTCCCCGACTGATCCCGTCGCACGACCGTCATCGGTCGGTCGCACGGCGGGCCATCTTGTGGGAGGCGTCATGCTCGTCAGTTGCCTCGCGATCGCGACGGGCGCGGACGTTCGCCTGCAAGATGCGGCCACCGACCTGCTTCCGACCGGCTGGACGAATGCGCTCTATGCCCCGGAAGAGGCCCCCATGATCGAAGACAGCGTATGCGCCCAGGACGGACAGGTTGGCGATCCGCGAGCCCTGAGATCGGTCGACCTGTCGGACTATGGTCCCGCACCGGAGTTGCGCGGCATCACCGCCTGGATCAATTCGGAGCCGATCAGCCTCGCGTCACTGCGCGGCAAGGTCGTCCTGGTGCACTTCTGGACCTTCGGCTGCATCAACTGCCGCAACGTCCAGCCGTACGTCGAGGCGTGGTACGACAAGTACCACGACGCCGGATTCGAGATCATCGGCGTCCACACTCCGGAGCTTTCGTTCGAACGCGACCTCGACAACGTCCGGGCCGCCGTGGTCGACCAGGGAGTCAAGTTCCCGGTGGCCTTCGATCCGTCCTTCTCGACCTGGCAGGCGTTCGCCAACCGCTACTGGCCGGCGTCCTACTACCTCGACCGAACCGGCGTGATCCGCTACGTCCACGCCGGCGAGGGTTCCTACGACGAGCAGGAAGCCGTCATCCAGGAATTGCTGGCGGAGCCTCCATCGAACTGACCCGATCCCACAGCTCGAGCGCGATCCGGTCGATGACGGCCGACTCGGACACGGTGCGCTGAACCGGCGAACCGTGCGCCATCTCGAGCGCGAGCGACGATCCGACCACGGCCGGTCCGATCGCGACGACTTCGCCTCCACGACGTCGGACCGTATCGATGACCTCGGCGTCGGCGGGCGACCCGGTGAACAGCACCGCGCGGTGGCCCGGCAGGGCGAGGTAGACCGCCGTGTGCAGCCAGTCGGATGTCTCGTGGGCGTGTGCCGAAAGTCGCGGCGCCTCACGGAGCATGAGCGCGGCCTGCGAGACCGCTCCAAGGCGCGAGGCGGGTCCGATGACGTCGATGGATGCGGCCCCGTCGAGCAGGTCGGCAGCGGCGGCGATGACAGCAGCCGTGGGTCCGGCCCCGATCCTGGACTCGGGTTCGGCCTCGAAGCCGAGCCGTTCGGCGAGCATCGCGAGCACGACGACCGTCGCCCGATAGGTCAGCGTCGAGATCCCGGCGGTCTCCACGCCGGTCGCCAAGGGCAGGACCACATCCGACACGGTGGCCAGCCTCGAGTCGGGCGCGTTCGTCACGCCGATGACCAGACTCGTTCCGCGATGACGTAGCGCGACCTCCACGACCTCACGCGTTCGCCCGGACGCGGACACCGCGACCACGACCAGGTCCTTCGATGGTGGCGCTCCGACGGCTGAGGCGACCTCCGCCCAGGCCGCGACACCCTTTTCGCGAAGGGCGGACCCTGCATCCATCGAGGCGAACAACGAGCTGCCCAGTCCGACGAACGCGACCCGCCGACCGCGCAGCGACACTGGATCCAGCGCGCCCAGTGGGCCAGCCTCGCTCCCGTAGACAGCGAGCAGGTCGCCAAGTGCAGCCGGCCCGCGCTCGACGTCGGCCCGAAGCGCTTCCACGCGGTCCACTACGCCCTCCCCTGCCCTGCCGGCTCGAACAACCCGCGCAGCCCTTCCGTGGGCGCCCACAGCCAGCTCGGCAGGTACGTGGCGGCGTAGATGAACTCGCGGCACTCCTTGTCGACCTCGAACGCCCGGAGCAGCGTCGGATCCAACACGATCGGCGCTCCCGCCTCGCGCAGTCCGGTCCGGTAGGCAGCGAGGAACCGCTCCCGCGACCGCGTTCGCCAAGCTGCGAGGTCCAGACCCGGCGACTCGACCAGGCCACTGTTGCGCGCGACTGCGCGGCGACCCGCAGACCGAACCACGTGGTCGAGCGACCGAAGCATGGACGCCACGTCGCGCAATGGCGAGTCCAGCACCCGACGCTCCTCGATCGTCCGCAGTGGGTCCCCTTCGAAGTCGACGATCCGATAGCCGTCGGGTGATATGAGGACCTGGCCCAGGTGGTAGTCAGCGTGGATGCGCGTCAGCAGCGGGAGCGTGGCGGACGCCTCGAACGCTTCGAAGCCCTCGGCGATCCGCGGGGCCAGGTCGCGCAGGACGGCCGAGGCCTCGCCGGTCACGACGTCCATCGCCCCGGCCAAGCCGCGACGCGCCGCGCTGCCCCACGCCTTGAGTTCCGCCCGGGACGCCTCTCGCGGAGCCAGGTCCGGTACGCCTCGTGCGCCGGCCAACGCCCCGTGCAGACCCGCCGTCAGCGCGCCAAGGTCCGCGGCCGCCCCCGTGGCGAGCTCCACGCTGACCTCGCCGGGCGCCAGGATCCAGGCCGTCAATGCTTCGGCGATCGACTCGTACGCGTCCGCGCCGTCGGCGATGAACGCCTGAGCGACAGCCACAGTCTCCGTCCCGTGTTTGGACGAGACCAGCTCCACGAACCCAGCCAGCGACGGGACCGCGGCGAACCCGGCCTCCTCACTCAGGTAGGCGCCCAGCTCCAGCTCGGGGTTGAGACCGGGCTGGAGCCGCCGGAACGTTTTGAGCAGGACCTCCTCGTCCAGGACGACCGCCGTGTTCGATTGGTCGGCGCCCAGCGCGCGCTCTGATGCGCCACCCATGTCCGCCAGCATCGACCCGGCCGGCCGGCACACGAGCGCGGCCCTCGGCGCCGCACCCGGATCGTCGTCCGGTGGCAGCCCTGCGATCGTGCGACCCTCGACCATTGCGACCGCGAGAGCGCGCCAGGTTCCGTCCCCCGCCGCCGCGACCCGCAGCGGTCGCCCGGTCAACGCGAACGAGTACCGCCGACGCTCCCCGTCGTCCAGCCGTACACCCGCGATCGCCAGCACGTGCGGCAGGCGCTCATCCAGGACGAAGACGTCGTCGACGTCGATCCCGGTGATCGTTCGGCGGTGCGCCCCGAACCAGCGGGCGGCAGTGAGGTCGTCGCGATCGAGCCGAGCGAACTCGGCCGCGACCCCCTCGCGCGCGCTCAGCTGCCTGTGTTGATCATCACGTGCTTGACGAATGTGTAATCCTCGAGCGCGTACTTGGACCCGTCCTTGCCCCAGCCGGACTGTTTGACGCCGCCATGCGGGGTCTCGGACGCAAGCGTGAAGTGCTCGTTGACCCAGACGTGCCCGAATTCGAGCGCCTTGGCCACGCGCATCGCCTTGCCGATATCGGTGGTGAAGATCGACGACGCCAGCCCGAACGGCGTGTCGTTCGCCCAGGCGACGGCCTGGTCCTCGTCGCTGAAGCGCTGGACCGTGACGACCGGTCCGAAGACCTCGTCCTGGACGATCTCCGACTTCTGGTCCGGACCGGCGATGACAGTGGGGCTGTAGTACGAGCCGGCCCGTTCTGGCCGGACGCCACCCACGACGACCTCGGCGCCGGCCCGAGCCCGGTCGACCATGCCCTGGACCTTCTCGGCCTGCGCCTGGGCGATCAGCGAGCCCATCTCGATATCGTCGCCTTCGGCTGGGTCACCCCACTTGATGGTGCTGACCTGCTCCGAGAGCGCCGCGACGAAGTTGTCGTAGACCTTGGGGCCGGCGAGGACCCGCGTTGCCGCGGTGCAGTCCTGGCCGGAGTTCCAGTACCCGGCGAAACGAAGGGTCTCTGCCGCGAGGTTCACGTCCGCGTCGTCGAAGACGATGACCGGCGCCTTGCCACCCAGCTCCAGGTGGAGCCGCTTGACCGTGTCGGACGCGAGCCTGGCGATGCGCTTGCCGGTGACCGTATCGCCGGTGATCGAGACCATGCGGACGGTCGGGTGCGTCACGAGCGCGTCACCGATGTCGGCGCCGGACCCCGACAGCACGTTGACCACGCCCGCAGGCAGGATCTCGGCGAGGAGCTCCGCGAACGCCAACGCGCTCAGTGGGGTGCGGGCCGATGGCTTGAGGACGACCGTGTTGCCGGTCGCCAGCGCCGGGCCGAGCTTCCAGCTGGCCATGTACAGCGGGTAGTTCCACGGCGCGATCGAGGCGATGACGCCGATCGGGTCACGTCGGATGATCGAGGTGTGGCCGGCCAGGAACTCGTTGGCAGCGAGGCCGTCCATGACTCGCGAGGCGCCGGCAAAGAAGCGGAACAGGTCCGCGCAGACGCCGATCTCGTCGATCGCCGCGCCGACCGGCTTCCCGGCATTGGCGCTCTCGAGCCGACCGAGCTTGTCGGCGTTCGCCTCCAGTGCGTCGGCGATCCTGAGCATCAGTAGCGAGCGGTCCTGCGGGGTCGTGTTCTTCCACGTCGCGAAGGCGGTCGCGGCGGCATCGACCGCGCGGTTGACGTCCTCTTCCGAGCTCGCCGGGACGTTTGCGATGACCTGGTCGTTGGCCGGGTTGATGACGTCCGCGGTGCGCCCATCGGCGGCATCCACGAAGTCCCCGCCGATGAACTGCTTGTACGTCTTGACTCGCTCGAGCGTGTCGGTCAACGGAGGGTCCTCCTGGGGCGGTCGACGGCTGGGTCGCGATCGGTCCGGACATCGTAGTCCAGCGCAGGAAGCCTGTTCCATCACGCGGGCGCCGACCCGATCTCGAGCGGGTGCCATCGTTGACATTGCAACCAACCGTGCTATCGTTGACGTTGCAACCATCTTCCGAATTGGAACCCCGAACCGTGACCGACGCCACCGGAACCGAGACACCTGCCCCCCGCCTTTGACTACGAGGAGATGACCCGGATCCTGTACAGGGAGATCCGCCAGGTGGGACATCCGGTCAGCGGCTACTTCGCGGGCCGCCAGGTCCTGATCCTGACCACGACCGGTGCCAAGTCCGGCGAGGCGCGCACCACCGCCGTCGTCTACAGCAAGGACGGCGACCGACTTGTCGTCGTGGCCTCCAAGGACGGCGCTCCGACCAACCCGGGCTGGTTCTACAACCTCGCAGCCGATCCGATCGTCACCATCGAGGTGGACAAGGAGACCTTCCAGGCCCGTGCCAGGGTCACCGAAGGCGCCGAGCGCCAGCGCCTGTGGGACGGCCACGTCGAGCTCCACCCTTCATTCAACGACTACCTCGCGAAGACAGACCG
>JBKJQY010000076.1:0-2799 GCA_046593725.1 Candidatus Limnocylindrales bacterium
CCCCCCCGATCGCCTGGGTCTGTGGCTTCTTCGGGGGCCTCGACTGGTTCACGTTCCTCTGGCTGTGGCTCGCCCTGCTGCTTGGGACGGTCATCTTCCTGGGCCGGCGCGGGTATCGCGTCATCTGGCTGCTGGCGTTTCCGCCGGTCGCGCTGGACCTCTACCACGGCAACATCGACATCCTCATCGCGGCTGCGGTGGCCCTGGGTTTCCGTTATCCGTGGACCTGGGGGTTCATCCTGCTGACCAAGGTCACGCCTGGAGTCGGTCTCATCTGGTTCGCCGTCCGCCGGGAGTGGCGATCGCTCGCGATGGCGCTGGGGGTCACCGCCATCGTCGTCGCGATCTCGGTCCTGGCGAACCCGCAGCTCTGGCAGGACTGGTTCTCGTTCCTGCGCGATGCGCAATCCGGTGGGACCGTGGAGCAGTTCAGGATCCCGGTCCCGCTGTGGGCGCGACTGGCCGCCGCCGCCGTACTCGTGACCTGGGGCGCACGGACGAGCCGGCGCTGGACGGTGGTCATCGCGGCCACGATCGGGCTACCGATCCTGTGGCCGAGCGGGTTCGCCATCTGCGCGGCGCTCGCGCACTCGGCCCTGCATCCGTCCGACAAGTCCCCCGGATAGACTTCGCCGGATGTCCGACGCCGCCAGCCTCGCGCTGATCCTCCCCGCCTTCGATGAGGAGGCTCGCCTGGGGCCTGCCCTGGATGAGCTGTTCGGCTATCTGGGGCGCCGCGGCGAACACGCTCGCGAGGGCGCGCCGGGTGCCGCAGGTCTCCCAGCCGAGATCCAGATCCTCGTGGTAGACGACGGCAGCACGGACAGGACCGCCGCGCTGGTGTCGGCGAGGCCGGAGGCCAACGGCGGCGCGCCTGCCGGGACGTCCCTGCGCCTGCTGTCCGTGCCGCACGGAGGCAAGGGCGCCGCTGTCCGGGCCGGCATGCTCGCGGCCGATGCGGATCTGATCGTCTTCACCGACGCGGACATGGCGACGCCACCGGACCAGCTCCCGCTGCTGATCGATGCGCTCGCCGATCACGACGTGGCATTCGGATCGCGGATCCAGCCGGATGGGTCCGACATGCGCACGAGTCAACCCGTGTACCGGCGCGCTCTCGGGCGACTGTTCCATCTGCTGGCCTCGATCTGGGTCGTGGGGCCGGTGCAGGACACGCAGTGCGGGTTCAAGGGGTTCCGTCGCGAGGCGGCCCACGACCTGTTCGAGGCCCAGCGGATCCGGAGCATCGTTTTCGATGTGGAGCTGATCTATCTCGCGAGGCGCCGCGGCTATCGGATCGCGATCGTGCCCGTCCGCTGGTCTGATCGTCGCGGGTCGCGGATGCGTCCCCGCCCCGGGCTGGCGTTGACGGTGGCCTGGGACCTGGTCCGGATCCGGCTGTTGCACCGGGGCGTCAGGCGGATCGGCACCTGACGTGACCCGGGCGCGAGCGTTCCTGCCGCTGATCGCCGTCGTCGTCTTCGTCGCGACGACCGCAGCCATCCTCGCCAGCGCCGGCGCGACGCTCGGCTACGACTACCAGGCGTACGTGCACGCGGCCCAACGCCTCCTCGATGGGCAACCGCTGTACGACTCGAACGTCGATGTCGCCGGCGGGTTCGCGATCTTCCTCTACCCGCCGCCGTTCGCCGTCGCCTTCGTGCCGTTCGCCCTGCTGGGCGCGGGTGGGGTCTGGGTATGGACCGGCCTGCTGATCGCGTGCGTCGTGGGTGCGATCGCGCTGATGCCGGTGTCTGCGACGATCCGCTGGGGACTCCTGGTGCTAGCCGGACTGGACTGGCCCGTCCTGTACTCGCTGAAGCTGGGTCAGGTAGGACCTGTACTCCTCCTGCTCTTCGTCCTGAGCTGGCGGGTCCTGGACCGTCAGACACCGCTGGGCGGCAGCATCGGACTTGGCGGCCTGGTGAAACTCCAGCCGCTCCTGCTGATCGGCTGGGCGGCTCTCGTCGGGGCCTGGCGGGCGGTCGCCGTGGCGATCGCGGTCGTGGCGTTCGCCTGCGCCGTCACGCTGCCGATCGTCGGTATTCCGGCGTGGACGGACTACGTGACCCTGCTGCGGTCCGTCAGCGAGCCCGTCGTCACGCCCCACAACTTCACCGTGGGCGCCGTGCTGTACCAGGCGGGGCTGTCGGCCTCGGTCGCGACGGCCATCCAGTGGGTGGGCGTCGCCTTGACCCTGGCGATCGCGCTGGTCGCCGCGCGGTGGCTGTCCCTGGCTGCCGGGTTCGTCGTCGCGGTCGTCGCGACGCAGTTGGTCTCGCCGCTTCTGTGGGACCACTACGCGGTGATCCTGCTCCTGCCGACGGCCTGGCTGCTGGCGAACGGGGCGCACTGGGCGGTCGCGATCCCGCTGGCGACGTCCATCCTGCTGCTGTGGGTCGTCCCGGCGGCGGTGTACCCGATCGTCTTCTGGATCGCGCTGCTGGGGCCGTTCACGGTCCGGACCGGGACCTCTCCGGCAGATGCCATGCCGGTGCCGGCATGACCCGTCGCCTGGACCGGGCGGTCCTCATCGGCCTCGGACTGACGCTGGTCTCGTTCGTCATCTATTGGTTCTGCGCACGTGACTTCGACGCCGGTCGGGGAGACTTCTTCTACCTGGCCGACGCCTTCCTGCACGGTCGCACGTACCTGCTCTTCCAGCCCGGGCCGTTCGACGTGATCATCGTGGACGGGCGGTTCTATGTGCCGTTCGCCCCGTTCCCGGCGATCGCCCTGATGCCGTTGGTCGCCGTCCTGGGTGCCGTCACGGCGGACCAGGTCGAGTCCGGGATCAAC
>JBKJQY010000045.1:0-29193 GCA_046593725.1 Candidatus Limnocylindrales bacterium
TGCGCCCGAAGCTACGCCGACACGGGCACCAGCCGGCCGCCCAGATGCGACCGCAGCCCTCCGTATCCCGCCCGTGGAACTCGACGAGATGGCCGCAGCGGAGACAGACGTCGTTCGGGTGCGGGTCCACCGTCGCGCCACATCGACGACAGTACGGCGGGTCACCGGCGAACCCGCCCTCATCGAGATGCGGCTCAGGGATCACACATCGCCACGCGCCGCGAACCATGACGCGAGCATGCCTCGATCCCCGCAGATCGTCGATCCCTTTGCCCGAACGGTTCCAATACCTGCACTTGTCAGCCCGAACACCTAGACACTACCTGCCGAAAGGCGCGATACTTCCTCGCTATGACCGACCTGCACGACGTTCCCACCACGCGCCTTCGAGTGGGTCAGGCGGCTGAGATGCTTGGCGTCTCCGTCGAGACGCTGCGGCGCTGGGAAAGCGCCGGGATCCTCCACATGGAACGGTCGGACGGCGGCCAGCGGCTTGTCTCGATCGAAGAGGTCTCCCGGCTCCTGGAGGAGCGCCGTCGAAGCTCCACGGACCGCCCGACGATCGCCTCCTCGGCTCGCAATCGGTTCGTGGGCATCGTGACCCGGGTGGAACGCGATGGTGTCGCCGCCGTCGTGGAAGTCATCGCGGGTCCGCATCGCCTGGTCAGCCTCATGACCGCGGAAGCGGTGCTGGAGCTGGACTTGAAGGTCGGAGACGAAGCGGTCTGTGTGATCAAGGCGACCAACGTCATGGTCGAGATCCCATCCTCGAAGGAGTCGCGCGGATGAGGCGTGGCGTCGTCGCCGTCCTGGGCCTGTCCCTACTCATCGTTGCCGCCTGCACGGGGGGCGGCGCCTCACTTGCCCCCTCCCCTACCACCGCGCCCACCGCGGCTCCGACCGCGACGCCGACCCCGGTCAACCTGACGATCTACGCCGCGGCCTCGCTCAAGGGCGCTCTCGCGGACGTCAAGACCGCCTATGAAGCCGCCCACCCGGGCACGTCGCTGACCGTGTCGACGGATTCCTCCGCCGCACTCAGGACGCAGATCGAGCAGGGCGCGCCGACCGATGTCTTCCTGTCCGCCGACATGAAGAACCCGCAGGCGCTCGCTGACGCGGGCCTGGCCGATGCGCCGGTCAAGTTCGCGGGTAACAAGCTCGTAGTGATCGTCCCGACTGACAACCCTGCCGGCATCAAGACCCCGGCCGACCTCGCGACGGCCGGCGTCAAGATCATCGCCGCCGGCGATGAGGTGCCGATCACGAAGTACGCGAACCAGCTTGTCGACAACCTTGCCAGGGAGCCCGGCTACCCGACCGACTTCGCCGCCTCGTACCACGCCAACATCGTGTCCAGGGAAGACAACGTGAAGGCCGTGGTCGCCAAGCTGGAACTGGGCGAGGGCGATGCCGCGATCGTGTACCTGACTGACGCCAAGGCTTCGGTCAAGATCGCGTCCGTGGACGTGCCAGGCTCCGCCCAGGTGATCGCCAGCTACGCGGGAGTCGTCATCAAGGCTTCGAAGGACCCGGACGCCGCGACCGCCTTCCTCATCTGGCTGGCCGGGCCGGACGGGCAGGCGATCCTCGCCGGGTACGGGTTCCTGCCCCCATCGTGAGTTCGGCCGGCAGCAGTCACACGGGTTGGGGCGACCGGTCGCTGACCGCGATCGCGGCGCTGTTCGCCCTGTTCCTGGGGTTGCCCGTGCTCACGTTGGTGGGCCGGGCGGTCCTCAATGGCTCGCTCCAGGTCGCCATCGCCTCGCCCGAGGTCCTCGACGCGCTCTGGTTGAGCCTGGTCACCACGGCCATCAGCCTCGTCATCACGGTCGTGCTCGGACTGCCACTGGCGATCGTCCTCGCGCGCCGACAGTTTCGCGGTAAGGGCTGGCTGGAGACGGTCGTGGATCTGCCCATCGTCCTGCCGCCGTCCGTGGCCGGCCTGGCGTTGCTGCTGGTATTCGGGCGGCGCGGTTTGCTGAACGCCCCCTTCGAGTTCCTGGGGATCTCGGTCCCGTTCACGACGATCGCGGTCATCCTGGCCCAGGTCTTCGTGTCGGCGCCGTTTTTCATCCGCTCGGCACGGACGGGGATCGCCGGCGTGGACCGCGACTTCGAGGATGCGGCGCGCGTCGACGGCGCTTCGGAACGTCAACTGTTCCGCTCGATCACCGTACCGATGGCCGGGGCAGCCCTTGCCGCTGGGCTGGTCATGACGTGGGCGCGGTCACTCGGCGAGTTCGGGGCCACGATCATGTTCGCGGGCAATGTCCAGGGCAGGACGCAGACGCTGCCACTGGTCGTCTACAGCGAGTTCCAGGGCGGAGGCCTGGACGCTTCCGTGGCCGCGGCCGCGATCCTGGTGCTGGCGGCGTTCGGGGTGCTGCTGGCGGTTCGGGTGTTCCGTTGGGGCCGCGTCCTGGACACCCGGGGCGTGGGTTGAACTAGCTCCGCAGGTGCGGAGCGCGGAGCGCGGAGCGCCCCTGCGGTCCGCCTCGTGCGGTCCTGCGAGGACCGTGATCTGCACGAGTTCCTCGTGAACCTTGACGATATCGGCGCTCGAACCCGGATTTGGCCGGTGGGCATGCACGTTTGACACGATCGCGGTCCCACCAGGACCGGGGCGGTCCAGGACCGGCGCAGTCGCCGCGAGACCTAGAAGGGCGTCGAGTTCCAGGGCTTGATCGACGTGGCGAACAGCGCATCGGCAGCGGCGAGGCCTCCCTCCCGCAACTCCGAGACGCGGCCGGCGCGGGCCAGTTCGGCGAAGGTGAAGCCGCCCAGGTAGATCGTGCTGAGCGCGGAGATATCGAGGGCCAGGTCCACCGTCGCGCGTGGCTTGGCCGGGATCACGGTGGCGGCCGCTTCGTGACCCGAAACGGTGAGCTGCCACGTCCCGGCATTCCAGGGGCAGAACGCATCGGCGAGTTCGACCGTGAGCGACCCGCTGCCCCGGTACGTCCGTCCCTGGAGCGCCGGCGCGACATCCAGGATGCGCAGCCACATCTCGTCCGCGACATTCAGCCCGAGACCGCGCGGTTCCGTGATCTGGAGCAGCATCGGGTGCGGCGTCGGGCCGCGATGCGCCTTGACGCTCGCGACGAGGTCCACCCGAAACAGCCACTGCCACATCGCCTGCTCGTCCGCGGCGTCCACCCCGATGACCTCCAGCGCCCGCATGGCATTGCGCGGACCACGGTGATCCCAGTCCGCCTTGATCCGATAGATGGCATACGCTCGCGGCTGCCCATCGATCTCCAGCAGCGCCAGGAACTTGGGTCCACTCCCCTGGCGCATCCATTCGGCGTCATGGACCATCCCCCACCGCCACGACGTCTCGCCGCGGTCAAGGGCACCCGGCGTCCTCTGACGCATCGAGTCGTAGACGACGGGGAACAGCCGAGTCGCCTCGTCGGCGTCCACGAAGCGGAACTGGCCGGTGGTCTCCACCGGTCGGCTGAAGGTGACGCGATGCGGCTCCACCTCGAATTCGGAGCGGAGCGAAGCGATGCCGAAGCCGAATCGTTGGTAGATCGCAGCCTGCGATGCGCCTAGGATCGCGAGCGGCTCGCCTCGCTCGCGCGCCTGGGCAACGAGCCAGGTCATCATCTGACGGAGGATGCCGCGGCGCGTGTGGGTCGGCAGGACAGCCACCGCCGTGATCCCGGCGGCACCGACCTCGCCACCCGGGACGGTCACACGGAACGTGTAGGCAGCGGCGCAGCCGACCTGCTGGTCACCGTCGAATGCGCCGACCGCACGGTCACGCTCCAGGTGTCGGACGTCGTGGGCCAGCTGGTCGTCCGACACGGCCTCACCGAACGCGATCGCGGCCGGGGCAAGGAAGGCGCCGACTTCGCCCTCCCCGGGCGATCGCAGCGTGATGGGATTCGTGACGTCCGACATCGCGCCATCGTAGCGATTGACCCTGACCATCGGGACGATGTATACATACATCACCATGGAGCGCACCCAGATCTATCTCACCACGGCCCAGACGACCGAGCTGGACCGGCGCGCCCGACTGGCGGGTACGACGCGGTCGCATCTTGTCCGCGAGGCCGTCGAGACGTACCTGGGTCCCACCTGGGATGCGGAGGCCTTCAAGGTGGCCCTCAACAAGATCGCCGGCATGTGGGCCGATCGAGACGACATCGACGAGATCCGCGACGGGATGCGCGCAGCCGGGCGACGCAAGATGAAGCAGTTGTACCCGGACTATGGCTCGGAAGCCGATGACGCTGACGATCGTCGATAGCACCATCCTGATCGATGCCATTCGGGATCGGGAGAGAGCGGTCCTATTCCTCGAGAAGGTGGCAGAGCACGGACCTGTTTGGAGCTCCGTCGCGGTCAGGACCGAGGTGCTGGTCGGTGCGCTTCCAGGCGAGGAGGCACGGCTCGCGGGCTGGTTCGATCGCATCGAATGGCAGGATGTGACCATCCAGATCGCCGACCTCGCAGCGCGATTGGGGGCTCCATATCGACGCAGTCATCACATCGACTCGGTGGATCTGATCCTGGCGGCGACCGCCATCGAGCTTGGCGGAACGGTAGCGACGATCAACGTTCGCGACTTCCCGATGTTCCCGGGGTTGCAGCCGCCGTACTAGACCGTTGGGAGTTCCTGAGCGTCGGTCTGGGCCGGCGCGAACAGGTCGCCGAGTTCCGCCACGCGTTCGACGATGGTGCGAACGGTCCAGCGGTCCGGGAGCAGATCCGGGTCGTCCAGCTCGTCCCAGGTGATCGGCGCGGACACTGGCGCGCCACGGGCCGGGCGCACGGCATAGGGCGCGACGAGCGTCTTGATACTCGCGTTCTGGGTGTAGTCCAGGCGGGCCTTGCCCTTGCGGGCCTCCTTGGCCCACTCCCAGCTGACGAGATCCGGAACGGTCGCCCCGACGGCGCGCGAGACGCGTTCCACCCAGCGGCTGGTCTCCTCGAACGAGTACTTCGGGACGATCGGGATCCAGACCTGGATGCCGCGCTTGCCGGTGGTCTTGGGGTAGCCGCGGACACCGAGATGCCCCAGCGCGGTCCGGTATAGCCGCGCGAGGACGAGAGTCTCGTCCCAGGTCGTTCGCTCGCCCGGGTCGATGTCGATGAGCGCGAACGTGGGGTTCCAGGCCTGTGGCAGTCGGCCGGTCCAGGCGTGGATCTCGAAGCTGGCCTGGTTGCCGAGCCAGCACAGGGTCGCCACATCGCCTGCGATGAGGTGCTCGTTGGCGGTCCGGTCGGTGCGGCCATCGACGCCCTCTTCGCGCCAGCGCCGGAGCCACTTCGGGGCCGTCTCCGGGATGTCCTTCTGCCAGAAGCCAGGAGCGTCGGCGCCGTTGGGAAACCGCTGGAGGTTGAGCGGCCGCTCGGCCAGGTGCGGCAGCATCGCAGGAGCGATCCGCGCGAAGTAGCCGATGAGCTCGCGCTTGGTGATGGGCGTGTCTGACGGATCGTCCGTCGCCGGCCGGAAGAGCGGCTTGTCCAGGTTGGTCAGCTTCAGTTCCTGACCACCGATGGCCCAGGTGCCTTCCTTGCCGAGAGCCGCCAGCGCGGCGAGTTCGCTGTCCATCGCACCCGACGATAGTCCTTCGTCGCTGGACGGACCCGGCTTGAGCGGCTCGGCGGCGGCGGCGGCCTTGACGATCGCGGCGGTGTCCGACGGCGACTCGCGCACGACGTCCAGGGGATCACGGCCGATTTCGATGCCCTTGAACGCCGCCTGGCGAACCATGCCGTCGCGCGACCAGCCGGCGGACTCGACCCGGATGACCAGCTCTGGTCGCACCCACACGACGGACTTCAGCTCCCCACCCCAGCGACCGCGGTGATCCCGCGACGGTGCCGGATCGAATGGCGGCTCATCCGGACCGAGCTCCAACTCGTCCAGGCGCTCGCGCAAGACCCGCCGCGTCTTCGCATCGAAGCCGGAGCCCACCTTGCCGGCGAACCTGAGCTGCTCGCCCTCATACACGCCCACGACGACCGCCCCGAGCTCGCGGGCATTCCCCTCCCCCGGCGTCCAGCCGCCCACGACGAACTCCTGCTCGGGCCGGATCTTGAGCTTCAGCCAGGCGGACGAGCGCTTGCCGGGCTCGTAGCGGGAGTGGCGGAGCTTGGCGACGACACCTTCGAGGCCCTGGCTGGCTGCGGCGGCGTGGAAGGCGAGCCCTTCGCCTTCGATGTGGGCGGCATACCGAACCCGCGGATGCTCCTTGAGCACGCTCTTGAGCAATCGCTTGCGATCCTCGAGCGGGACGTCCAGCAGCGATCGCCCGTCCAGGTACAACAGGTCGAACGCCTGATACACCAGACCCGCGGCGCCGGCGCCCTTCTGTCCGAGCCGCTCCTGGAGCAGCCCGAAGTCCGGCCGACCGACGTCATCGAGCGCGACGACTTCGCCGTCCACGATCGCTTCCGCGGCACTGATCCAGGTGGGTGGCGACAGCAGCTTCGGGAAGTACGTCTCCGCGTCATGCATGTTCCGGGTCAGGATCCGCACGGTCTTGTCGCGGACCACAGCTTGGACGCGGTAGCCGTCCCACTTGATCTCGAACAGCCAGCGTGGGTCGCTGAACGGCTTGGATGCAAGGGTCGCGAGCATCGGTTCGATGCGGGCGGGCATGGGCGCGACCTTGGCCGCGGACAGGTCGATCTCGGCAGCGCCGGCCGGGGCCTCGCTGACCCAGATCGCGTCGCGAGCCTCTTTGACGTCGTCGTTCGTGCGGCCGGTCTTGACGCTGTGCGGGTGATCCTCCGCGTCCCAGCCCTTGACCGAGGCCTCGTCGCGCTTGTGGATGAGCAGCCAGGCCTCGGCCTCGTCGTCCTCGAAGGCGCGGGCGGCCGGATCGTCGCCCGTGCGCTTGCGGCCGCTGGTCCGGACGATCGTGAAGCGGCCGTGCAGCTTCTCCCCATCCAGGCGGAACTTGAGCTCGCCGGCCGGGATGGCGGTCGTGGCGTCGGTCGTGGGTGCTTCGGCCTCCCAGGTGCCCCAGTCCCACACGATGACGTCGCCGGCGCCGTACTGCCTGGCGGGGATGACGCCCTCGAAGTCGAAGTACTCGATGGGATGATCCTCGACGTGCATCGCCATGCGCCGCGCATCCGGATCGAGGGTGGGCCCGCGCGGCACGGCCCAGCTCACGAGAACGCCGGCGACCTCCAGGCGGACGTCGTAATGGAGGCGAGACGCCCGGTGGCGCTGGATGACGTATCGGCCGCCGCGCACCGGGGCCTGGACAGCAGGCGGGTCACCGTCCGCCGGGCCCGGATCCCCGGCCGGTTCCGGGGTCCGCGCGAAATCACGCTTGCGGTGGTACTCGTGGAGCGGCACGCGGTCAGTGTGCCGCAACAGGGAAGCCGCGGGCATCGGCGGCCGGAGGATTGCCCTTCGAGAAACGCCCCCATCGCGACGGTTCCGATCAAGTGGAACGACTTCGTCAGCGGAGTGGTTCCGCTTGCTCGGAACGACCGAGCGGTGGGCTTCTGGCGGACCTCGAGCTCCCGAACCAACCGGGCGTCGGCCCGATGTGGCCCCGGATTCAGGCGGACTTGCGCCGCCGGGCGGATTTGGCTGGTGCGTCGTCATCGGTTTCGGCTTCGGCCGCCACGTCTGCCGTCGCCGCGCCCTTTCCGGCAGACGTGGACTTGGCCTTTGGCGCGGCCTTGGTCGGGGCCGCGCTCTTGCCGGCCTTGGCGGCCTTGGCGCCCATCGCCGCGGCCACATCCCGGGCCTCGCGCACCTCGGCCACCGATACAGGTTGGCCGCCGGCCGCCGCGGCTCGAGCCGCGGTCGCGTTCTTCACGGACGCTTCCAACGCGGCCATCAGGTCGATGAGCTTGCCGGACTCCTCGGGCGCCTCGATCGAGACGGTCTCCTTGCCTTCCACCTTGGCCTGGATGACAGCCTCCAGCGCGGCGCGGTACTCGTCCTTGTACGAGCCGGCATCGAAGTCTCCGGTCATCGCCTCGACCAGCTGCTTCGCCATCAGCACCTCGGCCGGCTTGAAGGTGAAGTCCTCGTCGCCGAGGTCCAGCTCGGCCGTGGAGCGGATCTCATCCGGCCAATGGAGTGTCGTCATCAGCATCGTATCGCCGAACGGATCGATGGCGGCCAGCGCCTCCCGGTCCTTGATGACGACCTTGCAGATCGCCGTCAGGCCCTCGTCCTGGAGCACAGACCGGAGCAGGTAGAACGCCTTGCGGCCGATCTTGTCGGGCTCCAGGTAGTAGGCGCTCTTGACGAAGCGGACGTTGGCGTCGTCGCGCTGGGCCTTGGTGAACTGCTCGATCTCGATGGAGCGGACCGTCTTGAGCGGCACGTTCTCGAGGTCCTCGTCGGTGACCACGACGTACTCGCCCGGGGAGTACTCATAGCCCTTGACCGTGTCCGAACGCGAGATGACCTCGTCCTCCACCGGGCAGACGATCTTCATCTGGATGCGGGACAGGTCGTCCTTGTGGAGCATGTTGAAGGCGATGCCCTTGGATTCGGTCGCCAGGTAGAGCTTCACCGGGATGGTGACGAGCCCGAACTGGATGGCCCCCTTCCACATCGCTCGCGCCACAGCAGGTCTCCGATCGTGAGTCCGACCCGCGCCGTGGGTTCAGCGGTCCGGGCGTCGGGAGCAAACCTTAGCGCACGAGCGCAAGGGTCTCTCACCGGCGCAAGGGTCTCCTGGGCGTGGCTACTTGTCGACGAGGAACGCGTCCAGATCCACGAGGTTGTAGGCGTTCCCGCCGCGGATGCGGATCTGGATCGTGTGCGTGCCGACGCTCGTCCATGCTCGAGCGATGATGACCTGGCGGCTGACGGACGGGGTTGCGCGCAGGATGAGCGTCTTGACGAAAACGCCATCGAGATAGACGTCGATCGAGCCGCGGTACAGGTTGCGCGGCGCGACGATCGCGACCCCACGGCCAGTGAACCTCATCGTCGCCTTCGCCCCGACCTGCGAGGACCGCGTGATCGTCCCGGCCTGCGCGTACCTGTACAGGATCCGCGACCAACTGCCGCTGTAAACGATCGAAGAGCTGCGGTCGTCGACGACGTAGACCCGCGTCGGCGACACAGCTGTCGCCCATGGGCTCCAGTTGCCAGCGGTGTCCTGGGCACGGACCCGGAACCGATAGCTGGAACCACCCAACGCCACCGTCCGGATGAGCTCGTGGACATCGCCGCCGAGCGTGACCGTCGAGCCATAGGCGCCGCCGTCGAGCGACGTCTCGACCTGGTAGGCGCCGATCGTGCTGGATGGATCGGTCGCGGCCGGCCAGGCGACTCTCACGACGACCGTGGAGGTCAATCGGACGCCATATTTCAGGTACGCGACCGGCGGGCTGGCCGTCGGGTCGTCTGAGACCACGGTGATCGGTACGTTGACGTAGTCAGTCCGTCCCTGGTTCGTGCCGTTGACGCGCAGGATGTACTGGCCGGGTGAGGTCCCCAGCGGGATCGTGACGTTCATCGTGACGGCGTTCGCGGTCCAGCCGAGCAGGCTGGTCGAGGTGAGTGGCGCGCTCCAGCCAGCGGGCAGGTTCGTGACGCTGAACTTGACACGTTCGAAGAACGTCGAGCTGCGGGTGAGGGTAATCGGCACGTGCATCGTGCCGCCCGCCTCGCCGGTCACGTCCGCCGACCCCACCCCAACGCTGAACGAGCCCAGGGGACCGATACGCGACACGTCCAACAGCTTCTCGTGGTAGCTGTCCGGGTCCGTGGACCACTTCCAGTCGAGGTTGCCCAGGTATTGGAGCGCTTCCTTGACGTCGGCGGGCGTCGCGTTCGGGCGGCTCGCCTTGTAGAGCGCGACTGCGCCCGTCACCGCCGGTGCCGCCATCGAGGTGCCGGATGAATAGCCGTACGCGGATCCTGGTCGCGTGGACCAGATGCACTTGCCCGGCGCGATCAGGTCCACATCCGACCCGAAGTTGCTGAAATCCGCGAACGTGTCGTCCTTGTCGTAGCCGCCCCACGACCAGCACGAGCTGCCACCGAGGCCGCCCGCCTTGCCGTCCGTGTCGGCCAGCGCGGAGATCGTGATGACCTCGTTGTAGCTCGCCGGGACGCGCAGGCTCGCGTAGCTCGAGTCGTTTGCCGCGGCGGCCACCACCGTGATCCCGCCGGCGACCACGCGGCAGATCGCCGCATGGAGCGGATCCGCGTTCGATGCGCCGCAGTTGCCATCGTCCCGGCCGTCCTTGGTGACGCTCATGTTCACGGCCTCGAACAGCGGACGGCTGCTGTCGGACGGGTCGCGCTGGGCGAGGATCCAGTCAAGTCCGCAGAGGTACCAGGACAGGAGGCCGTAGCCGTCGTCGTTGAGGATCTTGACGGCCCACACGCGCGCGCCGGGAGCGACGCCCACGACGCCGATGTTGTTGTCCAGCGCGGCGACGGTGCCGGCCACGTGCGTGCCATGTCCTTCGACATCGCGCCAGGCCGTGCGGTCAGACGTGGAGCAGTTGTAGCCGCCGGCCACGTTGAGGTCCGGGTGATAGGCGATCCCGGTGTCGACGATGGCCACGTCGGCGTCCACGCGGGAGTCGATGCCGTCGATGGCCGCGACCGAACTGAGGCCCGTACCGATGCGGGAGACGCCGGTGGGGAGTCTCTGCGCGGTGAGCTGGACGACCTCGTCCGGAACGACCGCCACGACCTTCGGGTCCGCCTGGAGCGCGCGCCGTTGGGACGAGCTCAGGCGCGCGGTGAAGCCGCGCATCGCCTTCGCGAAGGTGCGATCGGCCTTGATCTTGTCACGAGCCGCATGTCGGTCCAGGACGGCCGAGATGTCGGCGCCAGCTTTGAGCACGACGATGTAGCGACCGGTGGCGTCGGGGCGACCGGTGGCGTCGGTGGCTGGTTCCCGGGAAGGGCTCAGGGTCGCAGCGGGCGTCGGTTTCGCGGCGAGTTCCAGGGTCGACGGTTCGGTCGACGGTTGGGTCGACAGGTCCATGCTTGGCTCCGGCATGAGGCTCGGAGCGAGGTCGCCGGACGGTGGTTCTCCGGCGGAGACCGGGGCGCCGACAGGCAGACCGACAAGCATGGCTAGCAGGGCAAGAGCGAAGAGACGGCGCAAGGGAGACCTCCGGTTCCCGGGGAGTATCCCCCGGTACGCAGGATCGGCCAAGTGACCCGGTGGTCCCGGTACTTGCCCGCCGACCGTCCCAGACAGCACCGGACCACACCCGATCAGGCGGCGTCCACCGCCCGGATCTCGGCTTCCGCGTCCGCGACACGGGCCAGGATGTTGGATCGCATCGTGTCCAGGCCGGTCCAGACGGCCTTGGTCGCCGTCGAGATCGACGTGAGCTGCGACTTGAGCGTCCGGACCATGTCCAGCTGTTCGCGGACCGCGGTCAGGGCGGCGGCGATGGCGGCGGCGTCCACCTCGACGTCGTGCTCCGCGAGCGACGCCAGTGCCAGCAGCCGGGCCAGCTTGATGGCTGCCTCCAGGGTCGCGGGCTCGGGTGCCTCTGGGTCCACCACGCAATACACGTCATCCCCGAAGACGGCGAACGGCGCGACGCCGGCCGGCGCGTGGGCCGGCGTGAAGATGATCACCCCGACGGCCGCCCCGCGGTTCTCCCGGGCTTCGCGCAGCTCATCGCGGATGGCGCGCATTGACAGCGGCCGGTCTTTGGCCTCGATGACGACCCGCAGATCGCAGCCGCGCGCTACCCGCGCGTCCAGGGTCAGGACGAAGTCGCCTTTCCTGGACTTGAGGATCGCGCCGGTATCCGTGCCGGTCCGGTCCAGCAGGTCCCCGGAACCCCGCGCGATATCTCCGAGCATCGCCTGGAGGAGATCCTCGAAGTCGACGCCCTTCGCGGCCGAGCGCGCTCGCTCGGCACCCCGGGCGGCCGCGGCCGCTTCGATGGCGACCAGGCGCTCCTCGATGGCCTTGAACCCGGCGCCCATCTCCTGGCGGAACTGGTGCATCGGCGAGTTGAGGCGGGTCGGATCGAGCAGGACGGCCAGCTTGGACGCGTCGCCATCGAAGTAGCGCTCGAGCATCCGCCCGATCCGCCCGATCGCGCTGTCGCGCTTCGACTCGTCGAACAGCTCGTCGACCATGGAGCGGAGGGCACCGCGATCGCCAAGGAACTGCTCCAGGGTCCGTGGCAGGCGGCCATCACCATCCGCGAAGTTAAGCCGCAGGGTCTGCTCGAGCGTCTGGGCCGCCTTCTCGTTGACCGATTCGGTCTGGCGGACGAGCTTCTCGAACTCTGAGCGGACGACGTCCACGTTGACGGTGACGCCGGCATCCTGGAGCGCGATCAGGCCGATGCGCAGGGCGCGCTCGACGATGGCGTCGCGGTCATCGACCGGGCGCGCGGCCAGGAACGCGGCGAGGGTCGGGTCGTGCAGGACGAGCCGATCCACGACGATCCGGTCGTCTTCGACGCGGACGCGCGAGGCGGTGGGATCCGTGGCTGGCGACTGGAGCGGGATCAACGTCAGGGCTTCCATGGCCCATACGTTCCTCTCCGCCTGTGACACCTAGCGTGTCGCAAGTCGCCGACCGCCGGGTAGGATGTGCCGGTGTTGACCCGATCCGCGCCGTGGCTGCGCCGCCTGACCGTGGCCGCCAGCGTGCTGGCCGTCACCGCCGCCACGGTCGGGACGACCGCCGCAGCCAAGCCCGTGACGTTCGCGCCGCGCGATGCGGGCCAGGCCTGGGACGACGGCTCGACGAGTGGCATGGCGACCCCGACTGGCCGGCTCATCGTTACTTTCAAGCCCGGGACGACGCCGGCGCAGAAGGCCCGCGCCGTGGCCGGCAAGCAGATGACCCTCATCGACGACATGGGCGGGTCCGTCTACGGCGCCTATCGGACGAACTTGTCGCTGGCGGCCCTGCGCACCGACGCGCAGAAGGACCCGAGCATCGTCTCGATCGCGCCGGACCTGCGCCTCCATCGTGACGTCGACCCGACCGCCGAACCCGGCTGGAGATACCTGTGGGGTCTGCACAACACCGGACAGCCGATCCGCGGGTCCAGCGGCACATCGAACGTCGACATCGACGGGCTCGAGGCCGAGGCGATCACCGGTGGCGATCCATCCGTGGTCGTGGCGGTCATCGATGACGGCGTGGATTTCAGCCATCCGGACCTCGCGGCGCGGGCCTGGACCAACCCTGGCGAATCCGGCCCGGACGGCCTTGGCGGCGACAAGGCGACCAACGGCATCGACGACGACGGTAACAACTACATCGACGACGTCCACGGCTGGGATTTCTGCAACAACGACAATACGGTCCACGACTTCGACCACGACTTCCACGGCACGCACGTCGCGGGCACGATCGCCGCGTCGCTGGACGGCCAGGGCGTCGTCGGCGTCGCCCCCAACGTCAGCATCATGGCCCTCAAGTTCCTTGATGACGACGCGAGCTTGAATTGCGGCGACACGATCATGGCGATCAAGGCCATCGCGTACGCCAAATCGTTCGGCGTGGTGCTGTCGAACAACTCATGGGGCGGCCGCGGCTCCCTGGCGGACTTCCAACCGTTGTACGACGTGATCGCTAGTTCTGGGCTGTTGTTCGTGACGTCGGCCGGCAACGAGGGCATCGATAACGACACGAACCCGTCGCCCGCCTATCCCGCATCGTTCGACCTGCCGAATGTCATCGCGGTCGCGGCCGCGGACAAGGACGGCGGCCTGGCCGCTTTCTCCAACTACGGCCGCAAGACGGTGGACCTCGCCGCGCCGGGCGTGGACATCCTGAGCTCACTGCCGGCCGACCCGTTCTTCCAGGACCCGGGCTGGGGCTGGCTTGACGGCACCTCCATGGCGTCACCACACGTCACGGGCGTGGCCGCCCTGATGGCCTCGCAAGACCCCACCCTGCTGCAGCCGGCCAACCTGGCCACCTTCAAGGCACGACTCCTGTCGTCCGGCAAGGCCCTGCCACTGACGGCCGGCGAGACCGTAACGGGCCGGATGGTGGACGCGCGGTTCGCGCTGGACGCCGTGGCGCCGACCGCGTTTGCCCCGAACAGCCAGGTCCTGACGGTCGGCTCCGTGCTTGGCACGACCGTCGTGAGTGCGAAGATCGGTTGGCGGATCGCCACCGACGACGCTTCCGGCATCGCCAGCTACGACCTGGAGCAACAGGTGAACAACGGCGCCTGGACCCCTGCCGTGACGCGCACGACGGCGCACGTCGTCGCGCGGACGCTGACTGTGGGTGCCACGTATCGCTTCCGGGTCCGCGCTCGCGATCGAGCGGGCAACCTGAGCCCGTTCATGATCGGCTCACCGTTCACGCCCAAGCGCTTTCAGGAGACCACTTCGCTCGCGACCTACAGCGGTAACTGGTCGCTGTCGACCTCGACGAGTGCATCCGGTGGAAAGCTCAAATTCGCGACCCGGGCGGCAGCCTCTGTCAGCTTCAGATTCAACGGCCGGGGCGTAGCCGTGGCTGTCCCCAAGGGCCCGACGCGCGGCAGCGCCCGAATCTACGTGGACAATGTCTATGCCGGGGTATTCAGTGAATACCGAACAACGACCGCCAGCCGGATGCTCATCTACGCCAGGAGCTGGACGACCAACGGGACACACACGATCAAGTTGGTCCTCGTCGGGACGGCCGGACGGCCGCGCTTCGATATCGACGCGTTCGTCGTGCTTCGCTAGGCGCAGCTGCCCCGTCGTCGCGGTGACCGCTCCGGTCCTGGAGGGACCGCGATCGTCGCGAACGTGCATTGCCAGCGGCCGGATCCGACAGCCAACGTCGACAGCGTCAAGGTTCACGAGGAACTCGTGCAGATCACGATCCTCACAGGACCGGGGCGCGGCCCCGCAGCGCAGCCAGCCGGGTCAGCTGCGCGGCCCGCGACGCGGTCCTCGACGCGTTCGCCGTGCTGCGCCCGGTCAGCTGCCCCGGTAGGTCGTCATCCCGAATGACGAGACCAGCAACGGGACGTGGTAGCTGCGGGTGACATCGCTGATCCGCAGATCGACCGACAGGCGCCGGAAGAAGGCGTCATCCGCCACGTCCGGGCCCTTGTCGCCAAGCCGGAACTCGATGCGATAGTCGCCGGCCGTCAGTGGTCGCTCCATGAGGTCGCGGACGCGGCCGTCGGCGTCGGTCAGGGCCTGGGTCATACGGATGACCTTGCCGTCATCGCCCACCCGCGAGAGCGTGACGTGCACGCCCGCCGCCGGCTCGCCACGTTCCGTATCCAGGACGTGAGTCGAGATGGTGGGCGCTGCCAGTTCGGGCGCTGTGGCCACGCTATCCTCCGCGGATGACGACGTTGCAGATCGAAGTCGGCGACCTCCACTTTAGCGCCCGCTGGGAGGCGGCCGCGCCACGGACGATCGAAGCCATCCGCCGGATGCTCCCGATCGAGTCGAAGCTCATCCACTGCCGCTGGACCGGCGAGTCCACCTGGATCCCGTACGGTGAGTTCCGGCCGGACCTCGAGTACGAGAACCACACCTCGCATCCGGCACCCGGCCAGCTGGCGATCTACCCGGGCGGCATCAGCGAGTGCGAGATCTTCTTCCCGTATGGCGGCTGCTCGTTGGCCTCGAAGGTAGGCCCGCTCGCGGCGAACCACTTCGCGACCGTCATCGCGGACGAGGGCTGGGACGACCGGCTGCGCGAGATGGGCCGACGCTGCCTGTGGGACGGCGCCCAGACGATCCGGATCGTCGAGGTCGAATAGGGCCGCCGTGACGGACACCCAGGATCTGCTCGTTCGTGGCGGAACGGTCGTGACGGCTACGGGCTCACAACGAGCCGACATCACGGTCCGGGGCGGTCGCATCTCGGCCGTGGCGCCGGGTCCTGGGAGCCTCGGCGAGCGGGCAGGTGAGGTCGTGGATGCGACCGGGATGCTGGTCCTCCCCGGGGTCGTCGACACGCATACCCACACCCGTGTGGCGTCGGACGCACATCCGGACCGCTTCTTCCAGGATTCGGTCGCCGCCGCGTTCGGTGGCACGACCACGTTCCTCTCGTTCAACAACCCGGGCACCGGCTCATCGGCAGCTGCGGAACTGAGCCTGCTCACCGGACTGCGCGAGTGGCGTGCCGCGACAGACTCGGACAGCGCCATCGACTACGGACTCAGCCTCGTGGTGAGCGGCCGGATGGAGGATCCGCTGGCGGATCTCCCGGCCACCATCGACGCAGGCGTTTCGACCTCGAAGGCGTTCATGGTGTTCGACTTCCGTCTGGGCGACCGCGCGCTGTACGACGCGATGGCGCTCATGGGCGAGCGCGGCGGGATGCTCCAGGTCCATTGCGAGGATCCCGTACTGCTGGACTCGGCCGTGGCGGCGGCCTTGGCCCGCGGCGATATCGCGCCGGCGTTCCATGCCTCGACGCGGCCGCCCTACATCGAGGCCGTGGCGACGGCCCGTGCCCTCGCCTTCGCCCGAGCGACCGGCGCGCCGGTGCACGTCGTCCACCTGTCGTCCGCAGCCGCCCTCGACGAGGTCCGGCGGGCGCGCGAGGCCGGGGTCCGTGTCTCGGCCGAGACGTGCCCCCACTACCTCGTCCTCACCGAGGAGCGCTACGACGACCCGGATCCAGCTTCGTGTGCCCGATACGTCATCTCGCCACCGCTCCGGTCCGCGGCGGATCGCGAGGCTCTGTGGGTCGGGCTGGCGGACGGCTCGCTTGACCTCGTCGCCACGGACCATGTGCCGGACCGGCTTGACACCGAGAAGGCCCAGGCCGCTCAAGGGGTGCCGTTCGACAGGATCAGCAACGGCGCGCCGGGCATCGAAACGCTCCTGACGATCCTCTACTCCGAGGGCGTGACGCACGAGCGGATCACCGTCGAGCGGATGGTGGACCTGCTGGCGACGACACCCGCCAGACGGTTCGGCCTCACCTCGAAGGGGGCGTTGGAGGTCGGGCGGGACGGCGACATCGTCGTGTTCGATCCCGCGGCGCGACGGACGATCCGCGCCGCCGAGCTCCACCACACCAGCGACTACACCCCGTACGAGGGCCTGGCCGTGCGAGGGGCGGTGCGTGACGTGTTCGTGCGTGGCTGTGGGGTGGTCCGGGATGGCGCGTTCGTGGGTGTGCGCGGCGCCGGCCGCTTCGTGGAGCGTGGCGTACCGGGCGACTGACCCGGGCGACTGACCCGCGCGCCGGATCCCAGGGACCGCCTCCACATGCATCGTTGACGTCGGACACTCAGAGGCCCACGGTGACGCCATGCAAGCGAGGCACGTCATGCGGAGTAGTCTCGGGATCCTGGCCTCAGCGCTCGCGGGGCTCGCCGCGGTCATCGCCAGCCTGGACGGCGATGCGGACATCGTCCCGTTCTTCGTCGTCCTGACGTTCGCTGCCGGCGTTGTCGCGTGGGCATCGCACCCGCCCTTGGTGGGTGTACGCCGGCGCCTCGCCCAGGCGATCGCCGTAGCCTGGCTCGCCGGCGCAGTCTGGGTGGGGGTGCTGCTAGTCATGGCCCAGTCGATGGGTTCGGGTCCACGGCCCTCACCCGAAGCCACCTACCTCGGCCTCACTGCGACGATCTATCACCTCGTGGGTCTCTACGCTGGTGCGGGGCTCGTGGCACTCGTGGCATTCGGCCGCGATCGCTGGTTCGAAACCTCTGGCTCGGTTCCCACCGCGGTGCCAAGGATCCCCGACGCGACGGCCCCGCCGCTCTGAAGAGCCGGAGGCCGATCACCAAGGGCGCTCGCGGATCGCCCTTGGTGCATCGGATGACCATGTGGAACAACGAGTCCTCGCCGCGTGGCCGTTTGGAGCATGGGGTGCACCGGACGGCGACGCCGGTCCGCTCCCTTGGCCGCGAGGGTCATGCCATGCACCGATCGGCATCCGTTCTGACCCTGCTTGTCCCAAATGGTCACGACATGCCCTCAGGGAGAAGCGCCGACCGCGGTCCGGCTGCGCGGCGCCCCCGGCGACTGACTCGCGCGCCGGATTCCAGGCACTGATCGTCCTCACTGATCGAATCGAGGTCAGCCACGCTCGGTCATGATGCGATCCGGTCGATTCGGTCGATGTGCTGAGCGTGGTCGTGGTCGAATCGATCAGCCAGATCGATCACGGAGTCCGCTGACCGCGGCGACCGATCGCCCGCGCGACTGCCGCGACCAACACGCCCAGGAGCCACAGCAGCGGGATCGCGAGGACCGCGAACTGCAACATGATGAAATCTGGGTCACCTTCCTCGGCGCACGGACCCGTCTGGAAGTAGCACGCGTCCGCAGCCCGCAGGAACCCGATCACCGCCACGACGAACAGGATCACCGCGACCAACGCCAGCACCGCCGTCCACGCCAGGAACGCTAGGGTCCAGCGGCTGCGCAGACGGGCCATCGCTATTCCAACAGTGCGTAGGCCCGCAGCGTCAGGAACTCGGCGAAGTCGTCGTCAAGGACCAGTCGATCCAGCAGGTCCGCCGCTTCGGTCAGGCGCCCGACGGCCCGTCCACCGAGACGCTCCAGCTCTTTCTCGCGGAACGAGGCGTACCGCTCCCGCGAGAACGGCACACCGCCGTCGAGCGGCACGCCCTGGGTGATCCACAGCCACAGCTGCGAGCGGGAGATCTCGGCGGTGGCCGCGTCCTCCATGAGGTTGTCGATGGCTGCCGCGCCAATGCCGCGCAGCCACGAATCGATATAGGCGAGCGCGACCCGGATGTTCGCCCGGACGCCGGTCTCGGTGACGGCACCTCCCGCCACGGTAAGGTCGAGCAGGTCCTCCGCGACGATGCTGACGTCTTCGCGCCGCCGGCCCTTCTGGTTCGGGCTCGCACCGAGGACGGCGCCAAACACCTCGAGCGCGACCGGCACGAGATCCGGATGGGCGACCCATGTCCCATCGAAGCCGTCCGAGCTCTCGCGCTGCTTGTCGGCACGAACCTTGGCCATAGCGGTCTCGGTGACGACCGGGTCGCGACGGTTCGGGATGAACGCGGCCATGCCGCCGATCGCGTGAGCCCCACGTCGATGGCACGTCTGGATAAGCAGTTCCGTGTACGAGCGCATGAACGGCACGGTCATCGTGAGCTGCACTCGGTCTGGCGATGCGATGGCCGGGTCCGTACGGAACTTCTTGATGGCGCTGAACAGGTAATCCCAGCGGCCGGCATTGAGCCCGGCCGCGTGCTCGCGAAGTTCGTACAGGATCTCGTCCATCTCGAACGCGGCAAGGATCGTCTCGATGAGGACGGTCGCCCGGATCGACCCACGCGGGAGACCGAGTGCCTCCTGGCCATGGAGGAACACGTCATTCCAGAGCCGGGCTTCGTGGTGCGACTCGAGCTTGGGCAGATAGACGTACGGCCCACTGCCAGCCTCGATCGCCGCCGCGCCCGAGTGGAACAGGTACAACCCGAAGTCGAACAGCGACGCCGAGACCGGGACGCCATCCACCAGCACGTGCGACTCGATCAGATGCCAGCCGCGCGGCCGGACGACGAGGGTGGCCCGCGGGGTGGCCAGGCGGTAGGCCTTCCCGTCGGGCGAATCGAACGCCAGCTTCCCGCGCGTTGCGTCGGCGATGGCCGCCTGGCCCGCGACCACGTTGGCCCAGGTCGGCGAGAGTGCATCTTCCAGGTCCGCCATGAACACCTTGGCGCCCGAGTTGAGGGCATTGATCATCATCTTCGGCTCGGCGGGGCCGGTGATCTCGACTCGCCGATCGTCCAGGTCGGCGGGTGCCGGCGCGACGACCCAGTCGGACTCGCGGACGTGTGCGGTCGCCACGAGGAAGTCCGGTCGGACCCCGGCGTCCAGTTCGGCCTGGCGCTCCTCGCGCCGCTTGAGCAGGTCCAGCCGCAACGCCCCGAACCGCCGCTGCAGGTCGGCCACGAAGGCCAGCGAATCGGGCGTGAGGATCCGCTCGGAGCCAGGGACGACCGGCCCGCTGACCTCCACGCCGTCTGGCGGTGCTGCGCCCATGTCAGCCGTCGCCGCGGCGGACGGTCGCCTCGATAAGCCCGTACGGCTCCGAGGTAGGCGTATAGATCTCGCGGTCGTTCTCGAGCCCGAACGGGCCCAGGTCCACCAGCCAGTGGTGGAGGTTGGGCAGCACCATCCGGATCTCGTTCACCTCGTCGTGCCGCGCCAGGATGGCCTGGGCGATGATCCAGATGCTCGTCTGGATGGACGGACTGTCGTGATCCGCCCACGTCTCGAGCAGGTCCGTCCGGATCGCCTCGAACGATGCGTCGGCGTCCACGTCCGGCGAGCCGTACGTCCATACCGCGGTGAGCTTCGTGGCGGCCATCCGGTCGTCCGTGTCGGGCAGCGTCGTGTACTCGTCGCGCGGGAAGCCGCTGAACGAGGAACGGGTGGTCTTGAGGACGACGAGATCCTCCACACCGGCTTCCACGGTGACGCCGCCGCTCATCGCGGAGATCGTTGCGACCCGGGTCCCGTCGCCGGTCCGGACGAACGCATCGCGGGCCTGCGCCCCGTCCACCGCGATGGTCCGCCAGCCGTGTTCGCGGACGTTGACGGTCGCGCGGGCGACCTGGGGAAACGCAAGGAAGTGGTCCGCCAGAGCTCGACCGTAGGCCTCGATCGAGCCGTCCAGGTGCGACTTCGCGAACGCGTAGGCGGTGTTCTTCATCGTGTCCGTGGCCACGACCAGCGTGTTGTCGCCGTCCGTGTGCGCGGCCACGAAGTCGCCCTCGAGCGCGATCGCCACGGTAAGGTCACGGACGCGGTGCGGCGTCTTCGCGCGGTCGACGCGCATCAGCCGGACACCGGCCTTGCCATAGCGAGCGGCCCCGAGTTCGATCACGTCGTCTCCCCGTCCTCCGGGACCAGCCTGGTCGCGCGGTCGCGGGCGATGTCCACGACGGCATCGAGTGCCCGCTCGATCTCGAACGCCCGGTCGCGTTCCAGCGCCGCCGCCATGTCCGGCAACAACGCCTCGCCCGATCGGCCGGCCACGAAGACACAGTAGCGGAAGCCGAAGTGCGCCTCATAGGCGTCGTTGGCCTGGTGGAGGGCCGCGGCGATATCGACGGGCGCCGTCGTCGGTCGATCGTAGCCCTGCTCCACGTACGACAGCGCCGAGACCGTCCCCGGGGCCGCCCCGAGTCGCGGGTGGGCGTCGATCAGCTCGAGCTGATCGGCTGCGGGCATCGCCTGTGCGATCGAACGCGCGCCGACGAACAGGTCGTCGAACGTCGCGAACGGACGGGCACCGGCAAGGCGCTCCAGGAATCGCGGCGCTCCTTCGAAGAGTGGGGCCAGGGCGGCCACGAAGGCGGCGTCCGTCGGCGCATCCAGCGGCACCGCCTGGACCGAGGTCACCAGCCGCCTGCCTCGCGGATCAGGCGGTGCAGGACGCGCGCCGCCACGATCCGGCGGTATTCGGCGGTCGAACGGACGTCGTCGATCGGATGGATCTCGCCCGCGAGAGTCTCGGCGGCGAGGTCCGCGGTCTCAGGGACGGGCCAGCGACCCTCCATGGCCGCCTCCGTGGCGCGCGCCCGGATCGGCGTGGCCGCCACGGATCCGAGACCCACGCGGACATTCGTCCAGCCGGGGACGCCCGGCGCCTCGCGCCACGCGAGGGCGATGACCACCTTGCTGATCGCCTGTGCCCGTCGTGTGCCGACCTTGCGGTAGCGCACCTCCTGGCCACCCGCAAGCGGGATGCGGACCCGCACGACCAGCTCATGCGGTGCGAGCGCCGTCGTGCGGTAGCCGGTCCAGAACTCCGAGGCCGGGACCGTGCGCTCGCCACGGACCGATCCGAGCACGAACGACGCGTCCAAGGCGAGCAGCACCGGAAGCGTGTCGCCGGCGGGCGAGGCGTTGGCGATGTTCCCGCCCAGCGTCCCTCGGTTCTGGATCTGGGCGGCGCCGATCGTCGCGGCCGCCTCGACCAACGCCGGGATGTACTCCCGGCACAGCGCCGAGGCCCGGATGACCGAGTACGTCGTCAACGCGCCGATGGTCAGCTCCACGCCGTCCGCAGCGATCCCGCGCAATTCGTCGAGTCGCCACAGGTCCACGGTCCGTTCCGGCGGCTCGCCCAGCTCGCCGGTCAGCGCGACCATCAGGTCGGTGCCTCCGGCGATCGGACGCGCGACCGGCGACTCCGCCATGGCGGTGTAAGCCTCGCGCAGGGTTGCCGGACTGACGACCGGGGGTTCGATGGGCACGGGCGGTATGGTGCCGCTACTCGTCGCGACCGGAGCCGCCGCGGCGTCGGCGCGCCCCGGCGACCAGCAGCACGAGGCCGGCGACGATCCCGAAGCCGACGGCGAGCTGGTTCGGCGTGAACCCGACGGTCTGATCTCGCGGCACGGCCTGGCCCGCGGCGGCATCGGGATCCGGGGCGGCGTCAGGGCTGCGGCGCCGGTCCCTCGGCACATCGTCCGGCATCGGGCCCCGGCCGTTCGTGGGGACGGGAATGCGCTCGGTGTCCTGGCTCATGCCATACCTCCGGTGCGGTCGCGGGCCGCCAGTGCGATGGCGTCGATGATCTTGGTGTACCCGGTGCAGCGACACAGGTTGCCGGCGATCGCCACGCGGATCGCGTCCTCGTCGGGGCCACCGCCAGCGTCCAGGTAGGCGCGTGCGGACATGAGCATGCCCGGCGTGCAGATCCCGCATTGCGCACCACCGGTCTCCAGGAACGCCGCCTGGAGCGGGTCGAGTCGGGCCGGGGCGGGCGCCAGGCCTTCGACCGTTCGGACGTCGGCGCCGTCCACCTGGCAGACCGGCACGAGACAGGCGTCCACCGGCGCGCCATCGAGCAGGACCGTGCAGGCGCCGCACTCGCCCTCGCCGCAGCCTTCCTTCGTGCCGGTCAGGGCCAGTTCCTCGCGCAGGACGTCGAGCAGCCGCCGCATCCCGGGGACGTCCACCTCCGTCGCGGCGCCGTTGACCTCGAACCGGTAGACCGTCACCGCGCGGGCTCCGACGCACCGGGCCGCAGCGGCGCGACATCCGGCAGGTTCGCCATCGCCGCGATGATCCGCTCCGGGCTGGCCGGCAGGTCCGTGATCCACACGCCGGTCGCATCGGCGATGGCCGCGATGACCGCCGGCGCCCCCACGTCCATCGGCAACTCGCCGACCCCCTTCGCTCCGTGGGGCACGGACGTGAACGGCGCCTCGACCAGGATCGTCGAGATGCGCGGGGCATCCAGGGCCGTCGGGATGATGTACGTCGCCAGCCGGTCGTTGAGGTAGCGGCCGTCGCGCAGCTTGATCTCCTCGATCGTGGCGTAGCCGACGGCCTGCAGGGTGCCACCCTCCACCTGGCCCTCGGCGAGGACCGGGTGGATGACGCGCCCGATGTCGTCGACGGCCACGACGTCCCGGACGTGGACCTCGCCGGTGTCCAGGTCCACGTCCACCCGGGCGACGCAGGCCGCCCAGCCGAACGCCGGGTAGGCGTCGCCGGTATAGGTCTTGTCGTCGAAGGGGACGCCCGGGTACGGCTCGAAGCGCTGGTCGACCCGGATCGGGCCGTGGGCCGCGGCGTGCGCCCGGTACGTGTCGGCAAACCGCCCGCCCGTGGCGGCCTCCACCTCTGTGCGAAGGCGGCCGGCCGCCTGGATCAGGAGTCCGCCGACGACCATCGCGGTGCGGCTCGCGACGGTCGGGCCCGAGTCGGGGACGATCGCGGTGTCCTGCGGCGCGACGACGACGTCCTCGAACGGCACGCCCAGCGCCTCGGACACGAGCTGCGGGAAGATCGTCCTGGTCCCCTGCCCCATCTCCGTCGACGCGCTGAGGACGCGGATCTCGCCCGCCTCGGTCAATTCGAGTGATGCGACGGACGCCAGATGCACCTCGCCCGAACCGGTGAAGCCCGCGCCGTGCCAGGCGAGCGCCAGTCCGATCCCGCTCGCGACGCGCTCCACGCTGGTCCGCAGCGGCGAGCCCGGGACGGTCCCGGATCCATCCCGACCGGTCCGTGCAGAGCCAAGCCGTGTCCGCAGGCGTTCGAACTCACTCGCCTCGGCGGCCCGCTCCAGGACCTCCTCGCCGGCGACGCTGTCGCGCAGGACCTGGCCCGTGGGCGTGCTGTCGCCCGGCACGTAGACGTTTCGACGACGGATCTCCAGGGGCGAGATGGACAGGGCCTCGGCGATCCGGTTGAGGTGGGTCTCGGCGGCGAACTCGGTCTGCGGCGCCCCGAATCCGCGGAACGCCCCGTTGGGGGGGGTGTTCGTGCGGGTCGCCCGGGCGCGGATCCGGACGTTCGGACAGCGATAGGGCCCGCCGGCGTGCAGCGCCCCGCGCGACAGAACGACCGGCGTGAGGGTGCAGTAGGCGCCACCGTCCATGACGATCTCGATGTCCTGGGCGACCAGCCGGCCGTCGAGGGTCACGCCGGTGCGGTGGCGAACGATCGCCGGGTGTCGCTTGGTCGTGGCCGCGAGGTCCTCGTGGCGGTCGTAGATCATCCGCACAGCGTGGCCGGCCTTGCCCGCCAGCAGGGCCGCGTGGAGCCCGATGACCGACGGGAACTCCTCCTTGCCACCGAACCCACCCCCGGTCTCCGCCTGGACGACCTGGGCCTGCTCGTCGGTCATGGCGAGGCCGCGCTTGAGCGCCGAGTGGACGTAATACGGGCATTGGAGCGAGCCATGGACCGTCACGCCACCGTCCTCGCGGGGAACGGCGATCATCGCGTTGTTCTCGATGTAGAGCTGCTCCTGGTGGCCGACCCGGTACTCGCCTTCCAGGATGAGGTCCGCGGCCGCGAAGGCGGCGTCCACGTCGCCGGTACCCAAGCTGTACTGCGCGAACTCGTGCTCCGAGACCAGCGGGTCGAAGACGGCCGGGAGCGGGTCTGTCCGGATCTTGAGGTGTCGACGCGCCGCTCGCAGGATGCTGCGGTCGGCGGCGGCGATCAGGACGAGCGCTTCGGCGTGGTGCTGGATCTCGCCACCCAGGGGCACGAGGATCGGTTGGTCGCTCTCGATCGAGCTGACGATGTTGTCGCCCGGGATGTCGGCCGCAGTCACGACGACCACCGACGACCAGTCGAATGCCGGGTCCAGGTCAAGCGCGACGAACCGGGCGTGGGCGTCCGTCGACCGGATCGTCAGGCCGTACCAGGCGCCCGGAAAGACCAGGTCGTCCGCGTACTTGGCCGCCCCGGTCAGCTTGGCCGGACCCTCACGACGGAGCGGGGCGACGCCCCGGGCGCGGCCGGGTACGATCGTGCCTGGCTGGATGACGATGGCGCCGGGCGACTCGGTCCGGGTCGTCATGCGGTGGCGGTCCTCCTCTGGCCGCAGAGGATACATCGCCGTACCGACCCTCGACCGGTCCGGGCGGCGCGCGCACCAGTCCGGTCCGGACCCCACCGGACGGACCTATCCGTTGCCGAGGAGCACCGGATAGTCGTCCTGTGAGGTACTGGAACGGCCTGTTTCAGGTTCTGGTACCCCTATCATCGGTCGCCCTTGGACTTCGTTCATCCATCATCGGTCCAGGCCTTCATCGCACGCTTCTCGGGGAGTCATCCGGACATGGATCCGCAGCAGATCCTCTCGGCGCTGCTCGTCATCGTCGTCATCGCCAACATCCTCCTGATCCTGGTGGCTCTTGTCTTCGCGTGGCGGCGACGGCGCGTGGCGGCCGCCCTTCCCGCCGTCGTCGCGACTGGCGCCACGGGCACAGGCACCTCCCGGACCGCGGGGTTCGGAGCGCCCGGGACGGCGCGGACGATCGAACCGGCAGCGGGTGCCGGTCTCTATTCGGATGCCCTGACCGGGCTGCTCCTGCCCGTCCCGTTCGCCCGACTCGTGGCTGACGAGGACCAGCGTATCCAGCGTTATCGCCGGCCGGCGACGATCGTGATGGTCGAGATCGAAGGGCTGGACCGACTCGTGGATCGACTCGGTGACTCGGCCATCGACCGGCTCGTGCCCGCCGTCGCTGACTCGCTGCGCCGCAACGCCCGAACCGCGGACCATGTCGCGCGGCTTGGGGTCGGCCGGTTCGGCGTCCTCCTGCCGGAGACGGACGAGGTCCAGGCGATCAACTACATCGAGCGCGTCCGTACCGCCTGCGACCTGTGGCTCGAATCCGGGGCCGTGTCGTTGCGGCTCGCCATCGGTTGGGCCGGTGCGACCGAAACGTCCCTCGCCGAGGCCCAGATCGTGGCCACGTCCCGCATGTTCGCCGAGACCCACCGGGCCGCCAACCAACAGGACCCGACGACAGGCGGCGGCTCGGTCGGCATGGAGCCCGCGTTCGGGAGTTAGTGCCCTGGTCGGTCGCGAGGCTCAGTCGCGGCCCAGGCGGATCCCGCGACCAGGGGTCGCGCCGGTGTGGACCCCGACATCCACGACGAGCGTGCCGTTGACCACCACGTGCGAGATTCCGATCGGGTACGACCGCGGCTCGTCGTAGGTCGCCGTGGAGCGCACCGTCGCCGGATCGAACACCACGATGTCCGCCACTGCCCCCTCGCGGAGCGTGCCGCGCTGGGTCAGCCCCAGGCGCGCGGCCGGCGCCGAGGTCATCTTGCGAATCGCCTCCTCGAGGCTCATGAGCGCCTCGTCCCGGACGAACTGACCCAGGATCCGCGGGAAGCTGCCGTATGTCCGGGGCGACGGTTTGGCCCCGATGAACGTGGAGTCGGTCCCGACCATCCCATGCGGATGCACGACGAACGAGCGGAGGCTCTCGGACCACGGCCCGCTCGTGACCTGGTTGACGCCGAGGCGCTCGCTGAGCAGCAGGTCGCAGATGACGTCGACGGCGTCGTGACCGGTCTCAGCCATGACGTCGGCCATCGTGCGCGCTTCCCAGCGCAGGTTGTCCGGATGCGTGAACGCCCCGAGCCGCAGGTCGGACCAGCCGCCCGGCCCGGTGTACGAGGCACCCCGGCGCTCGAACTCCAGGCGCAGTCGGTCGCGCGCGTCCCGATCGGCCAGGCGTAGCTTCAGCGGGGCAGGGCCACCGGCCTGGATCCAGCCCGGAAGCTGGATGAGCAGGCGAGTACTCGCCCATTCGGACGGATAGGTATCGAAGGTGACATCGAGGCCTTCTGTGCGGGCGTCATCGACCAGCGCCAGCAGGGCGTCCGGACCGCCCGGGTGCGTCTCGCGATGGTAGAAGTGGGTGATGTGGGTGGGCGCCTCGGCGCGCCGGCCGATGTCGATGGCCTCGCGGAACGGGTCCAGGTAGCGATCGCCCAGCGGATAGCGCACGTGGGTGTGGTAAAAGCCGCCGGCCCGGCCCGCCTCGGCGGTAAGGGCCGCGAGTTCCTCGGTCGTGGCGTAGCTCCCGGGCGGGTAATCCAGACCGGAGCTGAGGCCGACGGCGCCTTCGGCCATGCCGTCGCGCAGCAGGCCGCGCATGCGGTCGATCGCGTGGTCGTCGGCGGGAACGTCGTCCCAGCCGAGCGCCCCGATGCGCAGTGCGGAGTTGCCGATGAGTGTGGCCACGTTGAGGCTGACCGTGCCGTCGTAGCGGCCGAGATAGTCCTGGACACTGGACCACGTGTAGTCCAGGTCCGGCCGGCCGTCCAGCCCGGAATCCAGCTCGACGAACGCCTCGAGATCCGATCGACGCTTGAACGGGGCGAAGCCGTTGCCATCCACGCCGACGACTTCCGTGGTCACACCCTGGCGGACCTTGGGCTCATGCTGGGGCTCGGCGAGGATCGTGAGGCCGCCGTGGCTGTGCAGGTCGATGAACCCCGGGGCGACGACCATGCCGGTGGCATCGATGTGGCGCCGGGGCGCCAGCGTCATGTCCGACCCCTGATGCTTGTCGGCGGCATCACGGGCATGGCCGTTTTCTGGCGCGGCGGGCAACATCACGAGCCGCTCCCCGCGGACGCCGACACTCCCCGGACGCCCGGGTGCGCCCGTGCCGTCAACGATCGTGCCGCCGGTGATGAGGAGATCCAATGGTTCGGTCACGTCGTGTGCCTCCAGCGGACCGTGCAGGTCCCGATGTGCATGTGACGACCATATCGGACAACCGGGTCGCTCATCGTGTCCTAAGCGGGCATGGCATGCACCGATCGTGCCCGCAAGGGCCCCTCGGTCGCCCGATGGGTCATGCGATGCACCACCAGGGCAAGATCGCCCCGCACGTCGGCGCAAATGGTCACCAGGTGCACATCCGGCCGAGCAGCCGAGCAGCCCAGCCGCTCCGCCTCGCCGGGCCGGGCCGGGCCGAGTAAGCCGTCGTGCATGACGTCCCGCGAGACTGCGCCCATGACATCCAAGGAACGAGCTGCCGATCGCGGGACCCGAAACGCGATGCGCGCGCTAGCCATCACCGGATCCGAGATCAAGTCGGCCCGGCTGGCCGCTGGCCTCAGCCTGCGAGAGGTCGGGCGAGCCGTGGGCCTGTCGTACAGCCAAGTCGGTCGGATCGAGCGAGCCACCCAGCCCAACGTCTCCCTCTTGCACCTTGTTCGGATCTGCAGCGTGGTCGGCCTCGACCTGAGCGTTCGAGCCTACCCGGGCGGGCAGCCGATCCACGATATCGCCCACATCACCCTGCTGCAGCGATTCCAGGAGCGCCTTCACGCTGACCTACGGATGCGGACCGAGGTCCCGCTCCAGGTCGACGGCGACAAACGAGCGTGGGATGCGGTCGTCCTCGATCACGGGACGGGGCGGGTCGGCGTCGAGGCCGAAACGCGCATCACGGACTTCCAGGCGCTCGCTCGTCGGATCGCACTGAAACAACGCGACGACTCGGTCGACCGGGTGATCCTTCTGGTTGCTGCCACCCGGATCAATCGCACGGCCGTGCGAGCGGCCGAACCCTTCATCGGCGAGAGCTTCGCCATCGAGACTCGCGCCACGCTCGCCGAACTCGGTGAGGGCCGCTTGCCGGCGAGGTCCTGTCTCGTGTTCCTGTGAGCCACAACCAAGCCCGCCGGAGAGTCGTGCATGACATGACCGTATCGGCGGGTGGGCGCTGCCTTCGCGGTCAGATCGTGCACCTTGTGCACCACTGGGCCAATGACGGACCATCAATGGCCACGCGGTGCAGCCTATGACGCGTCCCCACCAACATGAAGCGTCCCGATGGTCCAAATGGTCACGTCGTGCACCGCGGGGCGGGGCGGTCGGGCGGTCGGGAGCGGGCCGAAGTCGCGGGGCGGCGTGAAGCGGGGCGGTCGGGAGCGGGCCGAAGTCGCGGGGCGGCGTGGGGCGGGGCGGCGTGGGGCGGGGCGGGGCGGTCGGGCGGTCGGGAGCGGGCCGAAGTCGCGGGGCGGCGTGGGGC
>JBKJQY010000093.1:0-4745 GCA_046593725.1 Candidatus Limnocylindrales bacterium
GTGACGACCGCGAGGGTCCCGCCGCCGAACATGACGGCGGTGGCGACCCGCTCGTTGAGTTCCGCGACCTGGGCTGTCGCGCGATCGAGCGAGCCGCGCAGATCCCAGCGCTCCAGCGGCGAGCCGGCCTCCGTGGCCAGGGTCGCCGCCAGGCGGTCCACGGCGCGCGCGGCCGACAGGTCGTCGTCGCCCCAGAACCAGGCCAGTGGTGAGGTCGTCATGCGGCGACTCGCGTTGCCGCGCCGGCCCGGGCGCGTCGCAGGGCGTCGCCGGTCCAGGCGAGCCGACGGACGTCTCCCGGTTCGATCCCGGCCGCGCGACACACATCGGCCTCCAGCCGTCCCGCGCGTCGGCGGACGGCGCGCCACGTCGTCTCGTCCCAGCCCTCGCGTCGACCGCCCACGACCCGCTCCGGATAGCGTCGCAGCCAGGAGGCGAAGCGCTCATCGATCGACTCCAGTCGCTGACCGGCTCGCTTGTCCGCGTAGGCCACGATGCGCGCCTCGCGCGAGGCGAACGCGGCCCAGCGCCCGTACGCCTCACCGTCCACGAGGCGGGTCACCGGATGATCCGCGACGGCCCGCGCCAGCTCAGGGTGCCCGCGCCGGGTCAGCCAATCGGCCGAGCCATCGCCATGTCGGAGCGCGCGCGCCGGGTCGTCCGGAGGGAGTGCCTTGTCGACGTCGTGCAGCAGCGCCGCCGACTCCACCAGCCGCCGGTCCACGGCGATGCCCTGGGCCGCGATGCGGGCCGCGAGGAATGCGGCGACCTCCGCCACGGCGCGTGCGTGCCGCACGAACCAGGGCGGGGGATCCAGGGAGAGCAGGAGGGCGGCCGCCTCCACGCGCTGGGGCACGGTCATCGGGTCGATGGTACCCGACCGCAGTCGCTCGGCCGGGATCAGGACTGGAGGCCGGCCGAGGCAACGGCGGTGCCGGCTCGGGAACCAGCCCGCCAATGGGGATGGCGCACAGGAAGCGGGTAGCCGTGGCGCTCGCCGGGGCGGTCGACGCGGTCGTCGCGGTCGTCGCTTGCGTGCGTGTCGTCGATCCCGCGCGACCCCCCTCGGCGTGGACCGTCATCCCGTCCCGCCCGAAGGTCACGCTCACCGAGCCGTCGCGATCGGTCCGATACACCTGGGCGCCCGACGCTCGGAGCCGATCGAGGGTCTGTTTCGTCGGATGGCCATAGGGGTTGCCCGTGCCCGCCGACGCCACGGCCACGCGCGGTCGGACCGCGTCCACGAACGCCTGGGTCGTGGCCGTGCGGCTCCCGTGATGGGCGACCTTCAGGAGGTCCAGGCGAGGCAGGCCGGAGGCGAGCAAGCGTGGGTCGATCTCCTCTTCGACGTCGCCCGCCAGCAGGAACCGCCGCGGTCCGATGGTCCCAAGCAGCACGATCGACACGTTGTTGATGCCCGTCCCGCCGTCCGGCGGTTCGAGCGGCACCTGCCCGGCGATGGGCCACAGGACGGTCATCTGGATCTCGTCCACGTCGATGCGATCGCCGGCGGCGAGGGTTCCGTGTTCCGGGGCGCCCGGTCGGACCAGCCGCTCGAGCCAGGCGGCATATCCCGGGCCGGGCCCCCGCGTGCCCGGTTCGAAGACCCGCCGGACCCGGTAGCGGTCTAGCAGTCGAGCGAGACCGGCGACATGATCCTCGTGCGGATGAGACAGGATCACCGCGTCCAACCGTCGATCCCACGGCGGCAGACGGGCGTCCAGTGCGACGAGCAGCCGGTTCGGATCCGGCCCGCCATCGATGAGCAGGCGGCCCCCGCTCGATCCCTCCACCAGGATGGCGTCGCCCTGACCGACGTCCAGGACGGTGATTCGAGCGACGCCTGCCGGCCGCGCGGCGACGATCCCGCCAGTGACGAGGACGGCCACGGCCAGTCCAAGGGCGGCGGTCCGGGTCCAGCGGCCTGAGGTCGGCACGCCCCGACCGGCGATGCGTGGGCCGGTGGTCGGGGTGGGCCTCGGCATCGCGCCGGCGACCGTCGCAATGAAATTCGTCGGGATGCGCCTCCCACGCGTCCGAAGATGTAGTCCGACGATCAGGAGCCCGGCCACGACCGCGGTCAGGGTGTCGGTCGGCGGCGACAGGGCGACGCTGGCGAACGGCAGGGCCGCGGTCGTTCCCACGATCGCGACGAGCAGCCGAAGTAGGACCCATGCCGGCGCCGCGACCACGGCCCCGACCACCGCTGGCGCTCCGGCCATCACGAGCGCCCCCGCGGCCATCGCGAACAGGCCCGCGGCCATCGCCGGGGCCACGAGTGGCACGACCACGAGGTTCACGACGGGCGAGACGATCGAGAGGCGCCCGAACGACGCGAGGATGAGCGGCAGGGTCGCGGCCTGTGCCGCGAGCGACACGCCGAGATTCTCTGTCAGCCAGGCGGGCAGGCGCCCACGGCTCAGCCGGTCGAGCGCCCCGGTCAGTGGCGTCGCCCAGGCGATCAGGCCGGCGGTCGCGAGGGCGGACAGCTGCAGGCCCGCATCGCGAACGAGTCCCGGGTCCGCGACGAGCAATAGCGCCACCGCCCAACCGAGCGCCGTGGCCGCCTGCCCGGCCCGGCCGGTCTCTCGCGCCAGTAGCACGACGCCGGCCATCACTCCGGCCCGGACGACCGAGGCGGACGCCCCGGCGAACACGACGTAGACGACGATCGCGAGGATCGTGACGACGGACCGCCGCCGCCGCCCGAGTCGCCCGGCGAACGCCCCGACCGCGGCCGCCACGATCGCGATGTTCCACCCCGAGATCGCCACGACATGGCTGACGCCAGCGGTCGTGAAGGCCGCCGCGAGGTCGCGGTCGACCAGGTCGCGAAGCCCGATGAGGATCCCGGCGGCCAGGCCGGCCTCCGGTTCCGGCAGCACCGTCGCCAGCGCGGTCCCGGCCGTGCGTCGCAACTGTTCGAGGGTCCGGCGAGGGCCGTCCGGCGCTGGCACGACGATCATCGACGTTGCCTGCAGGGTGCCGTCGGCGCCGATCCGCTCCAGGTACCGGCCATACGGGGAATCCGGTGGCGGTCGGATGGACCCCGCCATTTGGACCATGTCTCCGGGGATGACCGTCGGATAGGCTGGCAATGTGGCCGCGACCCGCAAGCCGTTCGGCGGCGAGGCGAGCAACGTCGCCGACTGGTGGCCGTCCCGGGGCGATCCCACGACCTCGACGACGAACGTCCATGGTCCGCGGTCGTCGGGAAGCGCGACCGCGGCGGCGGTTGCATCGCCAAGGGCAGCGGGCGCGAGGCGAATGGCGATGATCGCGAACCCGATGACCGCCGGCAGGAAGACCGTGGCCATCCCGGCCCGATCGAGGGATCGCATCCCCGCCAGGATCAGGACGAGGCAGGCGACGAGCAGCAGGGTCGTTGAAGCGCCGATCGCCGGGCTGACCCAGGCCGCCGCTACCGCTCCGAGCGCCAGGACGCCGGCTCTGGGCATCTCAGCGCACCGCGATGAGATCCTTGAGCTTGTCGAACGTCTTGGCCCCGACGAGCTTGCGGGTCCGAAGATCGTCCACGGTGGTGAACGGCTGTTCCTCGCGCGACGTGATGATCTTGCCGGCTGTGACCGGGCCGATCCCGGGGAGGGCCTCGAGTTCCGCGGACGTGGCGCGATTCAGGTCGAGGGGCCGCCCGGCCGCCGCGTTCTCACCGCCCGCGCCAGCGCCGCCGCTTCCGGCCGTGCCGGTGGTGGACGAGGCGGCCTCGTCCCGGCTCGGGACGGCCACCCGGTCGCCGTCCGCGAGGCGGGCCGCAAGATTAAGTTCCTGGCTGGCGCGACCCGCGTCAAGACGTGGCCCGTACCCACCGGCCGCCTCGACGAGGTCGCCGATCCGGGACCCGATCGGCAGCCGGTAGACGCCCGGTCGCCGGATCGCCCCGACGATCTCGACCACCACGATCCCCTCGCCGGCCCCGGCGGATCGGTCGCCGTCACCGGTCGACGCGCTCGGACTGACGCCGCGGACCGCGGGGACATCGCCTCCTCCCTGGACCGTGACCGTGCCAGCTCCGCTGCTTGACGACGCCAGGAGGAAGGCCACGAGCGTCAGGACGACGGCACCCGCCACCGCGGCGGCCGTGACCGGCGAGACGAGGAAGGCCCGCGCGGGCGGTCCCGATGAGCCACCCCCGGGCGCACCTGTGCCATCGGGCGGAGCGGTCGATTCGAGGACGCGCCACGGCGCGGCAGACGGATCCATGTGTCGGCCTCCGGGGCGGGATGGTCGGCACGGGCGGGGCGTCCGAGATGAGGTGACGTCCTGCCGGGTAGGGGGCACTTCCGACCGAGCAGGACGTCTGACGAGACCATATCGGGGAGCGCTTATCTGCCGCTTATCGCGAGACCGCCCGTTCAGTCACCCCGTGACCGAACGAGCCACAGAACCCGCCGGATCAACCCGCTGACCGCCCGTTCAGTCACCCCGTGACCGAACGGGCCACAGAACCCGCCGGACGATCAGCGCGGCAGTCGCTCCCAATCGACCCAGCGCGTCCCGTCCCACCAGCGGTGCCAGAGGGTGCCGTCGCGCCCGGGCGCGAACACATCGATGCGGTCGGCGCCCCACGACGAGGCCGCGGGCGATCCCGTCAGCTCGCCGCCGAGCGACTCCCAGGGATGCCAGCTCGTCCCGTCCCAGTAGCGGTTCCACAGCGCGCCGTCGTCGAAGATCGCGAACACCTGGAGCTCATCCACGGCCCAAGCGGTCGCCGCGGGCGCGGACGC
>JBKJQY010000006.1:0-20732 GCA_046593725.1 Candidatus Limnocylindrales bacterium
GAAGCCGTCGGTGATCCTGCGGGCCGTCCGCGACTTCTGGCGGCTGCGCCTCGCCGCCTGGCTGAACAAGCCACGCGCGTTCAAGCGCGGCGGCGTGATCCTCGGGGAGTAGCGGGGACTGACGTCAGCTGGCCCGGCCCTCGCCGCCGCCGGGATCCGTGTCGAGTGAGTTCACGAAGTCACGGAACATGTCCAGCCGTGGGTCGACGATGCCACCGCCCAAGGTCTCGAGCGGCTGATCGTCACTCCCGTCGTCGGTCAGGCCGGGGCTGCCCTCACCAAGACCGGCCTGGTCCATCAGTTCGACCGTGGCGAAGATCCGGGCACCGGTCCGGACCGCCAGGGCGAGGGCGTCGCTGGGGCGAGCATCCACCTCGATGGTCTTGTCGCCTGTCGCCAGGACGAGGCGGGCGTGATAGGTCTCCGCAGTCATCTCGACCACGATGACCCGGTCCACGTGGGCGCCGAGGGCCTCCAGCGCCGTCGCGAACAGGTCGTGGGTCAACGGGCGTTCCGGCGTCAGGCCCTGAAGCTTCATCGCGATCGCACTCGCCTCCCACTGGCCGATCCAGATGGGCAGGTAGCGGTCGCGGTCGGTCTCCTTGAGGATGACCACGTGGCGACTGGACAGCATGTGCACTCGCACGCTCTCCACGACCATCTCGACCAGGGGCACATCGGCCATGGGCCGGATTATCCCACGGGTGTCAGGGCCGGCGGTCGCACTCCCGGGCGACGCCGACGCAGCAGCAGAAGGAGCCGCGCCGCGATCAGGCCGGCCGCGAAACCGCCGATGTGGGCAAAGATCGCGACGCCGCCGTCGCTTCCGATCAGTCCCAGCGACGCGATCCCATCGATGAGCTGGAGCAGGAACCAGAAGCCGAGCACGACGATCGCCGGCACGTCGATGAGTTGGTAGAAGAAGCCCAGGAAGACCAGCGACGTGATGCGGGCCTTCGGGAACAGGACGATGTAGCCACCCAGCACGGCGGCGATGGCCCCCGACGCGCCGATCATGGGGACCGTGGAGGTCGGATCGATGGCGACCTGGGTGAGACCCGCGGCGGCGCCACCACCCAGGTAGAACGTGAGGAACGCGAGGCGACCCAGGTCGTCCTCGATGTTGTTGGCGAAGATCCACAGGAACAGCAGGTTGCCCAGGAGGTGGAGCCAGCCCCCGTGCAGGAACTGGCTCGTGATGAGCGCGGCGGTCTCGACCGACACGATGTGACCGGTCGCCCAGGCGGTCGAGAGGTCGAGCGGGACGAGGCCCCACTGCTGGATGAACCCCTCAAGGGCCTGGTCGCCGCCGCTGACCTGCAGGCCCAGCTCCCAGGCAAAGCCCACGAGACAGGCGACGACGAGGCCGATCGTGACGACCGGCGTCCGGCGCGTCGGGTTCGCGTCCCGGAGCGGGATCACGGTCCGGGCCCAGGCTAGGGCGACTTGGACGGCTTGGCGGAGCCCGCGGGACTGGCCGATGCCGCCGGCGAGGCCGGCGGCGTGGGAGCGACGTCCGGGACCGCTACCAGGACCGAGGAGTGCAGGCCGTCCTTCGAGACCCAGATCAACGTGGCCGGGGCCTCGGCGACGCCCGGTATGACGTAGAAGGCGCGCATGTCATCCCAGCCCTGGATGCCGCCGGCGAGCCGGTACTGGGCCTTGTAGGTGCCGTCCGACTTGTTCATGGCGACGATCCGGGCATTGGGCTTGTCGTAGGCGTACACCCAGCCCGTCCGTCGTTCCAGCCCGACCCCGCCGGCCACCATGGAGTAGACCGGTGCGGGACGCAAGAGCGTGTCGTCGGGGGCTGCGGCGTCCCAGCCCTCGCTCTTGCCGGCGACGAACCGGTTCAACTCGCCGGCGTTGGCGGCGTACAGGTCGCCATCGATGTAGATGGACGACATCGCCGAGACGTCGCGCGTGGTCGCCAGCCATGGCGCCCCCTTGTCCGGGAAGCCGCCGCCGTCGGCGGACGGGTAGTACACCTGGATCTGCTGCTCGGACGGGTCAACGACATACAGGTTGTAGAGGGTCTTCTCCGCATCGCGCAGGTATGTGCCAAAGCCCTTGATGTCGTCGCCCCACGACTTGGCGCCGTCCACGTTGATCTTGACGAGGGTGCCCTTGCCGGCACCGTCAGCTGGTCGCCAGCGCCACAAGGTGTTCTTCGAATCGAGGATGAGCAGATCCGAGTTGCCGCCGGTGCCCAGGAACCTGGGCGCCGCGACGGTGGCGCCACTCGCCTTCTGGCCGTAGCGCGCGACCAGCGTCGCCTTCCTGGCCTTGAGGTCGATCCGATAGACGGACCGCGTGGCGCGGTCGATGACGTAGGAGGCGCCGTCGGGCCCGCGCACGAGGCCGCGCAAGTCGACCGGGTCGGCACCCTCGGCCGGAGTGAACGTGAAGAGCGTGGCGCTCGTGACCGGTACCACGCCATACAGCCGGTCGAGGCCAGCCTCCACCTTCGCGCGCAGCGGGGCGATGACCGTCGCCTTGACCTTGGCCGCCTCCGCGAGATCCAGCTGAGCGTAGGCATGGGTCAGCAGGTTTCGCGCCTGGTCGGGCGCGTCCGTGACCAGATCGATCCCCGGCCCGGTGACCCTGGCGAGGTCCGCCTTGGCTGCATCGAGCGCCTGCTGACCGGCATTGACGGACGAGATCGCCTTCTCCGGGCTGGACCCGCCGAACATGTAGACGGCAAGGCCCAGGCCGCCCACGACGATGATCAGGGCGAGCGCCGCCATCGCGGCGCGTCGCTGGGTCTCTCGTCGGGTGGCGAGTGGCGTGACGCGGCGATAGGCAGGCTTGCGCCGCGGCATGAGGTCCTGCAGGCGAGCCACCAAGCGGTCCACAGCACTGCTCGCGGCGGCCCGGGCACTCCCCGCGGCCGCGGTCACGGCCCCGCCCGCCGCGGCCACGTTGTCGGCCAGCGGGATGGGCGATCGGTCCGGCGCCCCGGCCAATGGTTCAGCGGGCTTGACCGGGACGAGCGTGCGCGACTTGGACGTCGCGGAGACTTCGGCCGCCTCGAAGGCGATCGCGCCGTCGCTGCCGGAACCGTCCGCGGCCACGAAGCGGTGGTGGAGATGCTCCATCGCCGACTGCGGGTGGAGCGTCAGCATCGCATCCTTGAGCTCGTCCACGCCCAGCTTGGTCATGACATTCGGCGAGATGAGGACCAGGGAGTCCCCGACGGACACCTCGCCACGCCACACGTCCGGCTCGAGGTCGCCGGCCGGCAGTCCGCGATCGCGCTGCGGATCCGGGAGTGTGGACAGGCGCGCCTGGCGGATGAGGTAGGCCTCGGCCGGGCCGACGGTCGCCACGTACATCTCGTTGCCCCGGACCACGGCCACGGCCACCCCGATCGGCCCGTTGCCATCGGGCGTCTTGAGCCCCAGCCGGTCGGCCTGGTGGGCGAGCCGCTTGTTGGCGGTCATGATCGCCTTCTGGAGGCACACCCGGATCCCGGCTGACTCGTCGTAGTAGTACTCGTTGCGGATCGTCTCGGCGGCGAGGCGCGTCGCCTCCAGCCCGTGACGGGACGCCGTGCGCGAAGTGACCAGCAGGTATAGCAGGCCCTTGGAGCGTGCCACGGACCCGACGGTCGGCTCGACCACGACGAGCGTGTCTGGCGAGTCGACGAGGCGGTCGTGCTCGGCGACGACACCGAGCTTCATCTGGAGTCGGACGGCCATGCGGGCCTCTCGTTGGTCAGGCTGGGCCTCCACGCACCGGACTGGCGTGGACGGGCGGAGCGGGAGTGGGCGAGCGACGGTGATCCCGGTTCGATCGAGGACGTTCGCCCCGAGATGGCTGGCAGGTGTCGCGGATTATACGCGCGGGCCTGAACGACGCACGTGGACCCGCAACTGGCGGACGCCGTTGCCGCCCGGGCTTGCCGCGAACGCGGCGAGGAGCTCAGCCTGATTGAGGCGAAGTTCCTGGGCGACGATCGGGGCATCGGCCTCCACGTCGAGCGCGAATCCTTCGAAGTGGGTGACGCGGCACGCGCCGGTCACGGATGGCAAACGCTCGGCCACGATCGCCTGGAACGTGGCCATCGCCCGGGACCGGCGGAGTTCCTCCTCGAGGCCCAGGGCACGCGCCGCGTCCGGGATCAGGTCGCCAAGTCGCACCATCGGGCGTTTGCGCGCGGTCATGAGGGGACACCGGCTGCCCGAAGGGTCGCCCCATCCGCGCCACCCGTCACCTCCCAGCTCGTGGCGATCGCGCGCAGGGCCGGATCCAGGTCGTCCGGGGTCGTGGTCGTGATGAAGGCCTGCGGGAGAGCCGCGATCCGGCGGACCAAATGAGCGCGCCGCTCCGGATCCAGCTCCGAGAACACATCGTCGAGGAGCAGCAGCGGCGGGTGGCCGTCCAGGGTCGTGAGCAGGTCCAGCTCGGCCAGCTTGAACGCCAGGATCGACGTGCGCTGCTGACCGCGCGACGCGAACGCGGCGAGATCCCGGCCGCCCATCTCGAAGGCGAGGTCGTCGCGGTGTGGGCCGACGAGCGTGGATCCGTTCCAGACCTCCTTGTCAGCTGTCTCGGCCAGGCGACGGACCAGCGCGTCCCGCGGCGACTCCCCGGGGAGTGCCGGAGCGTTCGTCACGTAGCGGGTCCGAAGGGCGTGCTCAGCGGCCTCCTCCGGGGCGATCTCGGCATGGGCGTCGGCGAGCGGACCGGCCAGATCCTGCAGGAGCTGCAACCGTTGCGCGACGATCTCCCCGCCCGACTCGACGAAGGTCGTGTCCCAGTAGCGCAGCTCGTCACGAGAGGCACGGTCCTCGCGGATGGCCCGGAGCAGGCTGTTCCGTTGCTGGAGCGTCCGCGTGTAGGTCGTCTGTGCATCCGCATAGCGTGGCGAGCGGGCGGCCGCCAGCTGGTCCAGGGCCGCCCGGCGCAGCGACGGCGACCCCGCGACAAGCAGCATCTCCTCCGGGGCGAAGACCACGACGCGCAGATGGTCGCTCAGCGTTGACGCACGTCTCGGGATCCCGTTCACCCGGATCCGCTTCCGGCCGGCGGTGCCTGTCGCGCCGGCACGAATGACTGCGAGCTCCAGGGTGTCTCCGCCCAGCTTGCCCTCGATGCGAGCGAGGTCCGTGCCCCAGCGGATCAACTCGCCGTCCGTGGATGTCCGGTGGCTCCGGCCCCACGCCAGGAGCACGATCGCCTCGAGCAGGCTGGTCTTGCCGGCCGCATTGGGCCCCCACACGAGCTGCGGGCCGGGGCCGAAGGTGGCTTCGAGGGCGGCATACCCGCGCAGGTCGCGCAGGCTGATGGAGTCGAGCAGGGTCCGCCTCAGGAGGTCGTTCGGACCGGCATCACGACGTGGACGTAGTGGTCATCGCCGATCGGCCTGAAGACGCCCGGCGAGAGCGGCCCGTTGAGCTCCAGGGCGAACTGGTCCGCATCCACGTTGGTCAGGACATCCGCCAGGTAGCGGGCGTTGAACGCGATCGTGGTGCCATCGCCCTCGACCGCCGCCTCCACCTGGCCGACGTGGTCGCCGACTTCGGCGTTGGCGCTGACGGTGATCCCGGATTCGCCATCGCCGCCGATCTGGAGCTTCACGATGTTGGCCGACTCGTGGGCGATCAGCGCTGCCGGCCGGACGGCCCGAAGCAATTCCTCACGATCCAGGATCGCCCGGGTCGTGTGGCTGGTTGGCACGACCTGCTGGTAGTTGGGGAACTGGCCGTCGATCAGCCGGCTCACGAGGTCCACGCCATCGAGATGGAACAGCACCTGGTTCCGGCCGCCGGCCAGGATGACGTCGACCGGGTCATCGACGTCGGACAGGACGCGGGCCAGCTCATTCAGCGCGCGAGCCGGGATAACGACGCTCGTCTCCGGGACGGCGTCCAGGATCGGGATGGTCTTGACCGCGATCCGGTAGTTGTCGGCGGCGGCCAGGGTCAGCTGGTCGCCCTCGAACTTGGCGAGGACGCCGGTCAGGATCGGACGGGCCTCGTCCGATGCCGCGGCGAAGGCCGTCTCAGCGAGGGCCCGGCGCAGGACATTCTGGGCGATCCTGGTCGTGGGTCGTTCGCCGGCAGTCTGGATGGCCGGGAACTCGTCCGCATCGATGCCCTTCACGTGTGTCTCGAACCGGCCGCAGCGGATATGGAGCGACTCACCGGCTCCGAGCTCCAGGTCCACCCGGTCGCCGGATGGCAGCGAATTGACGAGGTCCGTCAGCAGCTTCGCCGGCACCGTCGTGGCGCCGTCCGTCTCGATCTTGCCGGGCACCCAGTAGGTGATCCCGATCTCGAGGTTCGTGGCGGTCAGCTTGAGGCCGGCGTCCTCGGTCTTGAGCAGGACGTTGGCCAGGACCGGCAGGGTGCTCCGGCTGGACACAGCTCGACTGACCACGGACAAGCCGCGCGCCAGGTTCTCCTGCATGACCGAGAGTTTCACGTCGGGTCTTCTCCAGTGGTGGTTCGTCGCGCTTTAGGATGCGCGGTCCGTATGGTGTCCGTCAGGCGGGACCGGGCATCCGTTGGGTAGTGGGTATCTTCTCTCTATCTTCTCATCCCGTCATCATCATCATCATGGTGTGGGCGGTGTGGATGACCGTGTTTGGCCGCGCTCGCCATGGCGGTGGACCACCCTGCCACGGCGGTGGAGCGATGACCTCGCGATGGCGGTATGGCGGGGGACGACCGGGGGATATCTCGCGGGTCTGTCCACGGAGGATCCCAGGATCGCCCTGCCCGTCCACGTCGCGGGTACCGGTCTCGAACCGACGGACACGTACGTATCCACGAGGGGACGAGGTTATCCACAGGTCCAGAGTATCCATCCACGGCCCAGGTCGCCGCGTCGCTTGTCAGTCGGCGTAGATCAGCTCGCGGACGGCGGCGATCTCGCGGCGCAACTCGTCGTTGACAGCCGATTCGCGGGTGATCTTGTCGCAGGCGTGGAGGACCGTGGAGTGGTCCCGGCCGCCCAGTTCCGCGCCGATGCGCAGGAGCGACACGTCCGTCTCCTCGCGCATCAGGAACATCGCGATCTGGCGGGGCATCACGATCGCCTTGTCGCGCTTCTGGCCCTGCAGGACGTCCATCGGGACGCTGTAGTAGTCGGAGACCGCGCGAGCGATCCGCTCCGGCGTGACCTGCCGCTTCTTGGGGTTATAGAGCACGTTCGAGAGGACAGCCTGGGCGAGCTCGATGCTGATGGGTATGGCACCCATGCTCGCGTAGGCGACGATCCGGTTGAGGGCTCCTTCGAGCTCACGGATGTTGCTCACGACCTTGCGGGCGATGAACTCCATGACGTCCGACGTGATCGGGACCGCGCCCTCTTCTGCCTTGGCGCGAAGGATGGCGATGCGGGTCTCGAGATCCGGCGCGGTCAGGTCCGCGATCAGGCCCCACTCGAAGCGGCTGCGGAGGCGCTCTTCGAGCGTCAGGATCGCCTTGGGCGGCCGATCGGAGCTCAGGACGATCTGCTTGCCGTCTTCGTGGATCGCATTGAACGTATGGAAGAACTCTTCCTGCGTTCGCTCCTTGTCCGCGATGAACTGGATGTCGTCGATGAGGAGCAGGTCGATCCGGCGGTAGCGCGCCCGGAAGTCGTCGATCTTGCCCTGCTGGATGCTCGTGATGAATTCATTGGTGAACTTCTCGGACGTCGCGTAGACGACGCGCTTGCGCGGGAACTTGGCCGCGACCTGGTTCCCGATGGCATGCATCAGGTGGGTCTTGCCGAGTCCGACCCCGCCGTACAGGAAGAGCGGGTTGTAGGCGTGGCCCGGGCGCTCGGCGACCGACAGGCTGGCGGCGTGGGCGAGGCGGTTGGCCGACCCGACGATGAAGTTGTTGAACGTGTAGCGAGGGTTGATGTTGGAGGCCCCGCCCTCGCCGCCGACGCGGGTGGGTTCGAGGCGGACCTGGGCCGTAGTACCGACGCGGGGCGAGACGACCGCCGGTTCGTCGGGTCGCCCATCCTTAGCGTCGGCCGGGTCGCCCTCGGTCGAGGCCCCGACGACGAACTCGACCTGGACGCTATAGCCGACGATGCGGGCAAGTGTCTGGCTGATCAGGGACCGGTAGCGGGTCTCCAGCCAGTCCTTCGCGAAGCCGTTGGGTACCGCGATCTTGAACTTCTGGTCATCGACATCGATGAGCTGGGTGTCGCGGACCCACGTCTCGTAGTTGGCAGGCGACAGGGCTACCTGCAACTCACCAAGGGCGGCTCGCCAGACCTGCTTCGCGTCCATTCGTTCGATGGGATCCTGCGGTTGAGGGATGACGTGGATGGTGGCGTCGCCCAGTTCAGTGGACGACCGGAGTCCGGGTCGCGAACGTCTCGAGGAAGCTGTTGTGCACCGGGTGTCGCGCGTTGGTCAGGGGATTTTCGGAGGGTCCCCGGAGTGCTCCGCCAGCGTTCCCGGCGCCGAAGGTCCGGAGAGGATAGCACCGGGTTCGTCGGGGCTGCAAGGCGATTCTACGATACCCCCCATGAGTATCGGCGCTCCGGGTCAGGAAGGCAGTATGGTCCGTTCGGGCAACCTCGGATGGACACTCCAGGGGCAGTGGTTGCCAGCGCAACGGAGCAGCCTCTGATGACTGACGGTCATCGCTCGGGACACCTGACGTCCTTTCGTCGGCGACGCGCCGGTAGGCCGCCGCTACGCGCCTGCGCCCGCGCCCGCGCCCGGTGCCCGCTCACAGCGACCGCGCCCGGTCCTGCGACCGCTCACAGCGACCGCGCCCGGTGCCCGCTCACAGCCCGAGGAATCGAGAGTTCCAGGTGCCCGCTCACAGCGACCGCGCCCGGTGCCCGCTCACAGCGACCGCGCCCGGTCCTGCGACCGCGCCCGGTCCTGCGACCGCGCCCGATGCCCGCTCACAGCCCGAGGAATCGAGAGTTCCAGGTGCAAGGGCGTCGGTCGCTGGCTCACAGCCCGGACTGGTGGCCGATCGCGCCGATAGCCGTTACGAGTCCGGGCTCTGAGCCCGGACTCGGGTGTCTCGAGCCCGACATCGCCCGGAAACTCGGGCTCTGAGCAGGTCTCGTGTAGGACTGTTCTCACCGCTGCGCCTCACCGCTGCACATCCCGGATGAACGGGCGTGGACCACGCCTGACACCGACCGGATCTGCAACGCGGTGGTGCATCCACGAGGCGTTCCTCGGCAAAAGGCATCTGGTGGATGCACGCTCCCACGGGTGCGGCGCCAGGCCTCGGCGAAACACGCTGACCCACGAGGACAGAAGTTTGACACCCCTTCGAGGGCGGCCGTATCATCCGCCGGACGAAGACGCGCCTCGCGCTATCTGGCGCCCGGCGCGTTTGCGTGCCTCTAGGGGTCGAGACAAGATCGCCCCGAGGCCGGCAAGAGAGGATCCCGGACAGTCCCGATGAAGCAGACCTACCAGCCCAAGAAGCGACACCGCGCCAAGGAACATGGCTTCCGAGCCCGGATGCGGACTCCCGGCGGTCGACGCGTGGTCGCAGCACGACGGGCCCGCGGTCGTAAGCGGCTGACGGCCTGACGACCGAGCGCGGCACACACGCGCCGCGGCTCACGATGCTCTCCCACCCGCAGGACTTCGCGGCGATCCAGGGAACCGGTACCTCACGGTCCCAGCCCTACTTCTCCGCTCGGTTCCTCCGGACCGACCTCGAGACGACCCGATTCGGTCTTTCGACCGGGCGAAAGCTCGGTGGAGCCGTGGTTCGGAACCGGGTCCGTCGCCGACTTCGTGAGGCGCTCAGGGTGATGGCGCCCGCATTCCAGCCCGGCTGGGATGTCCTCATCATCGCCCGGCCCGCGATCGTCGAGGCCGACCACGAAGCGCTGGTCGGGGACCTGCGCCGGCTCCTTGTCAAGGGCGGCGTGCTCGGAGGACCCACGGGGTGAAGGGGCTCGGGATCGGATTGATCAGGCTGTACAGGATCGCCTTCGCCTGGATGCCCGCCAGTTGCCGCTACGAACCCACTTGTTCGCACTACACGGAGCAGGCCATCCAGAAGTACGGTCTCACCAAGGGGAGCTGGCTCGGGGCAAAGCGCATCGCCCGGTGCCAGCCATGGGGCGGGAGCGGCTATGACCCCGTCCTGTAGAGAGGCGCGCCCCTCGTGCTGAGCACCTGGCGTTCCATGCTTCGCCGCGCGGCGCCGTTTGTCCTCCTCGCCCTCGTCGTCCTGTTCATCGCGGCCTGCGCCGCGCCCGGCTCGGTCAGCCCCGGTGCCTCCGGGTCTGGGCCCACGGTCACGCCGCATCCGCCACTGCAACCGGCCCAGCCCGGCGGCGACCCCATCAGCATCCTGTCCTGGCTGTTCACGCCGATCTTCCAGACCATGTTCATCATCCTTGCCGCGGTCTACCAGTTCCTCGAGAACCTGGGCGCACCGGCCGCCATCGGCTGGGCGATCATCGTCCTGACCCTGCTCGTCCGAGCTCTGGTGATCCCGCTATACCGGCGCCAGCTGGTTTCGACCAAGCGCACCCAGATGCTTCAGCCGGAGCTGCGCGAGATCCAGAAGCGCTACAAGGGCGATGCCCTGAAGGTCCGCCAGGCGCAGCAGGAACTCATGAAGGAGCGCGGTGTCAACCCGCTGGCGGGCTGTTTCCCGGTCATCCTCCAGATGCCGCTCCTGCTGATCATGTACTCGGTCATCAGTACCGGCCTGACCAACCCGGATCCGACTGCCATGCTGACTGTCGCCGGCGTCCGGGTCGTGGACCTGCAGTGCACCAACTACGTCAACGGTGTCCAGAACATGTTCAAGCCGTGCATCGACACGATCATCCCGATCTTGGGTGGCATCGATGTCAGCAAGCCGTCGACGTTCTTCAGCGTCACGGTCGCCGGCTTCGTCCTGGGTCTGTCCATCCTGGCGATCGCCTCGGCCGGCCTCCAGCTCGTCCAGTCCCGGATGATGCTACCGGTCGCTGATCCGGCCAACGACGACCCAAACACCCGCATCCAGCGCCAGACGATGCTGTTCCTGCCGCTGATCTCCGTCGCGTACGGCGGCTTCCTGCCGGCCGGACTGTTCATCTACTGGATCACCGCGACGATCTTTTCGATCATCCAGCAGTACCTCATCGTGGGATGGGGTGCGATGTTCCCGTTCTTCGGCTGGACGCCCCGCTTCGCAGCCGACCATACGCCACGATTCCCGGTGGAGATGCCACCCGTTCCAGAGGCAAGCAAGCGTGCGGCCATCCTGACCGACGCAGACAAGAAGACCACGGCCGCAAAGACGATTCGCCCCCGCGAGCGGGGCCGTCAGGGCCGACGAGGGAGACGACGCTGATATGAGTGCTTACAAGGAGTTCTCTGGCAAGACGGTCGAAGAGGCCCTGCGCCTGGCTCGGGAGGAGTTCGGCGTCGAGTTGAACGATCTCGACTTCGAGATCCTCACGCCGGGTAGCCGGGGCGTCCTCGGCATGGGGGCCGAATCGGCTCGCATCGTGGCCGCGCCCCGCGGCGAACTGGGTGGCGCCGCGCCGAAGCGCGATGCTGCTGCCGCCAAGCCGCTGCCGGCTCCGGCGCCGCCGCCGCGCGACGAGCGCCCGCGCGACGACCAGCCCCGCAACGACCAGCCCCGCAACGACCCCCCGCGCAACGACCAGCCCCGCAACGACCCACCGCGCAACGACGACCGTCCTCCCCGCCAGGACACCGTGCCGGCAGAGGGTTCCGGTGCGCCCCGCGAGGATCGACCGCCCCGCCGCGACGACCGACCGCCCCGCCGCGACGACCGTGGCCCCCGCCGCGACGACCGCCCGGCCCGCCCCGCCTCGGCCGACCTGTCCGCTTCCGAAGCCGCCGAAGTCGCGGCCGCACGTGGCTCGCTAGCTGCCGAGCGGGCCGACCTCGAAGCTGCGGATGCCTCGCCCGAGGCGCTCGCCGCGGGCAAGGCGATCCTCGAGCAGCTGATGACCCACCTCGGCTTCGACGTCCGCGTCGAGGTCCAGGCCGGTGAGACGAGCCGCCTGAACGTCGTCGGTGACGGTGACGAGCGGGAGGCCCTGGGGGCCCTGATCGGCCGCAAGGGCGAGCGCCTGTCGGCGCTGCAGCATCTGGTCAATCTCATGCTCTCCAAGGAGATGGGGACCTGGACCCGAGTGCTCGTGGACGTCGAGGACTACCGCGGCCGGCGTGAACGCCAGTTGCGCGACCTCGCCGAGCGCGCCGCGGCCCGCGTCGTGGAGACGGGCAAGATGCTCCAGCTGGAGCCGATGCCGGCGCTCGAGCGCCGCTGGATCCACCTGACCCTGCGCGACAACCCCGATGTCGCCACCCAGTCGATCGGCGAGGAGCCGAACCGACGAGTCGTGCTGGTCCCGCGAAGCGGGGCCTGAGGCTTCGGCTCGCGCGCACCGGCGCCCCGGGTCGTCACGGGCGACCCGGCTCACGCGTCTCCTGGACGCTCGGCCTGGCCGATGAGCCTCGTCGGGAACGCCTGCTAGGATGACGCCCGCGACATGACCAGACGAAAGCGCTCCAAGTCCTCCAGCGCCGCATCGGACCAGGCTGAGGCCGTGGTCTTGACCGAGGTCGCCGTGCCCGAGGTCGTGCCCGTCGATCCGGTGATGGCGATCGCGCCCGGGCCGGCAACGGCTTCGATCCCTCCCGACCCGGTTCCGTCCCTCGTCGCCACGTCGTCGATCCCTTCGACCACGGGTCGCAGGCGGTCGAAGATGGCGCTTCGATTCGGCGTCGCCTTCCTGATCGGGATGCTGGCCGCCCTGGCGATCGGCGTCGGGGCGCTGTACGCATACGACCAGCAGTACGTGGGCCGGATCCTGCCCGGGGTCAAGGTCGGGGACGTGGACGTCTCCGGCATGACGGAAGCTGAAGCGTCAGCCGCCCTGTCCACCGCGTACGCAGCGCTCGGTGAGGGGACCGTGGTCGTGACGGGCCTCGATGGCGACGTCACGATGACCTTCGCCGAACTGGGCCGCAAGGCCGATATCGCCGGGATGACTGCAGCCGCCCTGGCCGCAGGGCGGAGCGGCGATCCAGCGCAACGGGCCCTCAGCAACGCCCGCGTCGCGCTTCGTGGCCTGGTCTTGCAGCCGCGCGTCGCCGTGGACCAGGCCGCCGTCTCGAAACGACTCACGGCCCTGGCCGCCTCGCTGGGGCGTGCACCCACCGAGGCTTCCGTCGCCGCCGATGCCAAGTTCGTCTTCACGGTCGTGCCCGGCGCGCCGGGTCGAACGGCCGATCCGACCGCCCCGATCCGCGAGATCACGACGGCACTGGCCGTACTGGACGCACCCAGCTCGATGACCGTGGACATGCCGGTCGCCGTCGTGGACCCTGCGGTCACGACGGACGAGGCCACGGTCGCCAAGGACACGGCGGATCGCGTCGCCGATCGCATCGACCTGACCGTCGGCGAGGAGGTCTTCCCGATCCCTGCCGCGAAGCTCCATGCCTGGGTGACCTTCGCCCCCTCCCCTGACGGGGGCTACCGGCCTATCGTCGACACGGCGCCATTGACCAAGCTGCTCGAGGGGATGTCCAGGAAGATCGACAAACCAGCCGTCAATGCCTCGTTCGATACGAGCGGCGGGCGGATCTCGGGCGTCACCAAGAGCGCCAAGGGCCGCACCCTGGACGTGCCGGGTACGGTCGCCCGGATCCAGACACTGCTGGATACGCGCTATGCGGGCCCGACAGGCCAGGTGCTCCATCCCGCCCTGACCAGGGTGGATCCAGCCCTCACCACAGCGGAGGCCGAGGCCGTCCGATCGAAGATGAGGAAGATCTCCGAGTGGACCACCTACTTCCCGATCACGATCAAGAACGGGTTCGGGGCGAACATCTGGATCCCGGCGCTCACGATCGACGGCTACGTCGTGGGCCCGCATGAGGAGTTCAGTTTCTGGAAGGCGGTCGGCCCGGTCACCCGCGAGAAGGGCTACAAGCAGGGCGGCGCGATCATCAACGGCCGCACGGAGCCGCAGGGCGCGCTCGCCGGAGGGATCTGTTCGTGCTCCACGACCTTGTTCAACGCCGCGCTGCGCGCCGGCTTCGACATGGGCGCCCGACGCAATCACTACTACTACATCGATCGCTACCCGCTGGGCCTCGACGCGACGGTCTTCATCAGCGCTTCAGGCAGCGTCCAGGACATGACCTGGACGAACGACACGGACTATCCGGTCCTGATCCGCGGCTACAAGATCAAGCAGGGCAGCAGCGGCTACGTGAAGTTCGTCCTGTACAGCGTGCCGACCGGGCGGAAAGTCGTCATCGGGGCGCCGACGGTCAAGAACATCCGTCCTGCCTCGGACACCGTCCAGTACACAACCAGCCTCCCGACAGGCACCACCCAGCGCATCGAGTACCCGGTCGATGGCAAGCAGGTCTGGCGGACGATCACCGTCTACGACCGGAACGGCAACGTCATCCGCTCCAAGACCTACTACTCGAACTACTCGCGGGTCACCGGCATCACCCTGGTCGGACGCGCCGCCGCCGAGTAGGGCGCCCTCCGGCCAGCGCTCGGCAGGTGTGTTGGTGGAGATGGGGGAGAGTCGAACTCCCCGTCCAGAACCCTTCTTCGGAGACCACTACGAGCGTGTCCGATGGTTTGTCGTCGACCGCCCGGACGGGCATCGGCACTCTGCCGGACGGTCCAGTCACGTGCCCCTAGATCGGGCTTGACTCCGGACTACGTGACGCTGGTCCGGATCGCAGCCCCGCTAAGTGACGCTTCCACTACCCGCGAGGCGGAGGTAGCTTCCACGCTCACTCTACTGCCTAAGCAGCGAGAGCGAGAGTCGACTGGCGGTTGCCAGGTACTTCTTTTTGCCACCTGATTTACGAGGCCCAGTGGCGTCCTCGGCTCGCGTTCCCCGGTTTCCAGGCCCTGTCGAAACCACACATCCCCACAGGTCCAAGCACCGGCTCGGATGCGGGATGCTACACCCGAACGCGGACAGATGCCACTCGCGGACGACGCGCGAGCGCCCGGCGATGCTTGCTCAGAGCCCGAGTTTTAGGCCAGATCGCCCCGCAGGGTGCCTGGGTCCCCGCTCACAGCCTGGGTTACCGCCCGGATCCGCCAGCAAGCTGTGGGATCCATGCTCAGAGCCCGCGGCCGGTTCGATGGATGCCCGTTTCCCATGATTCCTCGGGCTGTGAGCGGGCGCGAAGGCTCCCCCGGACCATGGGACCATGGTCGGGAATCCTCGTCGGCTGGTATCGTTGTCCGTGGCCGAACCTCCTCATCGAGGACGGGGGACCCACTCTTCGGGGCTAATCGCACCTCAGCGACGGCGATCCCAACGCCGAGCCCGACAGCTCACCTCGCAGGCCACGCGGGCGGTTCGAGGTGCGTGGTGTTCAGGCCTTCTCTCAATCCTTCGGTGCATCGGCGCGAGGTCGGGCGGAATCTCGCCCTTGACCTGACCGGTGCCGTGGGTGCCGGTATCAGCCTCGCCCTGGTCGTGTCCCTCCTGCCCACGATCGCCCGCCGCGGCGGCCTCGATCCGATCGGCCTCGCCGCGCTCGCCGCGGCGCCATTCATCGCCAACCTGCTCGGTGCATTCGCTGGACGCTTCGGGCCGCGATCCGGTCGCCAGCTGGCCCTGCTCCGGGTCGTCGGCGCCGCCTCCCTGCTGCCACTCTTCGTCCTCCCGACGCCGCCGGTCATGGTGGCCGCCGGGATCGTGTTCTGGGTCAGCCTTTCGCTGAGCAGCCCCTTCCAGCTCCGCCTGTGGGGAGCGATGTACCCGGCGCGACTGCGCGGACGTATCGTCGGATCGCTGGGGATGGGTCGCTCGGCCGCCACGGCGATCGCCGCGCTGGCCGGCGGCGTCATCGCCGACCGGATCGGTGGCCCCGCGGTGGTCGCGCTGGGTGGGCTGCTGGGTGCGATCTGCGCGATCGCCTACGCGGGTCTTCGGGCGCCCGCTGCCGAGCAGCCACCGCGGTTCTCGGCAAGGGACTCCATCCGTTCCCTGCGCGGCCGTCCGGTCCTGGCCCGCATCACGCTCGCTCAGGGGTTCTACGGCGGTGGCCTCGTCGCCGCGATCCCGCTGTACGCGCTCGTGTACGTCGATCGGCTCGATCTCAGCCTGGGCGACGTGGGCTTCATCGGCGTCCTCGCGGCCGTGTCCACGACCGTGTCGTTCCTGATCTGGGGCGAGATCGTTGATCGAGCCGGGTCCATCGTGGCCCTTCGCCTTGGGACCGTCTTCGGGTTCATCTCGCTCGTCGTCTACGCCGCGGCCCCGAACGTGGCATTCCTGTGGATCGCCGCGATCGCCGGCGGCGCTGCGGGTGCCTCGATCGATGTCGGTTGGACCGCGATCGTCAGCGAACACACGTCCATGGCGTCACGCTCCGCCGCGGTCGCCGGGATGAATGCCGTCACCGGGGCACGCGGGATCTTCGCGGCCTTTGCGATGAGCGCGCTCCTCCAAGTGGGGATCCTGGACGTGACGACGGGCCTGATCGTCTGTTCGGTGGTGACCGGGATCGGCGTGGTGCTCTACGCCAGGACGGACGTGGCTGCGATCGATGCGAAGGCGGCCTCGAAGGCGGCCTCCAAGGCGGCCTCGAAGCCGGCGGTCCGTTCCGCGTCGCCCGCACCGGCCGCGTCAGGCCGCTCGGCTTCCGCGTAGTCGTCGGTCCCCGCCCAGGTCGCTACGATGGCGACCATGCGACTGACCGAGTGGGAAGCCCAGCGAATCCTGATCTTCAGCGCGGCCGAACTGGCCCGCCGCCACCGCGACGCCGGGCTCACCCTCAACGCGCCGGAGGCCATCGCCCTCATCTGTGACGCCATGTTCGAGGCGGCGCGGGCGGGGCTGTCGTACGAGGCGGTCGAGGACGCGGGACGTGTCGCCGTCGATCCGTCGGAGGTCATGGCGGGCGTGCGCCAGCTGGTCGACGAGGTCCGCCTCGAGGTCCTGCTGGGCGACGGGACAAGGTTGATCGTCCTGGCCGATCCGATCGGGCGGCCGGGACGGGCCATGGATCTGGACGGGCCGGGCGCGATCCGTCTCGCGACCGAGGCGGAAGGTCTCGGCGACGCGGGCCCGCAGCGCGCCACGATCGAGCTCGCTGTGCGGAGCGAGTCGACGCGCGTGATCCGGGTCTCCTCGCACTACCCGTTCCACCGGGTCAACCAGCGGCTCGTCTTCGACCGGACGGCGGCGACCGGGTTCCGGCTGGACCTCCCCGCCGGCGCGTCGATGCGCTGGGCGCCGGGCGAGGCTCACGTCGTGCGTCTGATCCGGTTCGGTGGCGAGGAAGGCGCGTCATGAGTCGCCGCCTCTCCCCGCACGAGCGGCTCGCACGATACGGGCCTTCGACCGGTGACCGCGTGCGCCTGGGCGACACGGACCTGTGGGTCAAGGTCGCCGAAGACCGCCAGGCACCCGGTGACGAACCCATCTGGGGGTACGCCAAGACGATCCGGCATCGGATGACACAGGGTGCAGCTGGCCCGTCGGAGCTGGACGCGGTAATCGCGGGCGTGCTCGTGCTCGACCCGGTAGTCGGCTGCGTCAAGGCGGACATCGGTATCAAGGACGGGCGGATCGTGGGCGTGGGTCGCGCGGGCAGCAGCGCGATCAGCGACGGCATCGAGCTGTCCATCGGCCCACATACCCGGCCGTACATGGGCTACGGCCTCATCGCGACGCCGGGCGCGGTCGACAGCCACGTCCATCTCATCAGCCCGGATCTGCTGCCGGCGGCGCTCTCGGGGGGCGTGACCACGCTGATCACGGCCGGCTTCGAGGAGCCGCCCTGGGCGATGGAGCGGACGCTGGTAGGAATCGATGGCTGGCCGGTCAACGTCGGCCTGCAGGCTGGCGCGCGCGCCGAGGACGACTCGAGTCTGGACGTCCTCCTGGACGCCGGCGCGTGTGGCTTCAAGATCCACGAGGACTACGGCGCGTATCCGGAGATGATCGACCATGTCCTTCGCTATGCCGACGCACACGACGTCGCCGTCTCGCTCCACACCGATGGCTTGCACGAGTCGGCCGAGCTGGAGGACACGATCGCCGCGATCGCCGGCCGGACGGTCCACGCGTATCACGTGGAGGGCAGCGGCGGCGGGCACCTGCCGGACCTGCTGGGCCTGGTCCGCGAGGCGAACATCCTGTGCTCATCGACCACGCCCACCGTGCCGTTCGGGGTGAACGCGGCTGCGGAACAGGTCCCGATGATCGTCCTCAATCACGGCGCGTCGTTCGCGGTGCCGGAAGACGTGGCCCTGGTCGCGGAACGGGTCCACGCCGCGACGATGGCCGCCGAGGGACCGCTCCACGAGCTGGGCGCGATCGGGATCGTGAATTCCGACTCTCAAGGGATGGGCCGGATCATGGAGACGGTCCGGCGCACGATGCAGCTCGCCCATGTCATGCGGGCGTGGCGTGCGACAGAAGCCGGCGCCGGACACGCCGGGCTGCCGAACGACCCGAACGACGCGTTCGACGCGACGGATCGCGTGCTGCGCTACCTGGCCAAGGTCACGATCGAGCCGGCGATCGCGCACGGCATCGCCGACCACGTTGGTTCGCTGCAGGTGGGTCGGATGGCGGACATCGTCCTCTGGCAACCTGCGTATTTCGGGGTCAAGCCGGCGTTCGTGTTGAAGGCCGGTTACCCGGCCTGGGGTCCGCTGGGCGACGGCAACGCGACGGTCGAAGGCGCCGAACCGACGCGCTATCGGCCGGACTGGGGCGGCTCGGGCTCGGCGGCGGCGAGCCTGTCGGCGACGTTCGTGTCCGCGCAGGGCGCCTCGGATCGCGCGGCGATGGCACGTTGGAGTGCCGGGGGACGACGGGTGATCCCGGTGGCGGGGACGCGTGGCCTTACCCGGGCAGATCTGGCCCGAAACCGCTCCACCGCCCCCATCGAGATCGATCCGGTCGATGGTCGCGTCACGCTTGCCGGCCGGCCGCTCGAGGTCGCCGCGGCGACTGACCTGCCACTCAACCGCCGCTACTTCCTGCGATGACGACTATGCCCAGATGTCGCCGACCGTGAAGCCGTCCGGGAACGGATCGGTCGGATCCACGACGTAACTCGCGAAGCCGGTGATCCAGGCCTGGCCGGTGATGCTCGGCACGATGGCTGGGTACGGGCCGACGGTCGTCGCGTCCAGGACGCGGCCTTCGAAGATGGTGCCCAGGATGCCCTCGTGACGGAAGACATCGCCGATGTGGAGCTCACCCTTGGCGACCAGCGTCGCCATCTTGGCCGAGGTGCCGGTCCCGCACGGCGATCTGTCGATGGCGCCCGTCCAGGTCGCTGGTCGGTCGGGATCGAAGGCCCCCGTGGACACCGTCACGACGTTGCGCCGGCTGTTGGCCGGGTCGTGGGCCGGACCCGAGAGCTGGCCGATGGTGATTCCCGCGAACCCCGGCTGGTCCGGATGGACCACCGGGAGCTGCTCGGCGGCTGCGGCCTTGATCATCTCGGTGATCCGGGTGATGTCCGCGCCCTCGTCCGGGGTGAGCCGGAGACCGAACGGCGCCGCGTCGGCGATGACGTAGAACATGCCGCCGTACGCGACGTCCACGGTGACGGTGCCAAGCTGAGGGACCTCCACAGGCACGCCCAGGTGCGTGGCGAAGGCCGGAACGTTACGGAACGTGACACCGGTCACTTTGCCGTCATGACACTCGGCCGTGACGCGGATGAGCCCGGCGGGCGCCTCCAGGGTCAGCTCGGTGACCGGCTCCACCATCGGTAGCAGCCCGGTCTCGAGCAGGACGGTGACGACGCACATCGTGTTCGTGCCGGACATCCCGGGGTACTCGACCTGCTCCATGATCACGTAGCCGGCATCCGCCTCGGGGTGGTTCGACGGCAGGATCAGGTTGCAGTTGGCGGCAGGATAGCCGCGCGGTTCACGCAGCATCCGCAGGCGCAAGTCGTCCTGGTTCGCCTGCAGCCAGGTCATCTTGTCGAACATGGTCTGGCCCGGGACATCCTCGACGCCACCGACGATGACGCGACCGGGCTCCCCCGCCGCATGCGCATCCACGGCCCGGATCACCGGGCCAATTCGCAACCGATCCGGGATATCGGTCACGGGCGCCTACCGGCCACGCTGGGCGTCGGCAATCTCGCGGTCCACGTCGCGTCGGGCGTCCCGGTCCGCGATGTCGCGCCGCCGATCGTGGAGCTGCTTCCCGCGCGCCAGTCCGAGCTCGACCTTGGCCTTGCCCCTGGACGTGATGTACATCCGAAGGGGCACGATCGTCTGGCCCTTCGCCTTGGCGCGGCCCAACAGCTCGTCGATCTCGGAGCGGTGCAGCAGCAACTTGCGGGTCCGCTTGGGCTCGTGGTTGTACCGGTTGGCTTGCTCGAACGGCGCGATGTGCGCTCCGATCAGCCACGCTTCGTCCTTCTCGACTCGCGCGTACGCGTCGGACAGGTTGGCCTTGCCCATCCGGATGGACTTGATCTCCGTTCCGTACAGGACGATGCCCGCTTCGAACGTCTCATCGATCGTGAAGTCGTGGCGGGCTCTTCGGTTGAGGGCGACGGTCTGTTCGTCGCGCATGTCGGTCTCCTTGGGTCGTCGGGTGGCGCCGGGCGGTTCCGTGCCGACGCTCGCGCCGGGCACCTGGCCCGGGCGCACGAACGCCGGCCCTGTCGGACCGGCGCTCGAGTTGCTTACCCACCCACAGGGGTGTCCGACTAAACGGCCATCTCCTGCGAGGTGGTGCAGCTACGCGTACTGTCGATCACTGCACATCACCTCCTTTCGTTCCCG
>JBKJQY010000078.1:0-6808 GCA_046593725.1 Candidatus Limnocylindrales bacterium
TGAACACGACCGCGTCGGACATCAGCGCATGGGTGCCCACGACCACCTGCGCCTGACCGGACTTGATCGCCTCGTGGACATGCTTCCTGGTCGGGGCACTGAGGGAACCAGTCAACAGGGACACACCGATCCCGAGGTCGGCCATCAGCGCGCCCACGGTCTCCACGTGTTGGCGCGCGAGGAGGTCCGTGGGTGCCAGTAACGCACCCTGGAACCCGGCTCGAACGGCGGTCGCGAGGGCATACGCGGCGACCGCGGTCTTGCCGGACCCGACATCACCCTGGAGGAGCCTGAGCATGGGGGTCTGACGAGCCATGTCGGCACGGACGTCCGACATCGAGACGACCTGGTCCACGGTGAGCTCGACAGGGCGACCGACCCGGACGCGCAGGGCATCGGTCAGCGCGGATCGGATCCCGGTGTCGGTCGCGTCGTCGATCGACATCTGCTGGCCGCGGCTGCGACCGCGTTGCCGACGCCGCCCGACCATCCCGAGCTGGAGCGCGAGCAGTTCGTCGAATGCCAAGCGACGAAGTGCCGCATCCCGCCCGTCGAAGGTGTCCGGGTAGTGGGCGTGCTCGAGAGCGGTCGGGATCGCCACGAGCGCCTCGGGTGCGCGGATCGCTTCGGGCAGGTACTCCGGGTACGCATAGCCCGCCTTGTCGAGCGCCTCGCGCATCGCCCCGCGCAGCCGCGCCGCGGTCAACCCACCCGTCAACGGGTACACCGGCACGATCCGGCCCGCATGCAGGACGTCTGTCTCGTCGGTGTCGACGACCTGGAATTCGGGGTTGTCGAGGGTCAAGGTCCGCCCGAATCGTTTTACGCGCCCGGACACGACGATCTCGCCGTCGACGTGCAGGCGTCGTTCGATGAATCGGCGTCCGAACCAGGTCGCCTGGATCGTCCCCGTGGTGTCTTCGAGCGTCGCGATCGTCCGCTGGACCCGTCGTCGGAACGTTGGCTCGACACGCACGTCCACGACGCGCACCCGCGCTGACACGACCGTTCCGGGCTCCACCCAGACAAGGTCGCCCAGCTTGGCCATCTCGCGCAGGTCGTCGTAACGCCGAGGCAGGTGGAACAGAAGGTCGCGGACGTCGTAGAACCCCAGACGGATGCCGGCCCGACGCAACGTCGCCCCACCGGTCAGCCCGGAGTGGGCGAGCGGGGTCGACAGGAGCTCGACCGGATCGGTCGGTGGCGGAGGTGGAGCGGCTGGCTTGGCCACCGCTACTCGGCGGCGATCAGGTAGCGGTAGTACGGCTGGCCGCCGTGACGGACCTCGACGTCCACGCCGACCGCGACCGTCCCGATCGTGCGGGCCATCGCCTCCGCCTCGGCGAGGTTCGCGCCGTCACCGTAGAAGAGCGTCAGGAGCTCAAAGCCCGGGGTGAGTGACCGCACGGCGGCCGTGACGCACTTGACCGGATCGCCGGCGACCGCGACCAACCCGTCGTCCGGGTCCAGCGCGATCGTCTGGCCTTTCTTGACCTTCTTGCCGCCGATCGTCGCGTCTCGGACGGCTTCCGTAACGGCCAGCGTCTGGATCGCCCGCGCGGCCTCGGACATCGGGGCGGCATTGTCGCCGGCGCCCAACCCCGGATCCAGCGCGAGCAACGAGGCGAAGCCTTCCGCCGCATTGCGGGTCGGGACGACGACCACCGTCCGCTCGGTCATCTGGGCGACCTGGCGCGCAGCGAGCACGACGTTGGGGTTGTTGGGGAGCAGCAGGATCTCCCGGGCGTACACACGGTTGATCGCATCGAGCAACTCGCCGGTGCTGGGATTGGACGATTGCCCACCCTGGACGACCGCCGCGACACCGAACTCGCGGAAGATCGCTGCCAATCCGTCGCCGGCAACGACCGCGACGACGGCCAGTGCGGGCGCATCGGCGGTTGTCGCAAGTGCGTCGGCATCGGCGCCTTCGGTCGTGAACGCGGCGGCCCGCGTCTCGCGCACGTCGCGTGCCTGGTTGTCCAGGTTCTCCACGCTGATCCGGCTCATCGAACCCTGGGTCAGCCCGTACCCGATGACGAGATCCGGCCGCTCGTTGTGGACGTGGACCTTGAGCGCCCGGCCATCGCCGGCGACCAGGACGGACTCTCCGATCAACTCGAGGTGGTCACGGATCGCGTCCACATCCAGCGGCGATGACCCGGTGGCCTGGAGCAGGAACATCGTCTCGTAGCCGAAGCCCTCATCCGCGTGGGCGACCAGCGTGGACGGCTTCGGACCCGTCTTTGTCCGGGTTCGAGCGGCGGAAGCGGGCGCGCCACCCACGAGGTGCAGCAATGCCCCCTGGAACAGGCGATACAGGCCTTGCCCGCCCGAGTCGACGACGCCCGCCTCGCGCAGGATCGCCAGCAGGCTTGGTGTGCGCGCGACCGACTTCTCGGCGCCATCCAGCGTGGCCGTCAGGACGATCTCGATGTCGTTGTCGTGTTCGGCGGCGGCGACAGCGGCGGCAGCGGACTCGCGGATCACGGTGAGGATGGTGCCCTCGACCGGCTTGGCGACAGCGCTGTAGGCCGTTCGCGTTCCTTCCGACAAGGCATGCGCCAGGTCCAGGCCGTTGAACCTGGCCTTGCCACCGAGTGCCTCGGCCATGCCACGGAAGATCTGGCTGGTGATGACGCCAGAGTTGCCACGGGCACCCATCAGTGCCCCGAAGCTGATGGCCGCTGCGATGCGGTCAGCCGGCTGTCCGGCTGCGCCTTCGGCCTCTTCGAGCGCCGCCTTGACGGTCGCGAGCATGTTCGAACCGGTGTCGCCATCCGGGACCGGGTAGACGTTGAGGCTGTTGATCTCTTCGACGTGCGCCTCGAGATTGTCGACGGCCGCGCGGAAGGCGGCGAGCAGGCCATCACCGTCGCAGGCTCGACGTGCCATCAGGCGACGTCCGTCCCGCTGTCGGCGAGATCATCGGGTTGGACCGCCGTGGGATCGTCAAGGGTCGTCGTCGGTGGGCTGGCCGCCGGCGCGAACCGCAGGCCGTCGACGTGGATGACGAGACGGCTCACATCGACGCCGAGGGCATGACGGAGCGCGTACCGGATCGCGGAGTCCACCTGGCGCCCGACCTCGGCGATCGGCACACCGAAGGCGACGGTCAGGTCAAGATCGATATCGATGCCCTCGCCCAGGCGCACCTTCAGGCCCGGCGTCGTCAGCCGAAAGCGCCCGAGGAGACGGGCCGGCGGGCTAGCGGCGAACCCGGTGACGCCATACGATCCCAGGACGGCGGTCCGGACGATGTCCGCGACGGCTCTACGGGTGACCAGGGAACGGCCGGGGATGGGATCGGATGGCACGCGGGCGACGTCCTCCTCGCGAGTGCGGGTCGGGCGGGTCCGAACCAGTGCGTCGGAGGCCTGTGCTATTCTACCGCTCCGTTCGCGCCCATTCGGCACGGACAACCCATCTCGACCCGTTCGAAGGACCTCGCATGGCCCGTTCCTGCGCGATCTGCGGCAAAGAATCGATGGGCGGCTTCAACCCCCAGTCATCCGGGATGAACCGCGTCCGAGCGCATCGCCGCATGCAACCGAACCTGCAGCCGCTGGTGATCCAGCAGAAGGGGCAGCCCGTGAAGGCGCTGGTCTGCACCCGCTGTCGCCGTACCCAGCTGAAGTCGGCCAAATAGCCGCCGCCGGCCTCGCCGGCTGATCTTCAGACTCGGACCTTCCACCGGCCGTCGCCAAACGGCCGGTTCGTTGTGTGCCCGGCACGCCCGTCAGGGACGCCCCGGCGCTCGCGTGGCGCGTGGCGTTGACCGACGGTCACCGTTTGACGCGGATACGGCCCCGATGGCCGATCTCCTGTCGTGCCGTTGACCGACGGTCAACGTCGCGGCCGGCACAGGCGCGGCCGACCGGATCGTGGACGCCTGGGCGTCGATACGATGACGCACGGTCAACGTGCCCGCTCAGAGCCCGAGATCTCAAGAAGAAGGAGGCCCAAACGGGCCGGTGCCGGCTCTCAGCGGGCGATTCGACCGGAAGGGGCCGTCGATCACTGCGAATGCGCGCTCAGAGCCAGCAGAAGCAGGGGAATCCGCGCCCGGCCGCCGGATCCTCGGGCTGTGAGCAGCTGCGGCGCCAACCAGGGACGAAGCCGGCCGCGGGGAGCGAGTCCTACCGGTCGTCCGTGTCGAGCCAGATCGTGAACGGGCCGTCGTTGACGAGTTCGACGGCCATCTCGGCTCCGAAGCGGCCGGTCTCCACGGTCACGTCCAGGGCACGCAACGCCGCCACGAACTGGCGGTAGAGCTCGTCGGCAAGTTCCGGAACGGCGGCGCCGGTGAAACCGGGGCGACGACCGCGTTTTGTGTCCGCGTATAGCGTGAACTGCGAGATCGCAAGGACGGACCCGCCGGCAGTGGCCAGGTTCACGTTCGTCCGACCCTCCGCGTCCCGGAAGAGGCGCAGCTCCGTGGCCCGACGCGCCAGGTCAGCCGCCGTCTGCACCGTGTCATTCGGTCCGACGCCCAGCAGGATCAGCAGGCCCCCATCGATCGACCCGACGACCTCGTCCTCGACGCGCACCTCGGCGCGGGTGACCCGCTGCAGCAACGCTCTCATGCAGGCGACGGATCGTCGACGCGGGCCGGAAAGGTCGCGCGCCAGGCCTCGGCCGCAGCAAGCGCGGCCGATCGCGCGGGCGCGTGTCGCTCTTCGACGAGTGTCTCGGTCGTCGCGGGAACTAACAGGTCGAAGTCGCGCACGCCGTCGGGGTTTATCTGGCCGTCGCCGCGTAGCATGATCACGGGCACCCCGCCGGCCTCGATCTCGTCGCTCAGCGGCTTGGCCAGGTGCTTCGGCAGCGACGCGAAGCGGACCATCCGGTCGCGCGGGATCGGCGGTACGCCACCGTTCAACCCGAACTGGTAGCCCTCATCCGCGAGCGCCCGGATGAGGCGGATCTCGCGGCCCATGTCGTGGCCCTTGATGAACAGCGCGGACCCGACCACCAGGATGTCCACACCCAGTTCACCCACGAACTCGGCGGTCTCGCGGTTGATGCCGCCATCCACGTGGACCTCGGCACCGTGCGGCTTGTGGGCCAGATAGTCGCGGGCCGCGAGGATCTTGGCCCTGGCGACGTCCTTCATGAACGACTGACCACCGAACCCGGGCTCGACCGTCATCACCATCACGATGTCGATCAGGTGCTGGTAGGGCTCGAGCGCGCTCAGCGACGTCCCGGGCTTGAGCGCGAGGCCGGCGTTGCGGCCGGCGGCGTGGATCGCCTCCAGCGTGGGTTCGATGGGTTCGTCGATCTCGACGTGGATCGTGATCGAATCGCAGCCGGCGTCGAGGTACTCATCGATGTAGCGGCCGGGCTCGCTGACCATCAGGTGGGCGTCCATCGGTAGTTCGGTCCGGCGACGGATCGCCTTGATCGTCTTCGGACCAAAGGTCAGGTTCGGGACGAAGTGCCCGTCCATGACATCGAGGTGGATCCGATCCGCTCCGGCTGCCTGGGCGCGCCGGACCGCATTCCCCAGGTTCGCCAAGTCCGAATCGAGGATGCTTGCGGCGACCCGAGCGCGGCCGGGCGCCACGCTACTCCTCCACTCCGGCGGGCACTGGCTCGTCGCTGCGCTCACCGCGCAGGGCTGCGGCGCTGGCCGTCTCCAGGCGAGCTCGACGGCGCGCGACGGCGGGCGCGGACGGCTCACCGGCTCGTTCCGCCGCCAGCTGGCCACACGCCGCCCCGATCTCCTGGCCACGGTTGTAGCGGATCGTCGTCTCGATGCCCGCGGCTCGGAGTGTTTCGGCGAACGCATCGATGACAGGCATGGGGCTCGCCTGCCACGGGGTGTGCGCGACCGGGTTCATCGGGATCAGGTTGACATGGGCGTGGTCACCGCGGAGAAGCGTCGCCATGGCTTCAGCGTCGACATCGGTGTCGTTCACACCGCCGATCATGGTGACTTCGTAGCTGATGCGCCGACCGGTGGCCGTGGCGTGATCGCGAGCCGCGGCCACGACCTCGGCGATCGGCCAGCGCCGATTCAGGGGCACCAGCACGTCACGGAGCGGATCACGCGCGGCATGGAGCGACACGGCCAGCGTGAACTGGGGACCGAGCGCCGTCAGCCGTCGGATGCCCGGAACGACCCCGGATGTGGAGATAGTGATGTGGCGGGCACCAAGGCCGAACCGCTTTGGGTCGTTCAACGCCTCAACGGAGGCCAGCACCCGGTCCAGGTTGAGCAGCGGCTCGCCCATCCCCATGAACACGATGTTCGTCAACCGCTGGCGGTTCGCCTCGAGCCGACGGGCGGCGTGCCGGACCTGGTCGACGATCTCAGCGGTTTCCAGGTCGCGCGTGAAGCCGAGTTCACCGGTAGCACAGAACGGACAGCCCACCGCACAGCCTGCCTGACTCGAGATGCACAAGGTGTGCCGTTCACGCGACCGACCGCGCGCCGGATAGTGCATGAGCACCGATTCGATGAGCGCGCCGTCCGACAATCGATGGAGCGCCTTCTCCGTCTGACCACCGTCCGTCACCCGGATCTCCGTGTCGGTGACGGTATCGAAGCGCATCGCCTCGGCGACCTCGGCACGGAGGCCGGACGGAAGCGTCAGGACCGCGTCCAGGTTGTCGGCGGTACCGGACCAGACCGAGTCGCTGACCTGGCGTGCGCGATAGCCGGGCTGGCCGCGTTCCTTGAACCACGCCGCGAGGGCCGCGGGCTCGATGCCCGAGATGCCGGGGCGTGGGTCCCCTCTCGCGCGCGATCCCAGGTCCTGCAGCACGTTCAGCGTCATCGGGGTCGATGCTACCGCACGGC
>JBKJQY010000085.1:0-30430 GCA_046593725.1 Candidatus Limnocylindrales bacterium
CCCCGGTTGGGGTTGACATCGGTTCGCAGCGGCGCGTAGACTCCCGCTCGGTTCGCAACCTGGCGACCAGAATCCCACCCTGCTACGGAGGGGGCTCGATATGACAGATCGCAACTCTCTCCACCTGCTGGTCGCGCCGATCCCGGCCGACGCGCGTGGGACTGTGCCCATCTCGAGCTAGACCGCAGGCGGCTGGACCGCCTACCGGACGAACCAAGAGCCGTGGGCCAGATGAGGCCCCCGGCTTTTTTGATGCCCTCCTCGCCACCTGCGGCGGGATCGGGACACCAGAGCCGCGAGGCGCACCGACGCACAGCACGTCGGAGAGGCTCGCGGCTCTTGCCACTCCCGCCCCCTCCACCCCGATCACCTGGAGTCACACCGTGACAGCCACCTTGGTTCCCGAACTGAAGAACGGCATGACAGCCCATCCGGTCGATCCTCGACCTGCCGGCCCGGCCGCCCTCCTTGTCGAGGGCGTCAGCAAGCGGTTCGTGGTCGGCCGGAAGAAGAAGCCGGTCAGCGCGATCTCGGATGTGTCCATGCGCCTTGAGCGCGGCGATGTCCACGGGATCCTCGGCTCGAACGGCTCGGGCAAGTCGACGCTCATCCGGCTCATCTGCGGGCTCCTGACCCTCGACGAGGGTCGGGTCGAGGTCTTCGGCCACGACATCGAGCGCGACGAGATGGCGGTCAAGCGGCTGATCAACCGGGTCAGCGTGGACGCCGCCTTCTTCAAGAAGCTGAGCCCCATGGAGAATCTGTTGTTCGCCGCCCGGCTCTACGGGCTGGACGGTCGGACGGCCAAGCGCGATGCCGTGGAGATCCTGGGACGACTGGGCATCTCGGAGAAACGGGTCGGACGGCCCGTGGAACAGATGAGTCGAGGGATGCAGCAGAAGGTCGCCATCGCGCGAGCCCTGCTCACGAGCCCGACGCTCCTGCTCCTTGATGAACCCACCACCGGCCTGGATCCCCGCTCGAAGCTGGACGTCCAGACCTTCATCGAGGAACTCAGGGAGACCCACGACGCGACCATCGTATTGACCACCCACGACCTGGCCGAAGCGGAACGCCTCTGCGGCCGGATCACCATCCTCAACGACGGCAAGGTCGTCGCGGAAGACACACCGGCGGGCCTGCGGGCCATGACCGCGGCCCGCCTGGGTCACCCGGCCACGCTGGAAGACGTGTTCATGACCTACACCGGCCGTTCCCTCGACGACGACGTCGAGGAGGACGAGTCCGAGGACGACTGAAAGGAGGTGATGACAGATGCAGGACTACGCCCAGATCCGACTCCGGCTGTCGCAGGAGCGGATCGAACGGGACATCCAGCACGCCGCGGATTCGCGACGCGCTGCCCGCTCGGAATCGTCCATCCGTCGTACGGTCGGCCACCGGATCATCCGGTTCGGTGAACGACTCGCGGCGGAACCCTCTCTCGAGCTGGCTCGGTCCCGCTAAGGGATCGAGCCAGCGACCTCGCAAGGAGATTTCCCCGTGACCGTCGCCACCCACGAGCTGAAGGCCTCATTCGCCTTCATCGAGCGCAACTTCTTCCTCACTCGCCGCTACTGGGGCTGGGAGATCGCATTCCTGGTCTACTCCGTCGCGGGCGCGCTCTCGATCTCGCTCATCGGTGTCGAGATGGGCGACGCGAGATTGCTCCTGTCACTCATGGTGGGCGCGATCTTCTGGAACTACCTGTCTGTCGTATTCAGCTGGATCGCGGAGACGATCTCGGTCGAGCGCTGGGAAGGGACCCTGGAATACACGATGATGGCGCCCATCCGTCGCTCATCGCAGCTGCTCGGTTCGGTCGCCTACGCCATGGTCTACGGGCTGATCCATACGTCGGTCATCTTCATCGCGCTCGTCCTGTTCTTCCCGCAGCTGGACCTGTCGAAGGCGAACCCGGGTACGGCCCTGACGTTCATGCTGCTCGGCTCGTTCAGCTTCGTGGGCATCGGCATGATCGCCGCCATCCTGCCGCTCCTCTACGTGGAGCGCGGCGCGCAGATGACGTTCGTTCTGCAGTCCGTGATGTTGCTCGTGTCCGGGGTGTACTACTCCGTAGACATCCTGCCGCCGTGGATGCAGGTACTGTCGCGACTGTCGCCGGCCACGTACGTCCTGGACGGGGTCCGCGCCGGGCTGATCGAAGGGACGGCCGTGATTGACCTCGTCTACGACATCGTCCCGCTGATCGTGATGGGCATCGTGTTCATCCCGTTCGGTCTGTGGGCCTTCGGCAAGGCGGAACACTATGCGAAGCGCACCGGCAAGTTGAAGCGAGTCGGCTGAGATGTCCGACCCGACCGATCCAACGACGACCGCCGCGCTCATCTCCCTCGGATGGGACGAGGCATGGGCTGCCTCCTTCGGCGACGGTGGTCATGTCTCCGCTGGTCACCGCGCGGCTCGGGTCGTCGCCGTCCATCGTGAGACCTCGGTGGTCCGCGATGGTTCGGGCGATCGGACGGCATCGGTGTCCGGGTCGTTCCGGTTCGAGGCGCTGGCCGCCTCGGATTTCCCTACCGTCGGCGACTGGGTCGCCCTCGATTCGAACGGCGTCATCGCCGCTGTGCTGCCACGACGGACAGCGTTCAAGCGGATGGCCGCGGACGCCAGCCGGCTCCTGTCCGGATTGGACGACGAACAGGTCATGGCCTCGAACGTGGACGTCGCCTTGCTCGTTGCGGGGCTTGACAACGACTTCAACCTGCGCCGGATCGAGCGGTATCTCGCAGTGGCCTGGTCCAGCGACGTGCTCCCGGTCGTCGTCCTGAACAAGGCGGACCTCATCGATGACGTGGACGGACGGGTCGTCGCGGTCGAAGCCATCGCCCCAGGCGTCGCGACGGTCGCCGTGTCCGCACGGACCGGCCAGGGCCTGGACTCGCTCCGGGCGCACCTCCTGCCCGGACGCACAGCTGCGATCCTGGGCTCGTCCGGCGTGGGCAAGTCCACCCTGGTCAACGCGCTCCTGGGTGAGGATCGCCAGGCAACCGCCGCGGTCCGCGGGTCCGACTCGCGTGGCCGTCACACGACGACCCACCGCGAGCTGTTCGAGCTGCCTGGCGGGGCGCTCCTCGTCGACACGCCCGGGATCCGTGCCCTGGAGGTCCTCGGCGCCGAGGCCGGGCTGGAGGCAGCCTTCGACGAGGTCGCCGAGATCGCGGCCACCTGTCGGTTCAGCGACTGCGGGCACGAGACCGAACCCGGCTGCGCGGTCCGCCTGGCGATCGTGGATGGCCGGATCGACGAGGAGCGACTCGAGAGCTACCGGAAGCTCCAGCGCGAGCAGGCAAGGGTGGCTCGCCAGGAGGACCCGCGGGCACGCGCCGAGAGTCGGCGCACCTGGAAGCTCATCCACAAGTCCGTGAACGAGCAGATGAAGCGCAAGTACGGAGACGACCGATGACCAGCGACGCGTTGGTGGACGAGATGATCGTGCCGCACCGGCCCGACGTGCCGGGGCTCCGGTTCCGGCACTGGCGCGGCTTCGAGGATCTCGAGGGCATGGCCGCGGCGAACCAGCGGGCTCGCGACGACCTTGGGATCGAGGACGTCATCGACCTCGAGGCCATGACCCGGACGTACAGCCACCTCGACCACTGTGACCTCTCGACCGACCTGGTCATCGCCGAGCACGACGGCCGGACGATCGGCTATCTCCGCGTGGTCTGGAAGGACCTCACCAACGGGGCGCGGCAGTTCCTCTCGTTCGGCATCCTGGAGCCCGCCGCTCGCCGCCAGGGCATCGGCCAGGCCTTGCTGAGCTGGTCCGAGGTCCGGCTCGCCGAGATCGCGAAGTCGCTCCCGAGCGACCGACCGGGTCAGCTTTTCGCGTACAGTCGCGATCGCGACGCCGGGGCACGGATCCTCTTCGAGCGGAATGGCTGGCGGCCGGTCGCCCGCGGCTACGACATGGTCCGGCCCACCATGGACGACATCGAGGAGAGCCCGCTGCCCGATGGGCTCGTGGTTCGCCCCGTGACCGAGATGGAGCGGCGCACGATCTGGGAGGCCGCGCGCGGCGCGTTCCGCGACCACCGCGAGGAAGAGGAGTGGACCGAGTCGGACTGGGCGACCTTCCAGGGCGACTTCCCGGACGTGACGCCGTGGGTCATCGCGTTCGACGGCGCCGAGGTCGCCGGTGGGATCTGGAACCGGATCGACGCGGTCGCGAATGCCCATCACGGCTGGGAACGTGGCGTCCTGCAGGGGGTCTGGACCGGCGCTCGTTGGCGCCGCCGCGGCCTGGCCAAGGCCCTGATCGCGCGGAGCCTGGTGACGTTGCGGGATCGGGGGATGACGTCCGCCGCGCTCGATGTGGATGGCGCGAACCCCAACCAGGCCATGAACCTCTATCTCAGCCAGGGATTCGAGATCACGGCCAGCTCGACCGACTGGCGCAAGCCCCTGCCCGAGGCGACCGCTGCCTCCTCTCCACTGGAGTCTCCGTGATGTCAGTATCCAGCCCAACCATCGGATCGGCCGTCGAGGCCCACCTGACCGGTCTCGGCCTGACGATCCGGGCCTTCCGCGAGTCGGCCGATTTCGGGCCGATGGCCGCCCTGATGGGTCACGCCAACGTCCACGACGGCATCCCGTGGGCGCCGACCGAGGAACAGATACGGACCCACAACGAGGGCGCGGATGGCCTCGTGACGGAAGAAGACATCGTGCTGGTCGAACGCGAGTCTGCGCTCGTCGCCTTCGCGATGGTCGAACGGATCGTCCGCGACGACGTCCCGAACTACGACCTGTGGGGCTACGTGCGACCTGACCTCCGCCGACACGGGATCGGTAGCGTGCTGTTCCAGCACAACCTGGCGCGCATCGCGATTCGGGTGGCCACGGAGGACCCGTCCGGCGACGTGCTGTTGCGAGCCTATGCCGAGGAATCGGAGATCGGACACGTGACGCTCCTGGAGGGTCGTGGGTTCGCCCCGGTCCGCCACTTCTTCCTCATGCGCCGGGCGACGCTCGATGACGTGCCGGACGCTCCGCTCCCGGATGGCCTGGAGATCCGACGGGTGGTGCCGGAAGACCACCGGGCGATCTGGGACGCCGAGGACGAGGCCTTCCGAGATCACTGGGGCGCGCACGTGCACACGGACCACGAGTTCCAGGTGACGTTCGGCCAGTCGACACTGGATACGGACCTGTGGGCCGTCGCCTGGGATGGCGACGAGGTTGCCGGCGTCGTCCAGGCCTGGATCTGGCCCGAGGAGAACGCCGAGCTCGGCGTGACCCGAGGCTGGCTCGAGAAGATCAGCGTCCGACGGCCCTGGCGACAACGTGGTCTTGGGCGAGCGCTGACCTCCGCCGCCCTGGCGAACCTCCGCGACGCCGGCATGACCGAGGCGATGTTGGGCGTGGATTCGCAGAACCCGACCGGCGCCCTGGGACTGTACGAGCGGCTCGGCTTCGAAGTGCACCAGCGTTCGATCGCCTTCGAGCGACCGTTCGACGGGTCGGTGCCGGCCGACGTGGGTCGCTAGACCGGATCCGCCCGGACCCAGGCTCCACCGACGAGGCCGGCCCGGATCCTGAAGTCGCGCTCCAGGACGACGATCGTCTCGTCGTCGGTCAGGTCGCGCTCTTCACGGGTCGTGCCATCCGTCGCGATGTAGTGGCGATCCGACAGGGTGACCCCGCCAACGGGCCGGGCGATCGTGCAGTTCCAGCGGCCGACGAACGGCGACCCGGGATCGGTCTGGTGGTAGCGGCACGTCTCGGCGAAGTCGCCAAGGACGCGCGACCTCAGGTCAAGGCGGTAGTGGGGCACCCAGCGACCGTCGCGATGGCGCCATTCAAGGTCGAGCGCGTCGCCGACGGCCACCAGCCGGAACGCTCCCGCCGGATCATCCTGCTCCACGCCTCGTACCAGCCTGAGTGGCTCGACGAATGAATAGCCGAAACCCACGTCGACCAGCCACGGCTCGTCCAGGGTCACGCGGAGCGCCAGGTGGTCGAAGCGCGGACCAAGCCGCCCTCCATCCTCGTGCCCGCGGGCCTCCAGCAGGTCCACGTCGTACCCGATCGAGCGCAGCAGCACGGCGAATGCGCCGTTGAGCTCGTAGCAGAAGCCGCCGCGACGCAGGGGGCCAAGCTTGTGGACGAGCGCGTCGGGATCGAGTTCCACCGGCTCGCCGAACAACACGCTGGCGTTCTCGAACGGGATGGCGCGCATGTGTGCGGCGTGCAGCGCCCGTAGTGTGGGCAGGTCAGGCAGAAGGGGTCCCGGGACGCCGATGCGCTCGCGGTACGCGGTGAGGTCGCTCATGCGAACAGTCGACCTCCGTCGCGCACCAGCTCCAGCCAGCCCCGCTCGCGGCCGATCGTGGTCGTCGCGCCGTGGCCGGGGAAGACACGGACACCGTCCTCCAGGGAGCACAGGCGAGCCAGGGACTCGGCCATCGCGGCGGGGTCGCCACCGGGCAGGTCCACCCTCCCCCACCCCCCGGCGAACAGGGTGTCGCCGCTGTACAGGAGCCCGTCGTCCTCGGCGAGCAGGCAGACGGAGCCCTCCGTATGGCCTGGCGTGTGGAGCACGCGCAGGCGGATGTCGCCGAACCGGACGACACCGCCCTCCGCCAGCTCGACGGCCGGCACCGACGGCACGATGTCGAAGGGCGCCCAGAGCGGCTGGGGATCCGTGAGGCGTTCGCGATCCAGGGCATGAACGGCGATGTCGGCTCCGGCGTGCTCGGCGACGGCCGCGTTATCCCCGATGTGATCCCAGTGCCCGTGCGTCGAGACGATGAGCTTGAGCGTCCAGGCGCGCGCCGCCAGCTCGTCGGCGATCCAGGCGAGCGACGGCGTCGCAGTATCGATCGCGATCGCCTCGCGCGTCCGCGGGTCCGCCAGGATATGGACGTTCGTCGCCACCGGCCCGACGACCCGCGTGATCGCGTCCATGGAGCCGGTCAGGCCTCCAGCTTGCCCTTCATGCACGTGAACGTCTGGCCGATCATCTTGTTCGCTGTGCCCTCGATCAGGCGGGCACCCACGCTGGCCAACGTCCCGGCGATATTCACGTCCGCGTTCCAGTCCATGACCGTCGTGCCGTCCGGTCCGTCCGATAGGCGCATCTCGGCGGTCGCGTCCACAGCGCTGCCGGGCGCCTGGCCGTGTGCCTTGATGAGCGCGCGGTTCGGTTCCTCGAGCTCGGCGAACTCCATGTCCGTGTTGAAGCGTGCGCTGATGAAGCCGATGCCCACCTTTGCCGTCGCCTTGAAGTGGGTCGCGTCCACGACTTCGATCTTCTCGACGCCGGGGCCGCACTGGCCCACCTGTTCTGGGTCGATGACGAAGGCCCAGACCTTCTCGCGCGATGCGTTGATCGGAACGGAACCTTCGAAGCGCATGGAGCCCTCCTGGGCGGTGTCGGGTGGGTAATCGGAGTCAGTCGGGCGATGATACCGACGCGGCCAGATAGGCGGTGGGTTCCCGGATGAAGCTCGTTCGGCAGCCGATGGAGCAGAACGCGTAGACGATCCCGTCATGCTCGGCGAGGTGGCGGGCCTGGGCGCGGTCCACGGTCATCCCGCAGACCGGATCCAGCAGGACGATGTCGTCGACGGCCGGTCCGGGCGGGGTCATTCGAATCTCGCCGCCGACACCAGCCAGTGTCGCCGGTCCGGGTGACGCGACGAACGAAGCCCTCCCGCGTCGGACCTGGACGAGTTCAGCCAGGATGGAGATGGCGACCTCCTCGGCGGTCTCGGCACCCAGGTCCATGCCGGCCGGCGCGCGGAGCGCTGCGATGCGTTCCGGCCCCAGCATCGTCTCTTCCGTGAGCCAATCGCGGACGACGGCCGCGCGGGTCGGCGAGGCCACCAGGCCAACGTAGGTGGCATCGCGGGACAGGGCCGCCGCGGTGGCCTCCTCGTCCCAGATGCCCTGCGTCGCGATGACGATCGCCGGGGCCGCGCCCGGGTCCTGGTTCTTGATGTCCGTCCCCACGATGACCCGCTCCACGTCGGCGAACGCGTCGGGGTCCGCGACCGGGTCGAATACGGTGACCCGCCAGCCAGAAGCGGCACCCAGCGTGGCCAGCGCTCCGGCGATCGGGGTCGTGCCGGCGACCCAGAGCAGAGGAGCGGGCAGATGCGGTTCCACGTAGATCTCCAGCGTTCCCCCGGAATGGCAGGTCATGACCAGCTCGACGATCCCGTCGCCGCGGCGACCCTCGGCCGGGACGTCCTTGCTCAGTCGAAGCAGTCGGGGCTGGCCGTCCGCGAGCGAGCGGAGCGCCTCGCGGACGACGACGGGCTGGGCGCAGCTGCCGCCGACCCAGCCCTCGATGGTCCCGTCCGGGTGGACGAGTCCGGATGCGCCGGGCCGGGCCGACGTGGGCCGCCGGACCGCGACGACCGTGGCGACCACGAAGGGCCGCCCGGACGCCTCAAGCTCGGCGGCTCGGACGAAGATGGAGGTGGACATCAGGCAAGACCCGCCCCGTGACAGACCGCCCAGAAGATCCCAAAACGATGGATCGCATATGGTCCGATCGACGAACCTGTCTGGTTCACCAGGCGCCCAGACCTCGCTCCGGCGTCATCCGGGTCAGGGCAGGGCCGATCGACGACGGAACTCGGCCATCGGGCCAGCCTGGCGCGACTCCTTCGTCGATCGGCTCGCGTGGGATCCAGCATCGATCGACGTGGCCCGTGACGCGCTGACCCGGTCCCGGGGGGACCTAGGCCAGGCCCTTCTCGTGCAGGATCGCCCAGACCTTCTGGGGCGTGATCGGGATATCGATGTTGCGGACGCCGAGGTGCCACAGGGCATCCACGACCGCGTTGGCGATGGCCGGCGGGGCACCGACGGTGGCGGACTCCCCTACCCCCTTGGCGCCGATCGGGTGATGTGGCGAGGGCGTGATGGTCTTGCCGGTCTCCCAGTCGGGGACCTCCATGGCCGTGGGGACCAGGTAGTCCATGAATGTTCCGGCCAGGTTGTTGCCCAGTTCGTCGTAGGTGATCTGCTCGTAGAGCGACGGGGCGAGGCCCATCGTCAGACCACCGTGGATCTGCCCGTCCACGATCATCGGATTGATGATGTTGCCGCAGTCGTCGATGGCGACGAACCGGCGGACATTGACCCGGCCGGTGCCCTTGTCGATGTCGACGACGCAGATGTAGCTGCCGAACGGAAAGGTCAGATTGGGCGGGTCGTAGTAGTCGACCGCCTCGAGGCCGGCTTCCATCCCATCAGGGAGGTTCGTGTAGGCCGCGAAGGCGATCTCCTGGATCGTCTTGAACCGGTCTGGGGATCCCTTGACGCTGAACTTGCCGGGCTCCCACTCGAGGTCCTCTTCCGACGCCTCCAGCAGGTGGGCGGCGAGCGTTCGCGCCTTGGCCAGGATCTTGCGCGACGCGATCGCTGTGGCGGCCCCAGCGACCGGGGTGGACCGGGACGCGTACGTGCCCAGGCCGTAGGGCGCGGTGTCCGTGTCGCCGTATTCGATCTTGATGTCCCCGACCGGGAAGCCCAGCTCCTCGGCGATGATTTGCGCGAACGTGGTCTCGTGACCCTGGCCCTGGCTCTGGACGCCGATCCGGGCGAGGACCTTGCCAGTCGGATGGACGCGGATCTCGCACGAATCGAACATCTTGATGCCCAGGATGTCGAAGTCGTGGGACGGCCCGGCGCCGACGATCTCGGTGAAGCTACTGATGCCGATGCCCATCAGTTCGCCGCGGGCGAGCTTCTCCGCCTGCTCCACCCGGAGGCCGGCGTAGTCGATCATGTCCATGGCCTTCTGGAGGGCCGCCGGGTAGTTGCCTGAGTCGTACGACCAACCGGTGGGCGTCTTGTATGGGAACTGCTCGGGCTGGATGAAGTTCTCCATCCGGAGCTGCGCCGGATCCTTGCCGATCTGGTGAGCGAGGATGTCGACCACCCGCTCGACCGCGTGGACCGCCTCGGTCACCCGGAACGAGCACCGATAGGCCACGCCTCCGGGCGGCTTGTTGGTATAGACGCCGTCCACCTCCACGAATGCATTCGGGAAGTCGTACGAGCCCGTGATCACGTTGAAGAGGCCGGCCGGGTACTTGGATGGGTCCGCGGCCGCATCGGTGTACCCGTGGTCCGCGATGGTCTTTGCCTTCAATGAGGTGATCTTGCCGTCCTTCGTCGCCCCAAGCTCGACGTGCATGTGGTAGTCACGGGCGAACGAGTCCGCCTGCAGGTTCTCCGAGCGATCCTCGATCCACTTCACGGGCTTGCCGATCAGGAACGAGGCGGCGACCGCCAGGACATAGCCCGGGTAGACCGGCACCTTGCCGCCGAAGCCACCACCGATGTCGTGGGTCTTGACCCGGATGTTGTGCTCGTAGATGGGCAGCCCGGCGCCCCCGGCGACCAGCGCGAGCACGGTCCGGATGGCGTGGGGCGCCTGACTCGTCATGTGCAGGGTCAGCTGCTGGCGGACCGGGTCCCAATCGGCCACGCAGCCACATGTCTCGATCGAGGCCACGTGGATCCGGGGGATGTAGATGTCCTGCTCGATGTGGACGTCGGCCGCGGCGAGATCCGCGTCCGTGGCCGCCCGGTCACCGGACTCCCAGTGCCAGATGTGGTTGTTCTGCTTGTCGGGGCCGCGATCCGGCCGAAGGACGAAGGCGTCCGGCTCGAGGGACTTGAACGGGTCCACGATGACCGGCAGGGGCTCGTAGTCCACCAGGACGGCGGCGACACCGTCGGCGGCGATGTACTTGGTCGTCGCGATGACTGCTGCGACCTCCTGTGCCTGGTACATCACCGTGTCCGTCGGCAGCACCATCTGCATGTCGCCCGCGAGCGTGGGCATCCAGTGCAGCTTGTAGCCCTCCAGATCCTTGCCGGTGATGACCGCGAGGACGCCCGGGATCTTCAGCGCCTCGCTGGCGTCGATGCCCTTGATCGTGGCGTGGGCGTAGGGGCTCCGGACGATGTCCAGCCAGAGCTGGCCGGGCAGGTTGACGTCGTCGATGTATTCGCCCTGGCCGCGGATGAAGCGAGGATCTTCCTTGCGCTTGACCGAGTGGCCCATGCCACCGATCGCCGCGCTGGTGCGGGGTTCGGCTTCAGTCGTCATGTCGTACTCCCCGCTCAACCGGCCGCGACCGGCGAACCGGTCTGGGTCTCGGCAACAGCTGCCATCTCGACGGCGGCCTGCTGGATGGCCTTGACGATGTTCACGTAGCCGGTGCAGCGACACAGGTTGCCGCTGATCCCCTCGCGGATCTCCTGCTCACTCGGGTCCGGGTTCTCGCCCAGCAGCCACGCCGACTGCATGATCATCCCCGGGGTGCAGAACCCGCACTGGAGACCGTGCTGGTCCCAGAACGCCTGCTGGAGCGGGTGGAGGGTGGCGCCATCCGCCAGACCCTCGATGGTCTTGATCTGCCGGCCATCCGCCTGGACGGCCAGCATGGTGCACGACTTGGCGCTCTCGCCGTCCACGTGGACCGTGCAGGCGCCGCAGTTGCTGGTGTCGCAACCGACGTGCGTGCCGGTCAGCCCGAGCGTGTCGCGCAGGAAGTGGACGAGGAGGTACCTTGGCTCGACGTCCGCCTCGTGGACCGCCCCATTGACGGTGACGCTGATGTGGTGGGTAGTCATCGTCAGGTCTCCTACGCGTACGCGAGGGCGCGTTCAGTGGCGGTGCGGAGCGCCCTGAGGGTCATCTCCGCGGCCATCGCCCGCTTGTATTCGACCGGGCCGCGGACGTCGCCGCCGGGTGAGCACTGGGCCGCTATCGCGGCACCGGCCTGTCGGAACAGCGCGTCGGACGGCGCGTTGCCCTTGAGGACGGCTTCCCCGTCCGTGCCCGCGAACGGGGTCTCGGCCACACCGGTCACCCCGATGCCGGCGGAGGAGATCATGCCGTCCGGCCCGAGCCTGACGATGGCCGCGACCGCGACGGTGGCGAAGTCGCCGACCTTGCGCTCGAGCTTCTCGTAGGCGCCGCCGGACAGCTTCGGCCGCCGCGGGATGCGGATCTCGGTGAGGACCTCCGTCGGCTCGATCGCCGTGGTGAAGGTATCCAGGAAGAAGTCGCGTGCCGCGATGGCTCGCTCACCGGCCTGGCTCGTGCAGACGATCGTGGCATTCCCCGCCAGCAGGACGGCCGGCCAGTCGGAGGCCGGGTCGGCGTGGGCCACGGAGCCTCCGATCGTGCCCCAGTTGCGGACCTGCGGGTCACCGATGACCGCGCTCACGTCGCGCAGCAGCGGGTACGCCGCGGTCACCGGGCTTTCGTGGATCTGGCGATGGGTGGCCTTGCCCCCGATGACGAGGTAGTCGTCCGTCTCGCCGATGCCGTCGAGGCCGGTGACGTCACGGATGTCCACCAGCAGCGCCGGCTGGGCGAGCCGCAACTTGATCAACGGGATGAGGCTGTAGCCGCCGGACAGCAACTTGGCGTCGCCCTCCCGATCCTTGAGGATCTGCAGCGTCTCACCCAGGGTGCCCGGGCGGACGTAGTCGAACTGGCCGGGAATCATCGCGCTGCGACCCTCCTCCTCCGCACGTGGCGGCGGCGATGTCGGCCCGTCCAGCCCGGACGGGCTCAGAGCTGTGGCGACGATCGCGAACGCCGGTGTCGGCCGTTCCGTGGGGGCCGTGGGACCAGGGTCCGGAGCTGGGGGATGTTGGGGGTCAGTATCGGTCCGCGGCGAGGGTGGCGTCAATGCAAAACGTGGTCGTGGCGGCGGGCGGATCGCATCACATGCAAGAAGCCTGCCCCACGTTGCATCGGATGCAAGCACCGTCGGCAGGGGCCATCCGGAGGTCCCTCGGGTTGCATCCGGCGCAAGTCTGGAGCACAAGCTGCCGATACGTTGCATGGGACGCAAGGGGTCTGCAGATCCAAGGCCTTTTGGCCAGCTCGGCCGACCATGCTTGCGTCCCATGCAAGTCGGGTGGCGCCTGCAGCCGACCGGCCGTCAGTTCACGGTCGCGGCGACCGCGGTGCCATCGGTGAAGGTCAGCGTGTAGCCGCCGAGCTCGGAATCGATCCAGCCGAACCAGGGCGCTTCCTCGACCCCTTCGAAGTTGTCGATACGGGGACCAGGGCGCTTGCGGATTCAGGCGGGCCAGATGCCGGTCGCCGTTTCGTGCTTTGCCGCCAGCCACGCGCGCCAGGCCGCGCGATCCGCCGGTTGGACCATCGGCCGACCGTCCGGCGCGAGGGCCACGTGTACATCGCTCATCGCGGGGCCCACCGGACGACACCGATGTCGACCGGGCCACGGCCCTGGATCGTCCAGCCGTCACCGTCGTCGACCGCCAGGTCATCCAGCGCGGCCTGGAAATGCGCTTCCTTGGGACCGGACGTGTCGATCCAGAGCTGGCGCCGGACGAACCCCTCCAGCGCATCGCGCGACTCGAACCGGCGGCGCTCATCGCGGATCCGCTGGACCGTCGGGGCCCGTCCCCGGGCTCGAAGCAACTCCACGAATTCGGAGAGGGCCGGCAAGGTCACCCGCGGCTCGCCATGGACCGGCGGCCAGAACGCGTCTGCAGCCGAGGCCGGCATCTGGTCCATCAGGACGGCGACGACTTCACGACGGGCCGCGGCCTCCAATGCCGCGACGAAGGCGCCCATCGCTTCGATGTCGTACCCGACATGGGCGATGAGCACGACATCGGCATCGAGGGAAGCTGCCAGGCCACCGGACGGCGGCCAGCGCGCTTCGATCGTCCGAACGTTCTCGATCCCGTAGTCCTGGGCGATCTCGCGCGCGCTCTCGAGCATGGACGCCGACGCATCGAGGGCCACCACGGACCCACCCGAATCGTCCAGCCTCCGCGCGATCGGCAGGGCGAACCGGCCAGCGCCAGCGCCTACATCGAGCCAGGCGTCGCCAGACTGGGCGACACCCAGAAGCGCCGTCAGGACCGGATCGTCGGTCCGAGTGGGGTCCGCCCGGAACATCGACCGGACCGGGGCGTAGAAATCCTGCCCGTCCGGAACCTCTCGAACCCGGTCCACCTGCTCGCGATTCGCGCGAACCCGTTCCGCCCAGGCCACCTCCGCGAGTCGCGCGAGGTCCTCGCGAGTGTCGATGTCGGGGTTGGAGCCAGGGACGTCCACCTCCATCACCAGCGAGTCGTTCGCCATCAGGATCGGACCCAGCCCGCGATCCCCTTGCGCGAGGGGGATCAACCCGAGGGCTCCTTCGCGAAGGAGGACCGGGTTTCGACCGCGGTCGTCGTCGTAGCGCGCCACGACCACCGGGTACGCCGGATCGTCCGGCGCCGCCAGCAGGGCTCGGATGGTGTCAGAAGTGACGCGTGGCTGGTCGCCCAGGAGGATCATGACCTCGGTCGCCGCCGGGTCGCGCGCCGCTTCGCCGACCTGCAGCGACCCGGACAGCCCAAGCTCCGGATGCGCGTTGACGACACGGCGCTCGCTTCGCCAGGTGATCGCCGCCTCGATCGCGGGCGCGTCCTGTCCAAGCACGACGACCACGTCCTCCAGACCCGCTGCCGCCACGGCGTCAAGGACGTGCTGGAGCACCGGCCGGCCATCCAGCGATGCCAGCAGCTTGCCACCACCGAATCGGGATCCCGCGCCGGCCGCCAGCACGATCGCGGTCACGCGATCCGCCATCAGCTGGTTGAGGCCCCCGCCAGGGCTCGCTCGCGCATCGGCGTGCCTGACCCTCCGTATCGCTCGGCGACGATCTCGGCGAGGATCGCGAGCGCTGTCTCCGCGGGTGCCCGTCCGCCCAGGTCCAGGCCGACCGGCCCGCGCAGCCGCGCCAGGTCCGCCTCGCTCACGCCGGCCTCCAGCAGGCGAGCCCGCCGGTCGCCCTGTGTCTTCTTCGAGCCGACCGCGCCCACATACCGGCAACCACGGCGAAGCGCCTCCACGATGGCCGGCTCGTCGAACTTCACGTCGTGCGACAGGACGGCCACCGCGTCGTTCGGGCCGAGCCCGATCTGCTCGGCGACCTCGTCCGGCCAGCCGATAACGAGGTGGTCAACGTCGGGGAACCGCTCAGGCGTGGCGAAGGCCTCGCGGCCGTCCACGACGACGGTCTCGAAGCCGAGTTCACGGGCGAGCCGGACCAACGAGCGCGCCACTTCCACGCCACCCACGATGACCAGGCGGGGCCGGACCGGGAAGACCTCGATGAAGAACGAACGTTCGCCGATCTCGACGGTGCGCGATAGGCCCCGCCGCAGCGCTTCCGTGGCGGCGGCCACCAGCGTCCCGTCGTCTTCCGGCGAGCCGAGCGTCCCGGTCAGCGTCCCGTCGTCCCGCACGACCAGCTCGGCTTCCGGCGGCGCGCCCTCGCCCGGTTCGTGCGGCCCGAACTCGCCCGGTGGCGAGTCGGCGGGGAGTGGCGTGATCACCGCGGACCCGTGCCCACCGGCGCCGATGGACGCCCGGGCGGCGCGCACCACGACGTGCGGCATGATCGGTTCGACCAGGACATCGATCGTACCGCCGCAGGCCAGGCCCACGTCCCACGCCTGCTCGTCGCTGATCCCGTAGCGGATGACACGGGCGTGGCCGGTCTCTCGGGCGTGTTCGATCTCCTCGGCCGCGGCACCCTCGACGCAGCCACCGCTCACGGACCCCGCGATCCGGCCGTCCGCCGCGTAGAGCAGCACGGCCCCTTCGGGTCGCGGCGCGGACCCGAACGTGCGCACGACCACGGCGCGCCCGACGTCGACCCCGGAGGCGTCCCAGGCGGCGAGCGTTTCGAGCAGTTCCTTCATCGCAACGGCCTCGGTGCGGATGGTGCGATGGTCTCACCACCAACGACGCCAGGCACGGTCACGACGAGCGGACCGGTCGCCCCCGGCAACGACGCGTGGGCGGCGGCCTCGCTCCCCCGACGGGTGTCGCCGGCGCGGACCCCGCCCAGGATCTCGCCCAGTCGTTCCAGGCTCGCCACCGTGCCAGCAGGCAGGAAGTCGTCGATGTACGGATAGGCCGCCCGCATCCCGCCGGCGAGTGGCTGGTACCCGGGTGTGCCGGCCAACGGGTTGAGCCACACCAGCCGATGGCAGTTGCGCCGGAGTCTCGCGGTCTCAGTCGCGACCAGCGCCGGGTCCCCGCGGTCCCACCCATCGGACACGACGATGACGACACCCGACGTTCGCAGCGACCGGCGGGCCCACTGCTGGTTGAACGTCCGGAAGGACTCGCCGATCCGCGTCCCGCCGGCCCAGTCGTTGACCGACTCCGACACGCGCGCCAGCGCCCGATCGCGATCGCGGTCGCGCAACAGTCGGGTGACCCGCGTGAGCCGCGTCCCGAACACGAACGACTCCGTCCGGACCTCCGACGCGGCCGAGAGCGCCTGCACGAACCGCAGCAGCAGCCGCGAATGGCGCTCCATGGATCCCGAGATATCGCACAGGACCACGAGCGAACGCGGTTCACGGATCGGCCGCCGCCAGACCCAGGTGAGCAACTGGCCGCCGGTCCCCAGGTTCCGCCGGAACATGGCTCGGGGCGCGAGTCGCCGGCCGTGGCTGTGGAGCTCATATCGGCGCGTTCGCCGACGCTCCAGCCGCGGGATGAGCTTGTCCACGAGGCGCTCTGCCTCGCGGAGCTCAGCCGGGGTCATCCGGTCGAACTCGCGATGCCGCAGCACCTCGCCTTGCGAGTAGGCGTCCGGAGCAACGACCACGCCTTCGATCGGCGATTCGTCATCGGTCGCATCTTCGCCCTCCGCCGGGAGGGGGGCACCACGCTCTTCAGGCTTGGCGGCGTGGGACTCCTGGCCGGCCTCGGGCTGGGTCGCTCCGGCCGGGTCCTGGTCGGGCGCATCGGCCTCGTCCTCGCGGCGCAGCGGCGGTGCCTGGAAGTCCGCCCCGACGCGCGACCCGCGGCGCTTCCACCATCGGTCGAAGACCTGGTCGTACGTCGCCCGGTCGTCGCGTCGGCGCACGAAGATCGCGGCGCCGGCCCCATGCACCTGCTCCCGATCGCCGATGTCGACAAGCGTCAGCGCGCGAGCGAAGTCCACCGACGCCCCGATATCGATCGACAGGCGTGCCGCCCGCAGCGCTCGCGCGAAGCCGACGGCCACGGCCAGCAGACGACGCCCGTCCACCTCCGGCCCCCAGGGGGCTTGCACGATCGCGGAGTCGTCATGCACCGGCATGTGTGGACTTTGCCACGACTGAGACCCGGATGTCGGCGAGACTAGTCGGGCAGGACGCGAAACCCCAACGCCGCGGCGTTTCGACGGAATCGGTCATCCAGGCTGAGGACATCGAGATCGCCGATCGCCGACCGTGCGGTCAGCGCACTCGCAAGGTGGATCGCATCCAGTGCCCGGATCGCGTCATCCGGGAAGGGCTTCCGAGCTCGCTCGATCGTGGATGAATCGATCTTCTGGACGCTCCACATCGCCGACACCTCGCCGAGCGTCCGCCGCAGGGCGGCCACCTTGGGAGCCGACGCTGGGTGCGTTGCCGCGGTCCGAAGCAGCACGCGATCGCACTCGACGAGCGTCAGCGCCGACGTGAGGACGGCGTCATCATCCAGCACGGACGCGATGGCCGTGCTGGACGGCTCATCGAGCAGCCACGCCAGGACCGCGCTCGACTCGGCATAGACGGTCAACGGTCACCGCGGATGGCGTCGAGCAACTGCTGGGACGTTTCCCCGATCTCGAGGTGCGGGCGTGGAAGGTCCCGATAGAGCGACGGGTCGTTCGGCCGAGTCGCGAGCCGGATCTGGCCCTTTCGCGCCATCTCCAGCAGTCCGGGATGTGTGTCCAGGCGTCTTCGGACAGCGTGACCAGGTGGCACCAGCTCGGCGACGACCCGTCCACGATCCGTCACGATCACGGTGTCTCCCGCCTCGACCTGACGGACGTACTTGCTCAGGCGGTTCTTCAGCTCGCGGATCCCGACGGTTTCCATGTCGGGCAATGTAGCCTCATGTAGCTACATCGTCAAGGCCGTCGCCTCAGTCGCGCTCCTCAGCCGCCGGCGGCGGTCTCCGCCAGATACCGTCGGGTGGCCTCGCCCTTGACCTGGCGGATGTCCTCCTCGTACTTGAGGACGACGCCCAGGGTCTCGTCGACGACCTCCGGGGTCAGTTCGCGCGCGCCGAGCGACAGGAGCGCGGCCGCCCAGTCGAGTGTCTCGGCGATGCCGGGGACCTTGGTGAGGTCCGCCTCGCGCAGCCGATGGACGAAGCCGACAACCTCGCGGGCGAGCTGCTCCGGCGCCTCCGGCACGCGCGCCAGGACGATCTCGAATTCCTTCTGCGCCGTCGGATAGTCGATCCAGTGGTACAGGCAACGGCGCTTGAGCGCGTCGTGGACCTCGCGAGTCCGGTTCGAGGTCAGGATGACCCGCGGTGGGCGCTCCGCCTTGATCGTGCCGATCTCGGGGACGGTGACCTGGAAGTCGGACAGGATCTCCAGCAGATACGCCTCGAACTCCTCGTCAGCGCGGTCGATCTCGTCGATCAGCAGGACCGGCGCGATGCCGTCGGCGGACTCGAGCGCCTGAAGGAGCGGGCGTCGGATGAGGAAATCCGGCCCGAAGATGTCGTGCGCGGTGGCCTGGTCGGCTTCGCCGCGTGCCTCCAGCAGCCGAATCTCCAGCATCTGCCTCGGGTAGTTCCACTCGTAGACGGCCGTGTTGACGTCCAGGCCCTCGTAGCACTGGAGCCGGATCAGCGGCGCACCCAGGCTCGCGGCGAGGACCTTGGCGAGTTCCGTCTTGCCGACCCCGGCCTCGCCCTCGAGGAGCAGCGGCCGACCCAGCTCCAGCGCCAGGAAGACCGCCGTCGCGAGCGACCGGTCCGTGATGTAGTCGCGCTCGCGGAACTCGTCGGTCAGCGCCTCGATGGAGCGGGTCCCGGCGGGCCGGGTGTCACGGTCGGTCATCGTGCGAATCTATCAGCCATCGGGGGCGTCCAGTTCGCGGGCGTACGGCGGGAAGCGAAAGCGCTGGTTTCGGGTGAGCAGGCCGCCGTACCCCAGCTTCGCGACGGTCCGCTCCGAAGCGGGCTCTCCGGAGAGCAGCCGCGGTAGCAACAGGTCTGCCGCGGTGGCCTTGGAGTAGGCCCCACACGTGGGCAATCCCAGGATGGCGGTCCGCCCGATCCGCGCCAGCCACAGCATCGAGCCCGGGTGCGCCGGCACGCCGCGCCGGATCATCCGCCCGCCAAGGGCCGTGATGGCGACATAGTAGGCATCTGCCGGGTCCGTACTGGCGCCGCCGGCGGTCAGGATCAGTTCGACCGAGTCCGGCGGCTGCGTGAAGACCGCCAGCGATGCCTCGACGGCTTCGACGGTGTCCTCCACGTAGTCGATCGCGACCAGCTCCGAGCCGAGCCCCTCCACCTTCGCCCGAACGCTGGCCTCGAACCGGTCACGGGCGGCCGGGCGGAGCGATTCCTTCACGATCACTCCGACACGGCCGGGGATGAACGGGGCGACCCAGACGAGCGGGTGGCCGGCGAACCGGGCGACGCGGGCACCTTCGTCCACGGTCGCGGCGTCCACAACGTGCGGTGCGACCTTGACGCTCGCGACGAGATCGCCCTTCTCAACGACCTGGCCGTCGAAGGCGGTGAAGACCTCAAGCGGATCGATCCGGTTCACGCGCTCCAGCTCGGCGATCCGGACGTTCAGGACACCCGGGACCGCCGCGAGCAGGTCCACCCGACTTTGGGTCGGGCCGCGGATCGTCAGACCGGGACCGGCGACCGCCGTGGCCAGACGCAGGGCAGCCTCATCCTCGTGCAGCTCACCCGCTTCCGGGACGACGACACTGACGGACGCCCCCGGCGGCGCCGAGGCGACCGCGTGCAGGTCTTCTACGCTGAGGCGGCGGCCCTTGGACCACCGCTCACCACCCACCACCAGATCTCGCGCCAGGATCGCGCCGGCAAGGCGCGCGGGCGCAGGGCGGCCCGGCGTGATTCGTTCGACCCGCACGCGAGAGAGACGCTGTGACGTCCGGCCCTCAGGCGGAGCGACTCAGCGCAGCCTCGAGTGCCCGGCGCGTGTACACGATGGCCATCTGCGCCCGATAGGTGCTGTCGGCATGGATGTCCCCGGCGACCGTCACGCCATCCGTCGCATGGCCGGCCGCAGCAGCCACCGCAGCCGCGGACCCGTCGCTGCCGGACAGAGCCGCTTCGACGGCCTTCGCGCGGTAGGCGACGTCGCCCACGCCGGTGATCGCCACGCGGACGTGGCTCACGAGACCGCCGCTCTTCGCGACGACCGCGGCGACGCCCACGATCGAATACCCGGACGCCGGCTGCGCGAGCTTCAGGTACGCGCCACCCATCCCGGCCGGGAGCGGTCCCCGGCGGATCGCGACGAGCAGCTCGTCGGGCTGCATGTCGGTTTCGAAGGCGCCCTTGAAGAACCCGTCCAGCGGTACGACCCGTTCGCCGCGCCGTGAACGCAGCACGGCCGAGTAGTCGAGGGCCAGCCCAACGGCCGGAAGATCGCTGGCCGGATCGGCGTGGGCGATGGCACCGCCGACCGTGCCGCGATTGCGGACTTGCACATCCCCGATGTCCGAGATCGCCTCGATGGCGATAGCGAGCTTGGTGGAGTCCAGCAGTTCCGCGTACGTCGTCAACGCCCCGATCTCCATGCCGCCGTCCGCCTGGGGCCGGATGCCCCTGAGCTCCGCGAGGCGACCGATGTCCACGAGTGTTTCAGCGCTGGCGAGGCGCATCTTGAGCAGCGGCAGGAGGCTCTGGCCGCCGGCGATGACCTTGACCCCGTCGTCGGACGACGAGATCGCGTTGAGCGCCTCGTCGAGCGAGGCCGGGCGCTGATAGCCGAACTGTGCCGGGATCATGCCTGGCCTCCCTTCGAACCCTGCATCGCCCGCCACACGGTCTGGGCGGTGTATGGCATGTCCACGTGGCGGATCCCCAACGGACTGAGGGCGTCCATGACGGCGTTCGCCACGGCCGCTGTGCTGGCGATGGCACCGGCCTCGCCCACGCCCTTCACCCCGAGCGGGTTGACCGGTGACGGCGTCACGGTCTCGCCCAGCTCGAACTGCGGGAACATGGAGGCTCGCGGCATGGTGTAGTCCAGCATCGAGCCCGTCAGCAGCTGGCCTTCATCGCTGTAGATGGCGCCCTCCCAGAGGGCCTGCCCGACACCCTGGGCGATGCCGCCGTGCAGCTGGCCGTCCACGATCATCGGATTGATCTTGTTGCCGACGTCATCCACGGCGACATATCGAACCAGGTCGACGGAACCCGTCTCCTCGTCGATCTCGACGACCGCGATATGCGTCCCGAACGGCCACGTGCAGTTCGGCGTGTCGTAGTAGGCCGTCTCATCGAGGTACGGCTCCATCCCCTCCGGCGCATCGAACGCGAGGTCCAGCGCGAAGGCGATCTCCTGAAACGTCTTGACCTTGTCCGGCGAGCCCTTTACCGAGTAGTTGGCACCGTCGATGACGATGTCCTCCGGCGACGCCTCCAACATGTGCGCGGCGTAGCGCCTGGCCTTGGCCTTGATCTTGTCGGCGGCCTTGATCGCCGCCGTGCTTCCCACGGACGAGGTGCGGCTGCCGTACGAGCCGTAGCCGAACGGGGTCCCCTGGGTGTCCGAGTGCTGGATGATGACGTCCTCCATCGGGACGCCCAGCTCGTGGCTGATGATCTGCGCATAGGTGGTCTCGTGGCCCTGGCCCTGCGGCTGGGTGCCCATCGTGACCACGACCTTGCCGGTCAGGTGGACCTTGATGTTGGACGACTCCCACATCGCGGCGCCCCAGCCCTCGCCGACGGCACCGATCCACTTGGACGGCGCGACACCGCAGACCTCGATGTAGGTCGACAGGCCCATGCCCAGCAGCTTGCCGCGCGCCTTGGCCGCGGCCTTCAGGGCGTCCAGCCCGGCGTACCCGGCCGTCGCGAGCGCCATGTCCATCGCGGGCTCGTAGTTGCCGGAGTCGATGTAGATCTTGGCGCCGCCGCTGGCCGTCCCGAGCCCCGATGGGTTCTCGTACGGGAACTGGTCCGGCTGGATGAAGTTCTTGCGGCGCAGCTCGGCGCGGTCCATCCCGATCTCGGCCGCGAACAGGTCCATGGCCCGCTCGATGACGTAGGTCGCCTCCGGACGACCGGCGCCGCGATAGGCATCCACGAACGTGGTGTTCGTGTAGACGCCGGTGACCTCGGCATAGACGTTGGGGATCTTGTAGCAACCGCTCAGGACACGGGCGTACAGGGTCGTGGGAATGCCCGGGCCGATCGTCGAGAGGCGGCCACCCAGGTTCGCCAGCGTCTTGACGCGAAGCCCGGTGACCTCGCCGTCGCGCTTGCCCGCGATCTCCAGGTAGGTGATGTGGTCGCGGCCGTGGATCGTGCTGCCGTAGCTCTCGCGCCGACCCTCGATCCACTTGACCGGCCGGCCACCGAGCGCCTTGCTCGCGAACAGGACCAGGGCATAGTCCGGGTAGCAGAAGATCTTGGTGCCGAAGGCGCCACCGACATCCGGGCTGATGCAGCGGATCTTGTGCTCCGGGATGCCCATGACGAAGGCGGCCAGCAAGAGCCGCTGGATGTGCGGGGTCTGGCTCGACATCCAGATCGTGTATTCGTCCGTGCCTGGGTTGTACCAGCCGATGTCGCCGCGGACCTCCATCGGGTTGGGGATGAGGCGCTGGTTGACGATGCGCTGCCGCACGACGACTTCCGCGCCGTCCACAGCCGCATCCGTGCCGGCCTTGTCGCCGACGCTCCACTCGAAGACGACATTGTTCGGGGCGTTCTCGTGGAGCTGCGGCGCACCCTCCGCCATGGCCTTTTCGGCATCGACGACGGCCGGAAGGGGCTCCCAGTCGACGATGATCGTGTCCAGCGCATCGAAGGCCTGGGCCTCCGTCTCCGCGACGACCGCGGCCACGCCCTCGCCCGTCCACTTGACGCTGTCCGTGGCAAGCGTCCTTGGCGTGCTGACGTTGTTCTGGATACCCGCACTGCCGCCCGCCGGCCAGGCCATGGGCATCGGGTTGTACGGGATATCAGCCCCCACAAAGACCGCCACGACGCCGGGCATGGCCTTCGCAGCCGCGGTGTCGATGGAGCGGATGTTCGCGTGGGCATACGGGCTGCGCAGGATCGCCATGTGGGTCGCGGACTGGAGCTTGATGTCGTCCACGTAGCGGCCGCCGCCTGTGATGAAACGCGGGTCCTCGGTGCGCTTGATGGGCTTGCCAAGCACGTCGGTCATCGGTCGTCTCCCTGACTACGCGCTGGCCGGGGCGGTCGCCCCGTCACGAAGGGCTGCCCCGGCGGCGCGGACCGCCGCCACGATGTTCTGGTAGCCCGTACAGCGGCACATGTTGCCTTCGATGGCGTGCCGGATCTCGTCGTCGGTGGGATCGGGGACCCGGGCCAACAGGTCCGCCGCGGTCATGATCATCCCCGGCGTGCAGAAGCCGCATTGGAGGCCATGCTTCTCCCAGAACGCGGTCTGGAGTGGATGGAAGGTGTCACCGTCCGCCATGCCCTCGATCGTCGTGATCGCCGAACCGTCCGCCTGGACGGCCAGCATCGAGCAAGACTTGATCGCCTTGCCGTCCACATGGACCGTGCACGCGCCGCACTGGCTGGTGTCGCAGCCGACATGCGTGCCAGTGAGATCCAGGTCCTCGCGTAGCGCCTGGACCAGGAGCCGTCTAGGCTCGACATCCAGCTCCCGGCGCGTCCCATTGACCATCAGCGAGATGTGTTCAGCCACGGACTGGACCTCCTGCGGAACGTGCCGGAAACCGGGATGCGACCTTGGGGAGACGTCCGTCGATGGTGGCACCGTTGCGCCAGGGAATCAAGTCGCTGTTCCCGTCCAGACGTCCGCGGCGCCGGGACTGAACGCCGATGGATGTCCGTCCCAGGGACAAGCCTCCTGGCGCCATGCGCGCTTTCGTGTCTTGGCATAGCGTGAGCATCCGCTGCCGCGACGACCTCCTGTAGCGACAACACGCCGGACAGCGCGGCGGGCAATGTCGGATCCCGTTGCGCTGAACGGCCACTGAGAAGCGAACGACCCATCCGCCGAGGGCTTTTGCGCGAACCGGGGATATGGCGATCAATGCCCTTCCGTTCGGATTGTCGCCGGGAATCGGTGCCGTGCCGAGGTATCATCCCAGTCCTGTGGCCAGGCCCATGCCGGCCGTGACGACCGATCGTGGACCTACCATCGACCCGTCGGGGTCAACGGAGAGCCGATTGCCCGAGCCCATCGAGAACGACCGCGAAGCGCGACGGGTCGATGATGCCGCTCTGCTGGCCCGGATCGTCGACCGCGACGAGCGGGCGGTCGAGGCCCTCCACGAGCGCTACAGCCGACCGCTCTACTCGCTGGCGTACCAGGTCACCGGCGGCGACCGCTTCGCCCAGGATGTCGTCCAGGAGGTGTTCGTCGCCATCTGGAAGGATGCCGGACGGTTCGATCCGACCCGCGGAGCACTGGCCCCCTGGCTGTTCTCGCTCGCCCGCCACAAGGCGATCGACCTCGTCCGACGCGAGGCGAACATCCGCAAGCACACCGCCGACGTCGACCTGGAGTTCCGCGAGGCACCCGACGACGTCGATCGGGAGGTTTGGCTGAACCTCCGTCGCGATCGCGTCCGCGAGGCGATCGGCCAGTTGTCGGAGAGCCAGCGCGAGGCCCTTGAACTGGCATTCTTCTCGGGGCTCACCCATGTGGAGGTCGCTGAGCGCCTCGGCATCCCCCTCGGGACCGCCAAGACACGGATCCGCTCGGGGCTACTGCGCCTCCGCGACGTTCTCGGGACGACGCTCTCGGCAGATGAGCGCGACGATCCGATCGCCGGGCTCGCCTCGTGATCGACCACGCTGACTACCGCGAACTTGCGGCCGGCGCTACCCTCGAGGATCTCGAGCCGTCCGAGCGCGAACGTCTGGAATCGCACCTGGCGGGCTGCCCGGACTGCCGGATCGTCGCCGGCCAGTTGCACGATGTCGTCTGGGACCTGGCCCTGCTGACCCCCGATGTCGAGCCGCCGTTCTACCTGCAACAGTCCGTCCTGGCGGCGATCCGGGCAAGCGAACCGACCCCGATCTCCGGTGCCGCGTCGGCGCGGGTACGGCTGGAGGCGCCAAGCCGGCTCCGTTGGGCGACCCTTGCGCCCGTCGCCCTGGCGGCGGTCATCGGTGTCGTGGCGATCGGGCTGGGCGCGCGCGTCGCCGCCCTCACGCAGGAAAATGCCGCTGCCGCGGCGGCGGCGCAGGAGGTCCAGGCGCAGGTCGCCGCCCGCGAGAGCGCGATGGCCGTGCTGCTCTTGCCCGAACACGAGACCGCGCGGTTGACCGCCGATGCGCTCGCGCCGGGCGCCACGGCCGTTGCGGTCTTCGAACCGGGCACGACCCAGTCGTACGTGATGGTCGCCAACCTGCCCGCCACCCCAGCCGGTCACGTGTATCAGCTGTGGTATGCCGATGCGACCGGCGTCCACGCGCTGGGCACCTTTCACCACGACGGGACGACCGCCTTCGTGGCGTCGTTCGGCGTAGACCTGTCAATGAGCGATGCCGCCATGATCACGCTCGAGCCGGACGGCGGATCCGCGGGCGAGCCCGGGCCTCAGGTGGTCTTCGGGACGCTGTAGACAAGCTCGGCAGCCACCTGGGCGTCGGCGGTCGAGCGGTTCGGGTCGCCACGACGAACGGCTGTGCCGAACGCGAGCCCTGCAACGACCACCACGACCACCACGGCGAGCGCGAAGGGCAGGACGAGCCGAGCAGCCCCGGCCTTGGTCGGGTTCGCGACCGGCCCGCCTGAACTGACGCCCCCAGCCGTCGTCGCGGTCCGGCCACTCCGACCTGGAACGGTCCAGCCACCGGCCAGGGTAGCCACACGGGTCGGACGCACCCAGGCACCCAACCACAGGCCGGCGGCCAGCCCGCCCAGGTGCGCGGCGTTGTCGATCGATCCGCCGGACGCGAAGCCGAACATGATGTTGATGGCGATCAGTACGCCCAGTTGCTGGACCAGGGCCCGGCTGGCTCGATCCACGGGGTGGTGGATGCGGCCGGCAGCGAGCAGGATCCCGAACAAGCCGAAGATCGCGCCGGACGCCCCGACAGACGGAACGTCGCCACCAAAGACGAAACTCGCCACAGAACCCGCGGCGGCGCAGACCAGGTAGAACAAGACGAAGGGGATCGACCCGTACCAGCGCTCCACGATCGGACCCGCCAGGAACAGCGCGTACATGTTGAAGAAGAGATGCATCGGGTCGGCATGCACCAGCGTCACGGTCCACAGCCGCCAATACTCACCGGCGGCGACGGCGAGCTTGTCGAGCATCAGAAACTCCCGGAGCGCGGGCCCATCGACGGACAGGAAGACAGCCAGCGACACGATCACGGTGGCGGCAAGGACGACCGTGGCCATCGGGATCAAGGGTCCGTCAGCACGACCCTTCGAGAAGTAGCGGCGGGACGCGCCGGCGTCGCCGGTCTCCTTGCTGAGCCAGCCCAGCCGATTGGCGATCTCGGGCTTGTCCGCGGCCGGAGCGCGCTTGTCCGCCTCACGATAGGCCGCGATGGCGCCGTTGAGTTCGCCGCTGCGCACCCGCGCAGCCGCCACATTGCGCCAGGCCGGATAGGTCGAGGGCGTCTCGGTCAGCTGGGTGACCGCCGTCCAGGAGGCGAGGGCGCCACCTTCGTCATCCATCCGGTAACGCGCCTCGCCGAGTCCCAGGAGGCCCGCCGCGGTGATCTGCGGATCGTCGAACCCAACGACACGGCTGAAGTGCGTGGCAGCCAGGGCGAAGTCACCGGTCGCCAGGAGCGCCTCCCCTCGCTCGAGGTGCGCGCGAGCAGCCTCGCGCGTAAGCGGGCCGGAGACCGACGGGTCGGGCGAGAGTGCGTCGTCCATCGAGGGGACGATACCAGTCTGGCGGACGGACCGGCCCCCCAAGCCATCCGTCTTGGGGACCTCCGGGCGATTTCTCGCGCATGGTGGCGTCCCACGTTGACCCGCTTCACCGTCACGCCGGACCCGGATCCTGGGCAGGCCAGCTGCACCGTAGCTTGCCGGGAGCGAGGCGATCCGGTCCAGCTGGTCCTGCCCTCGTCGCGGACACGTTGTTGACCGCGTCGCGGACCGCCCGCGGTCCTGTGAGGACCCTGAACGGCACGAGTTCCTCGCGAACATCGACGATCGCGACGTTGGATGACAGATCCAGCCGCTAGCCATGCACGTTCGTCACGATTGCGGTCCCTCCAGGACCGGAGGCGGTCGCAGCGGACACCGGCCCGGCCCAGCCCTGGAGCACCGGCCCCAGCCCTGGGACACCGGCCCGGCCGGTACGATAGCCCGCATGTGCGGGAGGTTCAGCCAGCAGCGCCCGGCGTCCGAGTTGTCCGAGATCTTCGCGGCAGAGCCGCTCGTGGACGACCTGGGTCCGCGCTACAACGTCGCCCCTACCGATGAAGCGCTGGTCGTCGTCCAGCGTGAGGAGCGGCGTGGCCTGACCGCCTACCGCTGGGGCCTCATCCCCCACTGGGCGAAGGACGCCAAGGCCGGCTCGAAGATGTTCAACGCCCGCGCCGAGACACTCACGACGAGCCCCGCCTTCCGGGATGCCTTCAAGCGCAAGCGCTGCCTGGTCCCGGTCGACGGGTTCTACGAATGGAAGCGTGAAGGGACCGTCCGTCAGCCGTACCGGATCAGGCGCGCAGACGGTCGCCCGCTGGCGTTGGCCGGATTGTGGGCCGGCTGGAAGGACCCGTCGACCGGGCTCGTCCGCCGGACGTTCACGATCATCACCTCCTCCCCCAATGAGGCGATGGCGCCTCTCCACGACCGGATGCCGGTCATCGTGCCGGAAGACGCCTGGGATCGATGGCTTGAGCCGGAGCCCGCAGATCCCGGCGAGCTGTCCGGGTTGCTCCTGCCGTCCGATGCCATCGAGCTCGACATCCGGGCGGTCTCACGTCTGGTGAATGACGTTCGGAACGACGGGCCGGAGCTCATCGAGCCCATCTGACCGTCAGTCGTCGAGATCCACCGCAACCGACGCTACCCGGAGTTCGAAGGCGTCGGGAGCCTCCCCGACGGTCGGTATAAGGATGGTCGCGGTCGCCGGGGTCGCTTTGTCGCCGTCTGTCGCCGTCCGCACGACGACCAGCGCCGCCTGGGCCCAGTCGCTCGCGCTGGCCGCGATACTCAGGATGCCGGGGTCCGGATCGACCACGACGACCACGGCGAATTCGGTGAGATAGCGCAGTGCCAGCTCGACATCCGCCGGCTCCAGGGTGGGTCGGGCGGACGTTGAGCCCTCATCGCCGGTCTCTGCCATCGGCGTGGGATGCGACGAGTCGCGCAGGATCGCGGCGTGCCCGACACCGTGGCGCACGAGATCGTGCAGGACAGCGTCGGCGGCAGCGTCGTCACCGAGGCGCCCGACGATCTGGACCGCACGACCTCGGGCCGCCGAGGCGATAGCCACGAACGCGGCCTGTCCTTCCGCGACGATGCGACCGTCCATGCGTCTGCCGGTCGGCGATCCGATGATGACGATCATCGGCGCAGGGTACCGCCTGCAGGGACGGGACGGTCAGCTGCCGTCGGACCCGCTGCCACTAAGGTCGTCCGAACCCGCCGGCGTCTCAGCCGGCTTGTCGGTCTCGCCTGGCTCTGTCGGCTGCGGCGTCCTCGCCGGGCGCGCGGTCGCGGTCGGCGCGGCCTCAGTCGGTTCGATGGTCTCGCTCGCCTCGGGCGTCTCGGAGGCGCCGCCAGACTCGGACGGCTCAGCGCTGTCGCTGGGCATCGGCCCGATCGAGGTCGAGGGACCGGTCGGCATCGGCTCGACCGTCGGTGCCGGAGCGACGGACGGTGCCGGACTCCGCCCACGATCAAGGAGACTGCCGACGGTCGCGGCGCCGACGCCGGCGAGGGCGGTGGTGGCCACGATGACCAGCAGGATGAGGGCCAGCGCCTGGGCGCGAACGGCGATCGGGCGACCACCGGCCGTGGCGACGCCCCACGCATCGCGCAGGGTCATGAGGAAGGACGCCACGATCCCGCCGCGCACGGCCGAACCAGGCCGGACGGCGAGGCGCGGGACGGGCTCGGTCGCGATGGCGGCCATGACGCGATCTTCGAAGCCGTCGGTCGGACGGACCGTGGCCCCGGCCACCAGGGCCTCGAGTTCGCGAGCGGCAAGCAGCGCATCGGCCTGCTCGGCAGCCGACGGATCCGGTTCCCCGGGGAGGCGCAGCTCAGATGGGTCGAACCGGCCGGACGGGCCGCTCACGCGTCACCTCGGGGCTCGACGGTGCCGCGCAGCCGAAGCAGGCCGCGGCGCAGGTGAGTCTTGACCGTACCGATCGGACGTTCCGTCTGGCGAGCGATCTCCTCGAGCGACAACTCGCCGAAGAACCGCAATGTGACCACCTCGCGGTACGGCTCCGGCAGGCCGGCGACCGCAGAACGGACATCGGCGGCGCGCTCGGCGCGCAGGGTCAGTATCGACGGATCCGTGGAGCCGCTGGCCGCCATCGCCGCCCCGGTCGCGGCAGCTGATGCGGTGTTCGTCAGGCCAGGATCCTCGTTCGAGGCGGGGTCCAGCCAGGTGACCGCCCGACGCCGACCAGCCTGACGCAGGGCGATCCGGACACCGATGCGTGTCAGCCACGCTCCGAACGGTCCGTCGCCGCGCCAGCTGGCGAGCGATCCATAGGCGGTCACGAATGCCTCCTGGGCGGCGTCCTCGGCCTCATGCAGGTCGCCGAGGACGCGATGACAGGCTCGGACGACCGATGCCCCCTCTCGTTCGACGAGGACGCGAAACGCGTCGCGATCGCCTGCGAGGACGGCATCGACGATCGCGCGATCATCGCGCGGATCGACCTGGCTGGGGCTGGGTTCGGCTCCGAGGATGGATGGTCTCCCGAAGGGGTCGTGGAGCGGGTCGGCTCGCCCTCATCATGCCGGAAGGCAAGCCGAACCATGGGATGTACGTCAAGACGGCCGGGACGTCCGCTGAGGGACCTGCCGGGTCAGTCTCCGCCGCCGCCCTGTCCGCCATCATCGTGGGAGCCGGAGTCGGAGTCGTCAGTCGTGTCGTCGCTGCCCTGGCCGCTGTCGCCGCCCTGGCCGTCATTCGGACCTGCGGTCTCATCGGCATCGTCGCCGCCCTGACTGTCCTGGCCCTGGTCGTCGGAGGGATCGGCCGTCTCGCTGGGCTCGGCGGTGTCGGTCGGTTCGGCGGTGTCGGTCGGCTCGGCGGTGTCGGTCGGTTCGGCGGTCTCGCTGGGCAGGGCCGTCTCGCTGGGCTCGGCGGTCTCGGTCGGCTCGGCGGTGGGATCGTCGGTCGCACTGACCACGGCAGGATCCGTCGAGCGGGGCGGGTTGGCGATGCCGTCGGCGGCGAACGCGGCGCCCGCCACCAGGAAGACGGACACCACGGC
>JBKJQY010000075.1:0-8205 GCA_046593725.1 Candidatus Limnocylindrales bacterium
GTCGGTGTCGGTGTGGGTCCTGCCGCCGGGACCGCCGGAGCCGCGAGTGCCTGTGGGTTTGGGATCGCCTGCGCGAACCAGTCCGCCAGGTTGACGTTCGTATCGATCCCGTTTCCAACGGAGCCGCCTGGCAGCCGCTCCAGGCTTGAGCCCGCTGCGGCTGCGGGTGCCGCCACCCCTTCGACGAACGAATTGGCGGCATCGCCCCAACCGATCGCGTCGACCGCGGAGCCGCCCACCACGCGGATCGCGAGCGCGCCACCGGTTGCGGCGAAACCGCCGGAGTACGTCATGTCCGCGCTCGCCGCGTAGATCCCGGCCGTGTTGGCGATCAGGACCCGCCGCCCCGGCGTGAGCATCGTCGATGCCGCCCAGGTGGCCTTTCGGGTGACCGTGGACCCGGACGACGTCGCGTAGACGAGCTCCAGACCCGCGAGGTCCACGGAGCCGACGCCCTGGTTGGCCAGCTCCACGAATTCATCGGACGCAGACGCGCCGCCGGTCTGGACCTCCGAGACGACGAGGCTCGATACTGGCCAGCCGACATCAGCCGCCAGGGCAGGGGCAGCCTGCGACCAGACGCCATCCGGCGCGAGCGCCATGGCCAGGACGACGATGACGATGAGTGCGGTTAGTGCCGCATGCCGGACGCGATCCATGATTCTCCTCCCGGCGGGACACGGGAAGGCGGGTCGTGACCGACACGTTGTAGCCGACGACGCTCACCGTTCCCTTATCGGGCCATGCATCGCGGCTCAGCCCCTGCCCATCCGCTACGATGGGCGCCACGCCCGAGCCGCCTGCACCGCTGCGTCAGGCGCCGGCTCCGGGACCAGGACAGGAGATACCGTTGGCTCGCGCAAAGAGGACCGATCGCGCCGAAGCGCGCCGCCGCCACCGCGCCGCGACCGCCCCCATGGATGGCGAGATCGACGGCGGAGACGGGTCCACCGCCAACCCCACGAGCCCGGCGCGCGCCTCTTCGAGTTCGACAGCGATGTCGACCCCGGGCGGGCGCGTCGGCATGGTCGCGGCATTCCGCCTGGCGTTCCATCCGGTCGATCTCCGAGCCGATCTGGCATCGCTGCCGTGGGTCGCCACGCATACCCCTGCGCTCTGGGTGCCGATGCTGCTCACGATCGTGAGCGGCATCATCGTGTGGTTGGCTGGCGTCAACGGAGCGTTGACCCAACTCGTGTACCAGTTCTTCGTGATGCCGCCCGCGCTGGGGGGCGTGTTTTTGGCCGGCTTCCTCGCACCGCGTGCGAGCTGGCTCCTCGGGTTGATCGTCGGGGCTCTCTCCGCGCTGGTGTACTCGGTGCTCGTCGTGTTCGCGCCGCTGTCGATCTTGAGGGTGGCACCGGATTCCGCCGTGGCCCGAGACCTCGTCCTGTCCGCATTCCTGCTGTCGCCGGCCTTCGGAGCGTTGTTCGCGGCGGGGGCGGCCTGGTACCGCCGGTTCCTGCAGTTGTCGAGCCCGAACCGAGGCCGCCGAGCCGAGGCCAAGAAGAAGTCGAACGACGGCAAGTCGCGGACCCCCGGGCGAGATCAGAAGGCCGGCGCTCGCCGCTGACGACGCCCCATCCATCCGGGCCTGTCGTACGAACTGACGGGTGGATATCCTGCGACGTCGTCTCGTGACGGCTGCCTGACGCGGAAGCTCGGGCCGCCAAGGCAGCACGCCCGATCGATCGCCGCGAGACGTCCCAAGACGCCGATCGATGGCCGCGAGGTCGTCGACCGGCGTTCTTCGTCCACCGAGTCGTCAGCCCAGCCGGCGCATCCCGGCCTGACCCATGTGGCGGACGCCCTCGGGGCCGCCCGGACCGGCGACTGCGGCAGCTACCTCGGGGAGTGGCCGGATCTCGTGGGCGACCACGTTGACCACGGAGCCCTCGCGCTGCAGCTCGCCGTCCACCAGCAGCAGGGCGTTCCTCCGGACGACGCCGCGCAGCCGTGCCCAGGTATCCGGCCAGAGCGTGACGTTGGCCATCCCGGTCTCGTCCTCCATCGCCAGGAAGACGGTGCCCTTCGCCGTCATCGGGTGCTGCCGGGTGACGACCAGCCCCCCGATCCGGACGTTGCCCGGCCGTCGCTCCGAGAGGGCTGCGTTGGTGACCGCCCCGAGCTGGTCCAACGCACCGCGGAAGAGCCCGGTCACCTGGCGCCGCGCGTCCAACCCGATGACCGCGTAGGTATCGCCGATCCGTTCCGACTCGGTCAGCGGCGGCAGGTCCGGCGCGTCGGTCGCGGGGAGACGCAGGTCCATCGGCCGTCCCGCCGCCGCTGACCGGCGCCCCGCGCCGCGACCACCCGACTTGCCCCGGGCAGGCGCGGCCACCTCGCGCAACTGCCAGAGGAGCCCGCGGCGCGGCTGACCCAGGCCGTCCAGCGCCCCGATCCGGATCAGCCGCTCGAGGACTTCCTCGCCCAGGCCGGTCCGCTCCATGACATCGGCCAGGCTCGTGTACGGGCCGCGGGCCAGCTCGCCGTCGAGGAGCGCCTGATGCTGCTCCCCGATCCCCTTCACGAGATGCAGGCCCAGGCGGACGCCCCAGCCGGCCGTCACCTCCGGGATCCAGCGATCGCGCGACTCGACGGACGGGATGACGCAGGCCGGCGAGCGGATCGGCTCGGGCCTGGCCGCGACCCCCGCGCCGTCGGGGAGTGGCTCACCGGGGCGGCCCACCCATTCGGTGGTGGTCTTGTAGCTGGACCGCGCCAGGTCCACGGGCAGGACGGTCACGCCGTGCCGTTTCGCATCGTTGACCAGGACCTCCACCGGGTAGAAGCCCATGGGTTGCGCATTGACCAGGCCCACGAGGAACTGCGCCGGGTAGAACAGCTTCAGGAAGGCCGACTCGTAGGCCGTGCGGGCGAACGCGGCGGCATGCGACTTGGCGAACCCGAAGCTCGCGAACGCGGCGACCTGGCGGAACAGCTCCTCGGCCATCTCCAGGGTCATCCCGGGCTGATGCAGGCAGCCGTCGACGAACTGCTGGTGGAGCTTCTCCATCTCGCGGCTGGAGCGCCACGTCCCCATCGCCCGCCGGAAGCCGTCCGACTCGGCCGGCGAGAACCCGCCGACCTCGATGGCGATGCGCATGATCTGCTCCTGGTACAGGATCACGCCGAGTGAATCCCGCAGGATCGGCTCCAGGCTGGGATGCAGGTAGGCGACCGGCTCGAGGCCCTGCTTGCGACGCAGGTACGGGTGGACCGCGTTGCCCTGGATGGGGCCCGGCCGGATGATCGCGACCTGGACGACCAGGTCGTCCAGGTTCTGGGGCCTCGACTTCGGGAGCGTCTGCATCTGCGCTCGGCTCTCCACCTGGAAGACGCCCACGGTGTCGGCGGCCTGGAGCATCTCGAAGACCTCCGGGACGTCTTCGGGCAGCCGGTCCATATCCAGGCAGACGGCGCAGTCGTGCTCGATGAGTTGGAGCGTCTCGTCCATCGCCGCGAGCATCCCCAGGCCCAGCAGGTCCAGCTTGATGAGCTTGAGCGTCTCGACATCGCGCTTGTCGAACTGGACCACGACCCGATCGACCATCGTCGCGCGCTCCAGCGGCGCGATATCGATGAGCGGCGCGGCGGTCACCAGCATCCCGCCCGAGTGGATGCTGAGGTGCCGCGGGAACCCATCGATCCGGGCACAGAACTCCAGCCAGCGCTCCCAGTCGCTGAGCCCGACCGTGCTCCCGCCGCGCGGCTGGGGTGGCGCCTCAGGTTCGATGCGAGCTACGGAGGAGCGGGGGCCGGCGGTCGCGGCGGCGGTCCGTGGCGCGGGTGGATCCCAGCGCGTGGGCCGGCCGAGCTTGTCCGCGCCCCGGTCTGTGCCTCGGTCCACGCCCCGGGGCGGCGTCACGGCCATGCCATGCTCCGGATCGATCGGCACGTACCCCGTCCCGCGACCCGCCCGCAGCCAGGCGACGCTGGCGGGCGTGTCGCCAGGGCCACCCTCATCATCGGATGAGCCGCCCCCGCCCGGCCGGATCCCCGCGACCGGTGCCAGCGGGTCGGGGAGTTCCGTGCCGCCGGCTGGCCCTCCCCGCCAGATACGCGCAGGGGTCGTGGTAGACCCGGTTCCGGTGCCCTTCGAGTCTGGAAATGGGGCGTGCTGAGCGTGGCCGAGGACCCCGGAGGTCATCTGCCCGGGCGATCCGTTGTCGAGTACGACGGGAGTGCGTATCTGGCACAAACGGTCGATGGGGGCCGCCGCGCTACCGGGGACCGCGGGCTCCAGCCGGACGCCGCGGGCATCTTGATCGGTCTCAGCGATCGGATCCCGGTCAGCCGCGCTCGTTCCTTGTGCGTTCCGGTCGTTCCGGGCGACGTGTCGCGCGGGGCTGTGGTCCATCTGATCAGCCACGGCGATCACGAGGGAACGGGGCGCACCCTCCAGCCGGCCACCGCGGGCATGGTTCAGCTGGCCTATCGCGTCGGTCAGGCCGCGCGCCTGTGTGAGCGCCGCCGCCACGTCGATCCCGGCCGCGCCCCTCGCGCCGATCCCGCTCACGCCGCCGCTCCCCGCGCCCCCCGCGCCGCCGCTGCCCGCCACGCCGTCCTCCGGGCGCCGGAAGAACTCGGCGAACCCGCCATCCGATTCCAGATCGCGCCGGACCATGACGCTGTCGTACGTCTCGAGCGCCTTCGCGACCCGATCCACGAGCGGTCGCGGGAAGCCCAGCGCATAGCCCACCTCGCGGACCGCTGAGCGTGCCCGGTACGTGACGAGGTTGCAGACCATCCCGGTGTGCTCGGGACCGTACGTCCGGTAGACGTACTGGATCACCTCCTCCCGACGTTCGGAGCTGAAGTCGATGTCCACGTCGGGATAGGTCGTGCGGCCCTCGTTGATGAACCGCTCGAACAGCAGGTTGTGGCGGATGGGCTCCACCCGGCTGATGCCCAGCACGTACGCCACGATCGACCCCGCCGCGCTCCCTCGACCCTGGGCCGGGATCCCACGGCTCTTGGCGAACTGCATCAGGTCCCAGCAGATGAGGAAGAACTCGGCCAGCCCGGTCCGTTCGATCACGTCCAGTTCGTGGGCCAGCTGTTTCACGACCGGCGGCGTGAGCGGGTGGTAGCGACGTCGCGCGCCCGTCTGGCACAACTCCACGAGGTAGCTGAACGGCGTCTCTCCGTCCGGAACGGTGAACCCCGGAAAGCGGTACTGCTCGAAGCCGAGATCCACCTGGCACGATGCCGCGAGCTCCACCGAGGTCGCGATCCCCTCCGCCCACGCCCGGGCCTCGACCGATCCAGGCATGCCCGGCACGAGCGCCGCCAGCTCCGGGCCGGACTTCAGGAACGATTCGCCATCGGTCCGCCGCAGGTCCGCCAGCGTCTCGAGCGTCCGGCCGTGCCGGATGGCGGTCACGACGTCCGCCAGCTCGCGGTCCTCCGGTCGGGCGTAGTGGACGTCGTTGGTCACCAGGACCGGCAGCCCCAGGTCCGATGCGAGCCTCGCGGCCTCGGCGACCAGCCAGTCGTCATCCGCCGACAGATGGTGCGATAGCTCGATGAAGAAGCCGCTGGTCGCCGGTCCATCGCCACGCCCGAAGAGCCCCGCGTAGCGCTCCGCGACGGCTCGCGCGCCCGCCCGGTCACCCACCCGCAGCCGCCGGGTCAGCTCACCGTCTCGACAACCGGACAGCGCGACGAGCCCCTCGGCCTCGCCGGCCAGGAGCGCCTGGCTGAAGCGCGGCACGCCCTTGGTCCCGGCCATGTTGGCCTTCGAAACGAGACGACACAGGCTGCGCCACCCGATCGGCGAGCGGGCCAGCAGGACAAGGTGCGGGCCGCGGCTCCGGTCGCCGATCCCGCGCAGGTCCTCTTTCACCGGCTCGCGATGTCCCGGCAACCGAGCGCGACGGGGACGTGGGCGAGCGGGGACCCCGTCCGTCGGCTGGAGGATCGACCCACGCTCCGGCGCCGTCGCGGTAGCCCCTCGTCGCCGAGCGCGACGTGGGACGATCACCACGCGATCCGGATCCGCGACGGCCGGATCCAGCAGCTCGATCTCCAGGCCTACGACCGGGTGCAGCCCGACGGCCTGGGCGGCACTCACGAACCGGACCGCCCCGTACAGGCCGGCGTGGTCCGTGACGGCCAGTCCGGTCAGGCCCAGCTCTACGGCCCGTGCCACGAGGTCATCCGGCGGGGAGGCACCATCGAGGAACGAGAAGTTGGTGTGGCAATGGAGCTCGGCGTACGGGGTGGATGCCACGGGGTCGCTCCGGTCTGACCGGCTGACTGGGGGCCACTGAGTATAGAACACTTGTTCTGTCCATCGCCACTCCCATCCATAGGACGAAGGTAGGACTGGACGAAACGTGCCGCCCGGGGTTTCCTTGCGGGGATGCGATCCACTCTCAAGCGATCCCAGCGGCTGGCCCGTCCCGCCATAGCCATGCTCCTGGCCCTGGCCACCGTCCTGCCCGCCGGGCTCCTCGGCGACGGCACAGCTGCCCGTGCGGCCGTCACGATCCGTCCCCGAATCGAAGGCATCGCGCCGCTCAGCAAGGAGGTCTACGGCTACCTCCCGTACTGGCGGATCGACAGCGGCACCGCGGACCGTATCCAGTACGAGCTGGTCTCGACGATCGCGATCTTCGGCCTCGGCATCAAGGCGGACGGCAACCTGGACACCGCCTGGGTGGGCTACAAGGAGTACATCGGCGACGATGTGGCAGCGATCACGAACGCGGCCCACGACAAGGGCGTCCGCGTCGTCCCTACCTTCCAGCTGTTCGATTCGGGCAGCCTGACCAAGATGCGCGCGTTCCTCGGCAGCACGGCTGCCCAGACCCGATTCATCGGTCAGGCACTGGACCTGATGGCGGCCCGGCAGGCAGATGGCGCCAACCTGGACTTCGAGCCGATGCTCAACGAGGACGCCGCATCCTATGTCGCGTTCGTCACCCGGTTCCGCTCAGCGATGAAGACCCGCTTCCCCAGCGCCACGTTGGTGAACGCCACCTCGGCCGGCGCGGGCAAGGATCTTATCCTGGGCCTGGTGCCGCTGGTCGATCGGCAGATGATCATGACCTACGGGTACCGGAACTCGGCCTCCGCCGTCACCGGCGCGATCGCACCGCTGGACAACACGACGCGCACGGTCAAGGCCCACATCGAGCGGATCCTCCAGTGGGCGCCCGCGAACACCATCCTGATGGGCGAGCCCTACTACGGCTACGACTGGCCGGTGACCGCGAACGTGCCCAACGCGACGGTCCAGGCCAGCAAGGCCACCTACGGCGCCGTCAAGAGCGTCACGTACGCGAGCGCCCGCGACTTCCTCGCCGCACATCCCGAGGTCGTTCGCCAGTACGACTCGGTCGAGGGCAGCGGCTTCTACACGTACTGGGACGCGACCCGGTCGACGTGGCGACAGGTCTACTTCGAGGACGAGCGAAGCCTCAGCGACAAGGACGACTACGTCCTGGCCAGAGGGCTGGCCGGGATCGGGATCTGGACGCTGGACAACGACCGCGGCTACCGGGACCTGTGGGACCTGCTGCGGTCCAAGTTCTACGCGCCGGTCCATGCCGTGACCGTCGGTGCCTACGTGACCAACGTCGCATCGCGTTCGGGCTACGTGGAGGCCGTCGTCCACTACAACGGCCGGAACGTGGGGACCGTCCCGGAACGCGGCACCTGGATCTGGACCATCCGCGACGCCAGGGGCAAGATCTGGCTGAGCGGCAAGGGCCTGACGGAGACGATCTATCCGAACAAGGCGATCGGCCACGCGACCAAGGTGAAGATCGGCCTGGCCAGCAAGCTGCCCGCCGGGATCTACCTCTTCCGGGCCCGGTTCGAGCGGGCCCCGGGGTCGTATTTCCGATCGCCGGACGCCAGGTTCCGCCAGCCGTACTGACGGCGCCATCGGTCACGTGAAAACGTGACAAGATTCCGGTCCCGGGGACGAAACAACTTCCGGGGTATCGGCGTCTCAGGGACATGCACGCGCCGATCCAGCCGATCAAGCCAGTCGCGACCGCCGCACTGCGTCGTGTCGCGATGATCCTGATCGCGGTCGCGCTCATCTTCATCCTCTTCCCGGCGGTCCTGGCGGTTCAGGCAGCGGCGCGCTGACGCCTTCACATCAACCCGAAATCTCGGCGCCTGGGGAGGCCCGAGACAGTTCGGCGGCGACGGTTCCCAGAGAGCCGTACGCCGACCAGCCGGCAGGTC
>JBKJQY010000111.1:0-40588 GCA_046593725.1 Candidatus Limnocylindrales bacterium
CGTGTCGGTGACAAGCAGCCGGATCAAGGCGATGTAGACGACCGTCTGGAGCAGGACCGACACGAACCGCGCGAATGGTCCATCCACGGGGATGCCGAGCAGGCCCATCGGGATCACGACGACCACGATCGCGAGGATCGAGAGCGGGACGGCCGTCAGGAACACGAGGAACGGCGATGGACCGCGATACGGCAGGGTCCCGCGGGCGCGGCGCTCGAGACCCTGCGATCCAGATGCGGCCACCAAACCGACGGTCAGTAGTACGAGCCCGACACCCAGGATGATCGTCGAGGTCAGACCTCCGCCGGAGAAGACGCCGATGAAGATCGCCCCGAGGCCCATGAGGCTGGCCAGCCAGCCCACGACGAACAACGCAGGCGCGGCACGCCCTTCGATGGTGAACGTGGAGGCACCGGGACGGACAGGAGTGAGGACCGGATCGGGGATGGCCCCGTCGGGATCGGGCGCGGCCGGGACCAGGGGTTCGAGCGGTTCGAGCGCGCCGTCCGGGATGGAGCCAGGGTCAGGCGGCGGCGTGGATCCCGGCGAGGTCAACGCTCGGGCAGCGCGTCCTGCGCGGAGGAGGGCCGTGCCGTCGAGGCCGACTGGTTGGAGCCGCGCGAGCGCGACGACGGTCGAGTCGACGCGGACGCCGGAATCGCCGTCGGAGTGGCCGGGGTCGTCACGCGACCCGTCACGTCACGTCCGCCACTGATCGAGCCGACGGCCGCGACCTGCACCTCGCGTCGCTCGAAGTCCTTGCCGCACCATGCGCACAGGGACCATTCGAGGCCGACGAGGCGACTGCAGTTCGGGCAGACCCGGTTGAGGCGCGTCCGGCAGGTGGGGCAGATGATCCATTCGTCGTCGATCCGTCGCTCGCAGGTGGGGCAGTGGTGGATCGCCTCGACCTCGGCGAGCAGGGCCTCCTCGGCCAGATTCCGCTCCCAGACCTCGCCGATCTTCTCGTGCGGCCGGACGATCTTGTAGACCCACACCGCGAAGATGAAGAAGACCGGGGTGAACAGGATGATCCCGGCGGCCGCGAGGTACGGCAGGATGGCGTTGTCGGACCGCTGCTGCATGTCCCGGAACGCCCAGTACGCCGTGGCCAGCCACAGGATGACGAGGTAGACCCCGATCATCCGGATGCCGAACTGGACGATGGGGCTATCGAAGATGCCGCCTAGGGTGTCACCGATCTGCCCGAGGATCTGATCCATACCGCTGGCCGGGAGCCTCCGTACGACGTCCGGCGCAGTGTAGCAGGGGTCGTCTGACCCCTAGCGTGCGTCTGACCGCGGTCAGACGCCCGGATCGGCAGGGGCGTGACGCGCCTCGATGAGATCCAGGACGCCCGCGGCGCCGAGCATGACGCCACCGACCAGGATGGCCAGCACGCCGGGTCCGGCACCCAACGGCCCGAACAGGTACGGCCACGTCAGCCCGACGAGCACCCCGCCCAGAGCCAGCCCCACGGCGCACGTCCGGATCCACGTCGGGATCGGGTTGGCCACGATAGCCAGCCCCAGCGCGGCGGCCAGGGCCAGCACGACCATGACGTGGCTCGGGTTGGCGATGCCCCACGAATCGAAGTAGGTCCCGGCTCCTTCCGCGCCGATGACGGTGCGCGACCACGGCAACAGGAAGCCCAGGATCGCGACGGCGGACCCGACGATCATCAGCCAGCCGGCAGCAGCCTCCAGCCAGCCGGCGGCATCCTCCTCGGCCGACGTCGTCGCGTCGCCGGCGGCTCGCGCGTGATCGGCCGGCTGCGCTACGACCGTCCCTGCCGGGGGCGCCGTCGGGACCTTCACCAGCAGGGAACCCCGGCTGTTGGTGGCGACCATCCCGTTCGAACCGGCGCCTGCCCCGGCCATCGCCATCGGACGTCCTGACATCCCCAGGCCGCCCATCGGGCGAGCCGATGCCGAGGTGATCCCGGCCCAGGCCCGGGCGGGCAGCAGGAACGGTGCCGACGACGTCGGCCTCGGCGGGACGTAGGCGCCGACAGCGACGGGCGGGCGATCAGGGTCGGCGGCCTCAGCCTCAGCCTCGGCGTGCGTCGGCTTCCTCGTTCGGTGGCGCGGCGATGCACCGGCGACGGACGCCAGGAGCAGGCCGCACGACGGACAGGACAGGCGACCGCTCGGGACTGCCTCCTGACAAGCTGGACAGACGGACGTGCGCGTGGCCATGCGATCCCCTCGCCTCCCGGTCCCGACCCCGCCGGGGTCGAAGGGTCACAGAGTGGCAGACGACTCCGCATCCGACCAGTCACCCGGTAGGGTGCCCGGCGTTACCCCGAACGTCCTCTGTTCCGCGTCCAGCGTCCACGCCGCGGCCCGCCACGCGCAGACCATCGCGACCAGGACGAGGCCGCCCAGCCAGAGCCCGACGAACACGCAGACGGTCACGATCCCCTCCAGCGGACCGACCGATTCGGCGATGGCCACCCGCACCCGGCCCCAGGTCGACGCGGTCGCTGCTGCTGTCGGAACCACGACGGCGACGAGGGCCAGCGCCGGCACGAAGAACAGCATCAGCTGCTGCAGCGGTCGGCGGAGGCATTCCGCCAGCGCGGTCCGCAGCCCACCCGCGACGCTCGTGCCCGAGATCACCACGCGGCGCGAAGCCACGGCCCCGACGATCTGCCCCAGGACCCAGGTGATGGCGATCAGTGCGATGACCTCGGGGAGCGAGCCGAGGACCCTTAGGGCGACCGGCGTCGTGACGTCGTTCGGTCGGCTCAATTCGCGGTAGGTCGCATCCACGATCCGCGTCGCGCTCCACGCGAGCGCCACGGCGAACGGGAGATGCGCGACCAGGCGCACCCCAAGGATGCGCGCGGCCTCGCCACGTCGTGGCGGCGCGATGGTCCGTCCTGGATCCAGCTCGTCCCAGACCGGGGCATCACGGATGAGGGTCCCTTCCATCGCCGCGGCGAACCAGGCGGCAAGGAGCCCCACAGCGACCGAGAGCGCGCTGCCGGCGGCGATCGCCACCAGGATCTGCGGCGACATCCCGCTCAGGGCGATCTCCGAGATGGTCGGCGCGAACAGGTCGGACAGGCCCACGGCCGAGGGCAGGACGACGATCGGGACGAGGAATACGACGATCCCGCCACGGACCAGGAACCCGGCGAGGGCCACCGGCCAGGAGACCGGGTGGGCGAGGGTCGCAAGGAGGGACGATACGAGGATCGCCCCGAGGGTCACGGCGCCGGGCTGGCCGACGCCCCGGGCGACGGGACGATGCCTGGCGTCAAGGCGTCAAGGGCTCGCAGTGCCGCGTTCACACGTTCGATCTCGATGCCATACGTGGCGAAGTCACCGGCCCGGAGGGCTGCCTGGGCGGCCGCGAAGTGGACGTTGGCATAGTCGATGAGGCCGGCGACATCCGTCGGGAGTGGCGCATCCGGGTCCGGCGTCGCGGTCGGGCTGGTCGTCGGGCCCGGCGAGGGACTCCCGCCGGGACCCGGAGTGGGCGTGGGCGTCGGGGTCTCGCCGCCGGCCTCCGCCTTCACGAGGAGGTCTATAGCTTCCCCAAGCGTCTTGCCCCACACCACGTTCCGCGGCGAGGCCACGATGATCCGCACGAACTCCGGGAACGACGAGCTCGTGGATTGGAGGTAGACCGGCTGCAGGTAGATGAGCGAATCGCCCAGCGGAACGACGATCAGGTTGCCGCGGATGACCGAGCTGCCGGACTGGTCCCACAGCGTGATCTGCTGGCTGATGGTCGGGTCCTGGTCGATCCGTGCCTCGATCTGGACCGGACCCAGAACGGTCGTCTCGGACGGGAACCGATAGACCCGGGTGGTGCCGTAGTTCGGTGCGTCGTTACGGGCGGCCATCCAGGCGATCATGTTGCCGCGGCCCTTGGGGACCATCGGCTGCAGCAGCAGGAACTCCGCCTTGTCCTCCCCCGGCATGCGCATGACGACGTAGTACGCCTCCGACGGCAAGGTCTGGGCGGATGCGGATTGATCATTGGGCGCCGCAGGGACCGTCCACTGGTCGTCGGTGCGGAAGAACTGGGCGGCGGTCGTGACGTGGTACTTGCCGAACACACGGGTTTGCACGTTGAACAGCTCTTCCGGGACGCGCAGGTGATCACGCAGCGAGACCGGCATCGCGTCGAGCGGCTCGAACAGGTCGGGGAAGATCCCGGCGTAGGCGCGGACGATCGGATCCGCCGGATCGGCCATGTAGAAGTGCATCGTGCCGTCGTAGGCGTTCATCGTGATCTTGACGCTGTTGCGGATGTAGTTGATGGCGTTCCCGCCGAGGCCGGAGCCCGGCAGCGCGTCCGGATCGAACGCCTGGGCATTGGGAAAGGCATCCGAGACGGTGTAGGCATCCTGGACGTAGATGAGAGCACCATCGCCGTCGATGACGAGATAGGGGTCCTTGTCGAACTTTAGGAACGGCGCGATGCGGCCCAGGCGGTCGCCCAGGCTTCGGTGGAACAGCAGCTGGCTCTGGCTCGTGAGCTGGTCGCTGATTAGCAGGTCAAGATCCTTGAACCGGAGCGCGAAGAGCAGGCGCGAAAGGGTCGTATCGAGTGGGATCCCGGTCGTACCGGTCCAGCGGGTCTCTGTGCCCGACGCGCCCGCGACATCGCCCTCGCCCGTCGGGAAGTCAAATTCGCTCAGCTGCGCGCCGGTCACCACATAGCCACTGTCGCGCTCGCCGAAGTAGATCCGTGGCTCGTTGATGGTCGGCGCGTCGTCCGTGGAGACCGGCGGCAGGTCGCGGATGAAGAGCCGCGGCTGGCCCTGGTTGGCCACCTCATTGACCGGTGTCATGACCGCCCCGATGCCGTGGGTGAAGATGATCCGCTGGTTGGTGAATCCGACCGCGCTGGGGTTCTGGTCGAGCGCCAGCTCACGACCCGACAACCACACCTGTCGCGTGACCCCGCCGATCATGTAACGGTCCGCGTCCACGTCAGTGAAGTCGTAGTACTTGCGCACGACCTGGAGCTGGTCGAGCGTATCGTTGAGTGGCCGGTAATCCCACAGGCGCGCGTTCGCAAAGGTGTCCGCCTCCGCGTCGACGAGTGCCTGGGTCACCGGTGCATCGCCGCCGAAGGCGCGACCGTCCCAATCCTGCAGGTCGTACGCGAGCCGGGTCATCGCGATGTTGTTGACGATGTACGGCTCTTCCTGGGCGAGCTGGTTCGGCGCGACGGTGAAGCGCTGGACCGCTTCGGGGTAGAGCCGCCCGATGAGCAACGAGGCGACGAGCCAGATCCCGATCGTCAGCCCAAGCGGCCATAGTGTCCGGGTGAGCGCGCCGCCGACGAGGAGTGCCGCGGCGATGCCCGAGACGACGGTGAGCGCGTCGAACGCCACGAACTGCGCATGGAAATCGGTGTAGCTGACGCCCGTCGCAAAGCCCCGGTTGCTGTACACGAGCTCGAGCTTCTCGAGCTGGTAGCCGAATGCGACCGACAGCAGCAAGAGCGCGCCCAGGATCGCGAGGTGGAGTCGGACCGGCGTGGCGAACACGAGTCCCGCGCGCGAGGCACCGACCAGGTATCGGCCGACGACGAGCACGAGGGTCACGATCACGACGCCATTGAAGACGCCCTGGATGAGGCGCAGGAACGGCAACTCGAACAGGAAGTAGCCGATGTCCTTGTTGAAGACCGGGTCTGCCGTGACGGTGGACGCCTCGGGCGAGAACGGCACGCGGTGCTGCCACAGCAACACGGTCTCCCAGGCGGCGCCGACGGACCCGGCGATGGCCAGGGCCGCCACGATCGCGACCGCGACCAGCGCCGCGAGGGCCAGCGGACCGAGGTCCGGGAGCGAGTCCGGTTCGAGCACGATCGCACGCGCCTCCCCGGCTCGGCGCGCGCCGTAGGTGGGACCGCCCCGCGACCGGCCGGCCGAGGCCTCCGCGGCGTCGTTCAGGCGGTCGACGAGCGACCGGAGCGTGCCACCACCGGAACGTCCCTCGCCGACGAGTCCGGGAGTCGGCCCCAGGCGACCGGCCAGCCAGAGGTTGCCGAGCAGCACGACCAGGACGACGACCAGGGCGCCGACGAATAGGGCGACCTGCGTCCCGACGCGCGTCCAGAAGACGCTATCGAAGCCGACCGACGTGAACCACAGCGCGTCCGTCCACAGGTCCAGGACCGTCGACGAGAGCAACAGGAAGGCGATGACACCCAGAATGAGGACCGCCAGCACGACCTGCCGGCCGGACGTCCCGCCGTCGCGAGCGCCATCGCTTGGTCCGCCGGGTCCCCGCCGCCGCGGTGGATCGTCCGATCCACGCGAACCCACGACGGACAGGTCGGGGCGGTCGCTGGAGCGCTCCTCGGGATCGCCGCCCGCATCGGCGTCATCGGGTGTGTCGGTGTCGTCCGCTTCGCGTCCCGGTTCGGGGTCGTCGGATGACTCGCGGCGCGGGGCCGCTCGACGGGGGTCCTCGCCGCGGGCGGTCGCCTCGCGGCGTCGCAACTCCTCCAGGAACTCGTCGAACAGGTCGCGCATCCGACGAGTCTAGACGGTCACGGCCGATGCAGCCCCTCGATGGCCCGACGGAAGGCGGCGAGCACTGTATCGGCGAGTGCATTCGGCGGTATGGAGGCGATCCGCGCGGGCTCGAACCGGAATGCGGCCCGGACGACGAGCGGCGCGCGCCACGGTCGATCGGGATCCTCCGGCGGGATGGCGGCCCCGACACGCAACTGGAGTCGGCCTGCGTCCTCCAGGATGAATCCCGAGAGCGCGCCCGCGATGGCCGGCCCGAGACGGGCGAGCGGCGGATCGGCAGGGGGGCCACCCTCAGGTGCCACGTCCCGGAAGGTGATCAGGCCATCGGCATCCGCGACCCACAGGATGGCGAGCCACCAACCGTCGGGCGCCTCGGACGGGCGACCCATCCCGGCCACGTACCGACGATCGGCGATGCGGACTTCGTGCTCACGGATGAACGATGGACCGGGCGACGGCAGGCGGTCTGGCACCGCGGCAGGATAGCCGCCTGGCGGTTCAGGCGGGCGGGGCGTCCTCGGTCGAGGGGTCGGCGACCGCCTCGGCGGCGGCAGGCACGCGCTCGGTCGCCGCGGCGACAGCGTCATCCGATTGGTCGTCGGTCAGGAGGGCGGCCTCGGCTGCCGCCACGCCGGCTTCGGACAGGGCGGAGTGATCGGGTGGTTCGATGACGTGGCCTTCGGCGGCGGCCTCGGCGACCAGCGCGTCGGCCTCGGCCTTCAGGTTGGCGACCTCGCCTTCGAGCTCCAGGCGGAGCATCTCGCGCTTGACCGCCGGGTCCGGCAACTCGAGCGCCTTAGCGTCGGCCGGCGAGATGGCGTCCTCCGGGTAGTCGCCGTTGATCCACGACAGGAGCCGGCTCCGGGGTCGGGTCGTCGTCGGCGTCCCGCGCAACAGCGCGGCGGCATCGATCGCAGTGATGCCCGGCACGGGCTCGGCCGGCTCGCCGGTCAGTATCGCCCCGCAGGATGGGCAGCGATCCGGATCGGGTGACGGCAGCGGAGCGGAGCACCAAGTACAGACTGCCGGCGCAGCGGCATTCGGTCGGATGTCATCGGCCATGACGGGAATGCTACCGCGCCCGGTGAACCGCGGAATACCCCATTCGTCAGGTGACTACCTGACGCGCTACTCCCACTCGATGGTCGCGGGCGGCTTGGAGCTGATGTCATACACGACCCGGTTCACGCCGGGGACCTCGTTCACGATGCGCGAACTGATCTTGCCCAGGACGTCGTACGGCAGCTTGGCCCAGTCCGCCGTCATCCCATCCTCGCTCGTCACGGCGCGGATGGCGACGACGTTGGCGTACGTCCGCCCGTCGCCCATCACGCCGACGCTGCGTACCGGCGTCAGGATCGCGAAGCTCTGCCACAGCGTCCGGTACAGGCCGGCCGCCTTGATCTCGTCGATGACGATCCAGTCCGCATCGCGCAGGGTGTCGAGTCGCTCGCGGGTGACCTCGCCGAGGATCCGGATGGCGAGGCCCGGTCCCGGGAATGGCTGGCGCAGGACCATCGCCTCGGGGAGGCCCATCTCCAAGCCGACGCGCCGGACCTCGTCCTTGAACAGGTAGCGCAACGGCTCGATGAGCTGGAACCGCAGGTCCGCCGGCAGGCCGCCCACGTTGTGATGCGTCTTGATCTTCTGGGCCGCCTTCGATTCGGACGTCGCCGATTCGATGACGTCGGGGTACAGCGTGCCCTGGGTCAGGAAGTCGATGCGGCCCAGCTTGGCCGCCTCCTCCTCGAAGACCCGGATGAACTCGTCACCGATGATCTTGCGCTTCTGTTCCGGGTCCTCCACGCCGGCCAACCGGGCGAGGAACCGCTCGCGAGCGTCGACCATGACCAGGTTCATGCCCAGGTCGCGTTCGAAGGTGACCCGGAGCAGCTCCGATTCCTTCTTGCGCATCAGGCCGTGGTCCACGTAGATGCAGGTCAGCCGGTCGCCGACCGCGCGGTGGACCAGGGCCGCCGCGACAGCAGAGTCGACGCCACCCGACAGGGCGCAGATGACCAGGCCGTCCGACCCGACTTCGCGAGCGTGGGCGTCCACGCGCTCGCGGATGTCCGAGACGGTCGTATCGATGAAGTTGCCGGCAGTCCAGGTCGGTGAGACGCCCGCGATGTCCACGACGAAGTTGCGCAGGACGTCCTTGCCGCGCGGTGTATGCACGACCTCGGGGTGGAACTGGATCCCATACAGGTTGCGCGATGCGTCGACCAGGCCCGCATACGGCGTGGAATCCGTCTGGGCGGTCGCGTGGAAGCCCTCCGGTAGCCGCGAGATGGAGTCGCCATGGCTCATCCAGACCGGCTGTTCACGATCGAGCCCGGCGAACAGCCGGTCGTCCGCGGTGATGCTGACATTGGCCGGGCCGTACTCGCGGTGGTCGAACGGGATGACGTCGCCACCTAGCTCATGGGCCATCAATTGGGCCCCATAGCAGATGCCGAGCACCGGGATCTTGCCGGACCAGATGGCAGGATCCGCTCGCGGGGCGTCCGGGTCGTAGACCGAGTGCGGGCTGCCCGACAGGATGATCGCGCGGGTGCCGCGGCGCTCCAGCTCGGCCATCGGCGTGTCGTGCGGGAGCAGTTCGCTGTAGACATCGAGCTCGCGCACGCGCCGAGCGATCAACTGGGCGAACTGGCTGCCGAAGTCCAGGACGACGACCGTCTCGCGATCCTCGGCGTCCGTGGAGCCGGGCTGATCCTCTGGTGACCGATCCGGGCCGGGCGCCTTGAGGGCGGTCTCGAGATAGGCCTCGACCTCCGCGTCGTCCGGGGCGAGGACTCGATGGCCCGCGTTCGCGGCCTCACCGTGGACGGTCTTGCCGCGCTTCCGTTCGCCCGTGGATGACTCGTCGGTGTCCGCCAATGCCGCCTCCGTTCGCCGTTCCATCGCCGCCGGGTCCGCCTGTCCCCAGTCTACCCGGCGGAGGCGGACGGAAGCGGACGGAGGCGGACCCAGGCACAGGTCCGGCGAGGCTGGAGCGCTCAGACGCGCATGCGCGATGGTTCCGATCAAGCGGAACGACCTACAGGGGGCGAGATGGTTCTGCTTGTCTGAAACCATCGACCACCTCCGCTGGCGGAGGGGCGAGCGGCGGAGGGGCGAGCGGCGGAGGGGCGAGCGGCGGAGGGGCGAGCTCGCGGAGGGGCGAGCTCGCGGGGCTCAGGCCTCAGTCGCGGTTGCGCATCGCCTCAGCGGCCATCGCGATGTAGCGCTCCAGCTCATCGGCCACGCCTGGCGGCGGCGCGAGCGCTGCGATCGCAGCACGTATGTGGACGAGCCATCGGTCGCGCTCGAGCGGGCCGATCGCGAAGGGAGCGTGGCGCATCCGCAGCCGGGGGTGGCCACGTTCCGCGTCGTAGGTCCGAGGGCCGCCCCAGTACTGGATGAGAAACAGCGTCAGTCGGTGCTGGGCTGGTGCCAGGTCCGCTTCCGGATAGAGGGGCCGCAGCCGCGGATCCGACGCGACACCCTCGTAGAAGCGCGCCACGAGCGCCTCGAAGAAGGGCGTTCCGCCCGCTCGCTCATAGAGGCTCGCGGCCGGATCGATCAAGCCACTGCCTCCTGGTCGACGGCCGTGCCAGTGTGACGCGGTTGGGCGTCGCCCACCCAGCAACGAGCAGGATCAACGTGGCAGCCGCGACGACGCGCGGCGTGGACCGGGCAGGTAGGCGTCATGCCTCTGCGATGGCCTCGAGGCGGCGCCGGAAGGCTTCGACATCCAGCGCGGCCGCGCGTTTCGCCTGCGGCGCGACCATCGATTCGAAGAGGCGGAACTTGAGCGGAAGCCCGATCGAGACGGACCAGCGCAGGGTCGTGGCGAGGTCGCCGTCGGGCGACAAAGCGGCCTCGAACTGGACGGAGACGCCGTCTGGGTCACGACCCTTGAGTGCGATCGCCATATCGGGACGGAAAGCCGTGATCTCGGCATCGATGACGGAGGATCGGCCAGCCACGGTCTGGCGGATGACGAGGCGCGACCCGACCGCGAGAGGCTGGGCGTCCTGCCGGCCGACGCCGACGATGCCGGAGGCGATCAGCCACTCCGGGTAGCGCTCGACTGCAGCCAACTCGGAAAAGACCGTCGTGGGCGTGCGACCGATCCGCGTCTCGACGGTCACCTCGACCACCATCAGCCACTCCCTGCCGGCGGGACAGGGACCAGGCGGAACGAAGGCCCGCGACCCAGCCCTTCGGCCGGTGTCCCATAGCGAAGGATGAGGGCCCGGATGGCCGCCGCGTGATCCGATCTAGCGAGCGACTCTGCCGTCGCCTCGAACGATCGACCGCCGATGGTCGCCGCGCAGGCGGGCTCCGCCAAGAGGTTCATGGCCCAGTCCGCGTCCGCATCGCCAGCCGCCGCGACCACGGCGCCCGGGAGACCGCGTGGGTCGTCCGCGTAGCCAACGGTGACCTCGCGCCGCTCACCGGACGTTCGACCACGGGTCGAGATCCGCACGAACCGTCCGCTTGCGACGAGCTCGTCCTCCATCGACGATCGGCCGCCGGGTGTGTCCGTCAGCGTGACCGCTGCCAGGACTTGCCTTCGGTCTGGGTGCTGGGCGCATAGACCATCTCGACACGCTGCATCTCGCGAATCGTACGGGCGCCCAGCGCGGCCATCGACTGGCGCAGCGCCCCGACCAGGTTCTCGCTGCCGTCGGTCACGTGGGCCGGGCCGAACAGGATCCGCTCCAGCGATCCGACCGTCCCGACCTTGATCCGGGTCCCACGTGGGAGCGTCGGCGAGGGAGCGGCCATACCCCAGTTCATGCCACGTCCCGGGGCTTCCTCCGCCCGTGCAAGGGGCGATCCCAGCATCAGCGCATCCGCGCCCGCGGCGATGGCCTTCGCCAACTCGCCACCGCGACGCATCCCGCCATCCGCCACGACCGGGACGTAGCGGCCGGTCTCGGCGAAGTACGCCTCGCGGGCCGCCGCGACGTCGCTGATCGCGGTCACCTGCGGGACGCCGATGCCGAGGACCTCGCGCGTGGTGCAGGCCGCGCCGGGCCCCACGCCGACGAAGACCGCGGCGGCACCCTGTTCCATCAATGCGAAGGCGGCCTCGGCGTTGGTCGTGTTGCCGACGGCGACAGGTATGGGCATGTACCGGGTGAAGTCCTGCAACGAGAGCGGGTCGTAGTCCGTGGCGAGATGTCGGGCGCTGCTGACCTGGCTCTGGACGAGGAACAGATCCGCGCCATGCTCGGCGCAGAACGGTCCGAATACGCGGGCCGCACCCGGAGTGGCGGCGACGGCCGCGCGCGAGCCGACGGCGTGGATCTCGTCGAGCCGGCGGGCGATGAGGTCCTCGCGGACGGGCTGCAGGTAGGCCTCGGTGAGCAGGGCCTGGACGTCCGCGTCCGGTGCCGCCGCGATCCGGCCGAGCAGCTCGTCCGGATCCTCGTAGCGCGTCTGGACGCCTTCCAGGTTCAGGATCGCCAGGCCGCCCAGTCGCCCGAGCGCACCGGCGAAGGCGGGATCCACGACTGCGTCCATCGCGGATGCGAGGATCGGGATCGCGAGATCCAGTCCGGCGAAGGTCTGGGTCAGGTCCACGTCGGCCGGTTCGATGGTGTCCAGACCGGGCGCGAGCGAGACGTCCTCGAAGCCGTACGTCGGGCGGATCGTGTCCACTTTCGAGTGGAAGACGCGACGCTGGGCCGGGGAGGTGAGATCCGTCTGCGTCCGGTCGATCACGTGGCCCTCCTGTGCCGCCTCACGGTGGGCTGCCTGCGACGCGAGTCTACCAGCGAGGCGATCCCGGGCGAGTCGGCCGCCCGAATGCCGGCCGCGGCGGTCAGCCGATCAGCTCCGCCATCTCCTTGTCCGACACCTGTTCCGGGAGCTTCCCGATGATGATCATCGCAAGCACCTCGTCCTTGGTGACCTTGTCCTTGTCGACCGTTCCCACCAGCCTGCCCTGGAGCATGACACTGATCCGATCGGCGAGGTCGAAGACGTCATGGATGTCGTGGCTGATCAGGAAGATCCCGATCCCTTCGCTCTTCAGCTGCGCGACGAGCTCGCGGACCTGGGCGGTCTCGGCCGGCCCCAGCGCGGCGGTTGGTTCGTCCATGATCAGGATCTTGGCGTTGAAGTGGACGGCTCGAGCGATGGCGACCGACTGACGCTGGCCGCCCGACAACGACTTGACGGGGATCTTGAAGTTCTTGAACTTGGGATTGAGCCGGCCCATCACCCCCCGGGTGGCCGACTCCATCGCAGCGTCGTCGAGAGACCCCAGCCGCGTCGTGATCTCGCGCCCAAGGAACAGATTGGCCGCCGCGTCGACGTTGTCGGCGAGGGCCAGCGTCTGATAGATGGTTTCGATCCCGTAGGTCTTGGCGTCGCGTGGGTTGGCGATGGTGGCTTTCTTGCCGTTGATGTAGATCTCGCCTTCGTTCGCGGGATGCGCGCCGGACAGGGCGCGGATCAACGTGGACTTTCCGGCGCCATTGCCGCCGACGAGCCCGATGACTTCGCCCGGGTATAGATCCACCGAGACGTCGTCGACCGCATGGACGCCGCCGAACGACACACGGATGTTGCGCATCTCGACGAGTGGGACGCGGGGTGCGTCTGCCACCCCGATCGAGGAGTCGCCGGCTGTCATGTTCGTCTCCATGTGCGTCATGTGCTCCGGCGGCGAATGACGATGTCGACCCCGACGGCGCCCACCAGTACGACGCCGACCACGATGTCCTGCAGCGCGGTATCGACCCCGATCAGAACCATGCCGGACGAAAGTGACTGCATGATCACCGCCCCCAGTACGCCGCCCGCGATCGTGCCGATGCCGCCGGAGAAGGACGTACCACCGATGACCGCAGCGGCGATCACCTGGAGCTCGACGCCGCTGCCCAACGTCGACGTTGCGGCGTTCAAGCGAGCCGACGTGACGACCGCCGCCACGGCGGCGAGCACGCCCATCGCGATGAAAGTCTTCATGATCGTCATCCGGGTGTTGATGCCGGCCAATTCGGCGGCCTCCGGGTTGCCGCCGATCGAGTAGACATAGCGCCCGAATCGGCGTCGTGTCGCGAGGAAGGTCATGCCCACGGCAATGACGATCGCGATCAGCACCGGGATCGCGATCCCGGTCGGGATCCCCCCAGGCGGGATCGTGATCCCATTTTCGAGCGCGTACTTCTCAGCCAGTGCAGGCGGCCACGGGTAGCTGTTGGCGACCCAGACGGCCGTAGCGATGGCGAGGCTGCCGAGGGCTCCGATGACACCGTCAGCCCAGATCGGGCGGAGCGGAAAGCCGTACTGGCGACGACGGCGCCGACCGGCGATGAGGCCGTAGGTGAGGGCAACGATCGCGAGGGCGGCAACGAGCCAGCTCAGGGTCTCCCCCAGGGATCCCTTGGGTCCTCCGCCAATCAGTTGGAACGTGCTATCCAGTGGAGCGATCGTCCTGCCCTTCGCGAGCTGGAAGGCGGCGCCGCGCCAGATGAGCAGACCACCGAGGGTCACGATGAACGACGGGATCCCGATATAGGCGACGAGGAAGCCGCTCAGGCCGCCGATCAGCGCGCCCACGGCGATCCCGACCACGACCACGACGATCCAGATGAAGGACTGTGGGAAGCCCGGCCCGAGCGCCGCGGGGATCCATTCCGCCTGGAGCAGTCCCATGATCATCGCCACGAACCCGAGGATCGATCCGATCGACAGGTCGATGTTGCGCGACACGATGATCAGGACCATGCCTGTCGTCATGATCGCGACCGCCGAGGACTGGACGGACAGGTTCCAGAGGTTGCGAGGGGACAGGAAGAGTCCGTCAGATAGGAAATCGAAGGCGATCCACAGGATGGCAAGAGCCGCGAGCATGCCCAGCAATCGCGTATCGATCTCAAGGCGTGCGAACACGGCACGAGCAGATCGCTGAGGGGGACGGCCTTGCGTCGTCGCGGGGCTCGGCGTCCCCTCGCCGACGGTAGTCTCCTGGATCGCCTTGGCCTCGGACATCACGTCACCGGCTGAGAAGGGCGGATGTGGGTGGAACGACGCCCTGTCCCGCGGCGTGGCCGCGAGGCAGGGCGTTTCAGCAACGATTCAGCGAGGGACTACGGGCAACCGGTGACGGATCCCGCGGGGACGTCCTTGCAGAGCTCTTCGACGGTCAGCCACTTCGCGTCGAGGACCACCTGCAGGTTGTCCTTCGTGATCGGGACCGGCTTGAGCAGGACCGCGATGGAGTCAAGACCACCATTGGTCTTGGATGCCGCGGCCCCGGTCACCTTCGTGATGTCAGGGTTCTTGCAGAGCTCGAGGGCGGCCTTGCCGGCTGCCGTGCCAAGCTCGGTTGCGTCCTTCCAGACGCTGACGACCTGCGTGCCGAGGGCGACTCGGTTGAGGGCGGCCTTGTCACCGTCCTGGCCGCCGATGATGACCTTCCCTTGCAGGCCCTGAGCGGTGAGCGCCGCGACGGCGCCACCTGCCATGCCATCGTTCTGCGAGAGCACGGCCTGGATGTCGTTGTTGTTGGCGGTGAGGATCTGCTCCATCTCGGCTTGCGCCGCGTCCGGCTTCCAGCCCTTGGTGTTCACTTCCGCACCAGCCGGGATCTTGATCGCACCTGACGCGATGAGCGGGGCGATGATCTCCTCCATGCCCTGGCGCAGGAACACCGGGTTCGTCTGACCGAGCTCGCCCTTGATGATCGCGTAGTTACCCGTCGGCTGTGCCGCGGTAACGGCGCGGGCGATCATCCGTCCCACTTCGACGTTGTCGTGGGTGATGAAGAGGGCCTTCGCGTTTTCCAGCTCGCGGTCATAGGCGATGACCGGGATCCCGGCATCGATCGCCTTCTGGACGGACGGCAGGATCGCCTCGGGATCCTGAGCGTTGATGACGATGACGTTGACACCGGCGGCGATCAGGGCCTCGACATTGGAGGCCTGGGTCTCCGGGGAAAGCTTGGCGTCGTTCCCGGTGTACGTGCCTCCGCCCGCCTCCACGGCTCCCTTGATGTTCGGCTCATCGCGAAGACCGTACCGCTCTTCCTGGAACGTGGCCCACGCCACGCCGACGGAGCATGGGGCCACGGCCTCGCTGGGGGCGGCGCTGGCCGCCGCGCTGGGGGCGGCGCTGGCCGCCGCGCTCGGCTTCGTAGAAGTGGCTGTACTGCCACAGGCAGCGAGCAGGATGACGGCGGTCGTCCCGAGGGCCGCCAATCGGCGATCGAACATGCTGACTCCTCTTCGTCTTGATGGCACTCGTGATCTCGGAAGCGCCAATTCAGTGACGCTCGTAGCCTCCCAGCCTGAGCGCGACGGTAGGGTAGCACCATTCGGATTTGATTTGGACATGGAAGGCCGCGAGATCGTCGCCCTCACCGCGACTCACGTGAAATAGCTGCCCCCGTTGACATCGGCCACCGTCCCGGTCACGAATCCGGAATCAAGCGACGCGAAGTAGGAGACGAGGGCCGCGATATCGGTCGGGTCGCCGGAACGCCCGACCGCCGTCTGGGCGACCATCGCCTGCTGCATATCGGGCGACGAGAACGTCGCATGGAACGGTGTATCCCCGATATAGCCGGGGGCGATCGCATTGACCGTGACGCCCTTGCTGCCGAACTCCTTGGCGGAGGCCCGCGTGAACCCGATGAGTCCCGCCTTGGCGGCAGCGTAGGCGGCCGCGCCCGGACCGCCCCCACCCTCCGCCGCCTGGGAGCTCAGGTTGATGATCCGTCCGCCAGGTCCAAGATGCGGCGCAGCAGCACGCGTGCAGTAGAACGCGCTCGTCAGATTGAGCGCCATGATCCGGTCCCAGTGATCGTCGCTCATCGCCTCGATGGTGACGCGAGCCAGCAGGCCGCCGGCATTGTTCACCAGGATGTCCAGGCCACCAAACCGGCTCGCGACTTCCTCGACGGCGCGATCCACTTGCGATCGATCCGTGACGTCCAGCTCCAAGCCGAAGGCTGTACCGCCTGCCGTCACGATCTCCGCGACGACCTCGTCGGCATCGTGCGAGTGGTAGGCGATCGCGACCGCCACGCCATCGGCGGCGAGCCGAATGGCGATGGCGCGTCCGATCCCGAGGGCGCCTCCCGTTACAAGGGCGACCCGTCGCCGCTGCGGCTCTTGTCCCATCCTCAGCCCTCGATTCGACCTGCGACCGGTATGACCCCGTTGCTCTGTGACCGCGGCTGATCCGTGCGTCCAGGCCATCGGGCCGAGGCGCCGGACGCGCTCGCGCGCGCCAAGTGAGCGGCGCCGGTACCCTGCGGGCATGATACGGACCTCGAGGTTCGCTCTCCTCGGTGTCGGAGCGATCGTTGCGGTGTTGGTCGGCCTTGGGGCGACCACGGCGGCGATGGAGGCGCTTCGGCCGCACCAGCCCGCCAAAGGGCTGGCCGCGCCCCACTTCGTCGAGCAGGCGTTGGCAGCCGGGCTGGATCACACCTACGACGGCGGATACGCGTACTTCGAAGGTGGCGGGGTCGCGGCGTTCGACTGTAGCGGCGACGGCAAGGCGGACCTGTACCTCGCCGGTGGCAGCCAGCCTGCGGCCCTGTATCGGAACGACAGCCCGGTGGGCGGCGACCTGCGATTCGCCCACATCCCGGACCCTGCAACGGACCTGACGAAGGTGACCGGCGCCTATCCGCTGGACATCGACGGCGACGGGGTGACGGATCTTGCGGTCCTGCGCTTCGGCGAAAACGTCCTGCTTCGGGGTCTGGGCGATTGTCGATTCGAACGAGCCAACGAGCGTTGGGGCATCGACGGTGGAGATGCCTGGACGGGAGCCTTCAGCGCGACTTGGGAAGGCAGCAACAGCCTTCCGACACTCGCCTTCGGCAACTACGTGGGATTCGATGTGAGCGGCGCCGACGACGACAGTACCTGCAGCGATAGTCAGCTCATCCGTCCAGACGCATCGGGGAGCCGCTATGGACCTCCGATCGCCCTGACGCCCGGATACTGCACCCTGTCCATCCTGTTCAGTGATTGGGATCGATCCGGGCGTAACGACCTGCGCATGGCCAACGACCGAAACTTCTACGTCGGCGGATCAGAGCAGCTGTGGCGGGTCGCTCCCGGCGAGGCACCCCGCGCCTACACCCTTGACGATGGTTGGCAGGCCTTGAAGATCTGGGGGATGGGGATCGCGGCCCAGGACATCACGGGAGACGGCATCCCTGAGTTCTATCTCACGAGCCAGGGAGATAACAAGCTCCAGACCCTCGCAAACGGACCCGACCAGCCGACCTACAAGGACATCGCCCTCCGCCGTGGAGTCACGGCACACCGCCCCTTTGCCGGAGACGACAACCTTCGCTCGACGGCCTGGCATCCGGAGTTCCAGGACGTCAACAACGATGGCTACATGGACCTGTTCGTCTCAAAGGGGAATGTGGAGAAGATGCTGGACTTCGCGGCCCGCGATCCAAGCAACCTCTTCATCGGCCAGGCGGACGGGATCTTCATGGAAGGCGCGGAGGAGGCGGGGATCGTGGCCTTCGCGCGCGGACGCGGCGCCGCGCTGGTGGACTTCAACCTGGATGGCCTGCTGGATCTCGTGCAGGTGAATCGTCGCGACAACCTCTACCTGTGGCGCAACGTGGGTTCAGGCGACGCCTCAGGGGCCGCCCCCATGGGCCACGAGATCGCGATCCGGCTACGTCAGCCCGGCACGAACCCCGATGCCGTCGGGGCGTGGATCGAAGTCAAGACCGACGACCGCACGATCTCGCGCCAACTCACGATCGGTGGTGGGCACGCCGGTGGGCAGCTGGGCTGGATCCATTTCGGACTTGGCGCTACCACGCACGCGGAGATCCGCGTCCGCTGGCCGGATGGGGAAACCGGGCCGTGGGAGACCATGGCTGCCGATGGATTCGGGATCGTGGAGCGCGGCGCGGGTAGCGTCCAACCCTGGGCCCCGCCGGCCTCGTGACGGGCACGGATGACCAGATCGGCTCGTCTCGGGTACCCTCCCGCCAGCGTCAAGCTGGACCTGTTCGTCATCCTGACCAGCGCGCCCTGTTACCCCTTCTCGCGATGCTCCTGTAGAGGCTGGATCCTTGAGCGAACGTAGACCCGCACGGAGTGCCGTCGCCGTCGCTGTCGTGCTGGTTGTGGCTGTCGTCTTCGGTGGCGCCCTGGCGATCACCCGGCCGTGGCACACCACCCCGACCTGCAGCGCCACGGTCGAACACCCCGAGTGGTCCGTGGCGCGTCGCTGGGACGAGGCCTTGCTGGACGCCATCCGCCGAGCACTCCCGGCCCCGACGGTCCACGCCCGGAATCTGTTCCATACATCCGCGGCGATGTGGGATGCGTGGGCCGCGTACGAGCCGAGCGCCAGGGGCTACTTCGTGACGGAGAAACGGTCGGCTTCGGACGTCCCGGCGGCACGCGCTCAGGCGATCAGCTTCGCGGCCTATCGGGTCCTGGAGAGTCGTTACGAGAAGGCCATGAACGGCACGGACTCGCTCATCGAATTCGATGGGCTGATGAAGTCGCTGTGCTACGACATCGACGACACGAGCACCGAAGGGGACTCCCCGGCGGCCCTCGGCAACCGAATCGCTGCGGCCGCCATCGCCTTCGGGCTCACGGACGGATCCAACCAGGCCAACGGATACGTCGACGCGGAGTACAAGCCGGTCAACGCGGCGCTGATCGTCGACAAGCCCGGCGCGATGATGGCGGATCCGAATCGTTGGCAGCCGCTCCAACTGGAGAAGATGATCTCCCAGAACGGGATCGCCGTCACCAACGGCACGCAGCAGTGCATCACGCCGCAGTGGGGCCACGTCACGTCGTTCGCCCTGCCGGACGGAGGCCCGGACGGCGTCCCGATCGATCCTGGACCGCCGCCCCAGCTGGGAGATCCGGCCACGAACGCCGCGTACAAGGACGAGGCCGTCCAGGTGATCCGACGGAGCAGCCTGCTGGACCCGACGCCAGGCACCATGATCGATATCTCGCCGGCTGCGCTCGGCGACAACACGCTCGGAACGAACGACGGCAAGGGCCACGCGGTCGATCCGGCCACCGGCAGCCCGTATGCACCGAACATGGTCAACGAGGGCGACTTTGCGCGCGTCCTGGCGGAGTTCTGGGCCGACGGGCCCAAGTCCGAGACGCCACCCGGGCATTGGAACGTCATTGCGAACACGGTCGGCGATGCCGAAGGGCAGGCGCTTCGAATCGGTGGCCAAGGTGCGCCCGTGGACCGACTCGAGTGGGACGTGAAGCTCTACCTGGCCCTGAATGGCGCCGTTCACGACGCAGCCATCGAGGCATGGGGCTTGAAGGGTCACTACGACTCACCACGACCGATCTCGCTCATCCGATACATGGGTGGGCTGGGCCAGTCCAGCGATCCGAACGGATCCTCCTACGACCCGGATGGCCTGCCGCTCGAGGCCGGCCTCATCGAGGTCGTGACGAAAGAGTCGTCTGCGCCGGGCCGGCGACACGCCGCCCTGGCGGATCACGTCGGCGAGATCGCCATCAAAGCCTGGGCCGGGAACCCCAAGGACCCCGAGACACAGACGAGCGGTGTGACCTGGATCCTGGCCGTGGACTGGGTGCCATACCAGGCGCCAACGTTCGTGACGCCCGCGTTCCAGGGCTATGTCTCTGGTCACAGCACGTTCAGCCGGTCCGCAGCCGAGGTCCTGACCGGCTTCACGGGAGACCCGTACTTCCCGGGCGGGATGAGCGAGTGGACCATCAAGCAGGGCTCGCTCAAGTTCGAGGCGGGGCCGACCGCGGGCGTCACACTCCAGTGGGCGACCTACTTCGATGCGGCCGACCAGGCCGGCGTCTCGCGAATCTACGGAGGGATCCATCCGGAGGTCGATGACTTCACTGGCCGCAGGTTGGGCTCCCGGATAGGTCAGGCCGCGTGGGCCCATGCCCAGACGTACTACGGGACAGCTACTGCTTCGCTGACCGAGGACTGACTGCACGCTCGTCCATGGTCGTCAGCGGGGACGGCGCGCCCCATCGAGCGTGAGCTCGAACCACCGGGCCCGCTTCGGGTCGCCAAGATCGTCGCGGATCCGCTCGATGGCGGTCCGATAGCCGGGCCAGATGACCTCATCGTGGGCGGCCTGGATGCTGAGCCAACGCGCAGCGTCATGTTCATGGGATCGCTGCAGCTCGGCGCTTGGAGTGACGCGGACGGCGAACACGGCTGCCATGACGATGGCGTCCACGGACGGCTCGTGAAACTGGTTCACCAGGTCAAGGTCGTAGAACGCCTGGATGACTCCGTCTTCGAAGCCTGTCTCCTCGGCAAGCTCACGAAGCGCACCTGCTGCGACCCGTTCATCCGGCTCCAGAGACCCCGAGACGCACTGCCAGAGCCCGGGCAGGATCCGCCCAGGAGCACGCCGCATGAGCAGGATCTCCGGTCCCGCCTCCGTCACGCGATAGATCCAACAGTCAACGAGATCCGGGCGGAATGGGCTCACCCGGCGCCGTCGCCGGCTGTCAGGGAATGGAGCTGGTCCAGGTGCATCAGGTCATGGACCCCGGCGAACAGCAACCACTCACCGCATCGGAGCCGGCCGACCTGCGGGTGGTCCAGCGGGCACCGCTCGGTCTCGTGTCCGGCCACGGTCCGAGCCGCACGCTCCACGATCCGCTGGCTCTGGGCGATCTTGCGCAGCAGCGTCGCGCGGTCCGTTTCGGGAGCCCCGGGGATCCCCTGGACGACGGTCGGGGCGTCCGCCGGCCAGCGACCGGCCGCGGCGAGAGACGCAGCCAGGCACAGGCCCACGCGCGACTCACAGGTGTGCCCGATCGCCTGGGCCACGTTCCAGTCTTCCTCGCCGCCCGGCGCGCGGAGGGCGTCCTCGGGTAGGGTCTCGACCATCGAGGTGAGCGCGGCCGCCATCGTCGCGAGTTCGAGGGCGATGACCGGTGCGGTCCCGACGCCTGCGCGCCGTCGGACTTCACGGCGAACGCTGATGAGCTGACCCGCCTGGATGCCCCGCCACGCTGCCACGACGTCCGGCGCGCCCGCCTCAAGCGCATCCACCCACGCCTCGCTCACAGCCGCCTCAGGTCCCGGACCACCTAGAGCCGCTCGAAGCGCTCGACTGGCAGGACCATCACCGTCGCCCCGCCGACCTCGACCTCGAGCGGATACGGCATGAAGAATTCGCCCGGCTCCATGATCGGTGGCATGGGGTTGACGACCTGGGTCCGCGAAACGCAATTGGCCCGGACGATGCCCATGACCTCGTCGACGTCGGTTTCCTCGACGACCAGCAGGATCGTGGCATTCGATTGCTTGAGGAAGCCGCCAGAGCTGTGGAGCCGCGTCGCGCGGAACTCCTTCTCGAGCAGGGCGTCCACCAGGGCACCGGCGTCTTCGGAGTGGATGATCGCAACGATGAGCTTCACGCCGGTGAGTATCGGGGCGAGGTCGGCACGGGTCAACGACGATTCCGTCACGGGCCGCGGTGTACGATGCGGCCCTTCACTCCCTTGCGTCCAGGAGTCCCCATTGCCCAACGACGGATCCAGCCCCGATCCTCGCGCGAGCCTACCGGCGGCGGTCGCCGCGATCGCGGCAGCGGACGACCTGGATGCCGCACTCGAGGCCCTCCTGGCAGTCGCCGATCAGGCGCTGCGCCCGGCGATGGCCGCCATCTTCATCTCCGATCCGGACCGCGCCGGCCTGCAGCTGGTCGCATCACACGGGATGGACGACGAGGCCACCCAACGTCTCGCCGCCGAAGTCGCCGATCCGAGTCATCCGTTCACGGCGGCCGCGATGGGCCGCATCGCCACCTTCGATCGCGAAGCTGCGCTCCCGTCCGGCGGATCGTTCGTCGGCGCGTATCTGCCGCTGGTCGTGTCGAGCGGTGGTGTCGAGGTGACCCTGGGCTCGTTCGGGATGGGTTGGCCTGCGCCGCACGATCTGGACGAGGCGGATCGCGAGACGATCTCCGCGCTCGCCGCCCTTGCCGCCCTCTCCATGGATCGCGCGCGGCTCACCTCCACGGCCGCCGAGCGCTCCGAGTGGTTCGAGCGCATGGCGCACACGGACCCTCTGACCGGGCTCGCCAACGAGCGGACCGTGGCCCGGATCCTGGAACTCGAGATCGCGCGAGCTGCGCGCCAGGGCAGTGAGCTGTCGCTCGCGCTGTTCGACGTCGACGACTTCCAGTCCACCAACCGCGAGAGCGGCCCCGAAACCGGCGACGATGTCCTGCGCCAGGTCGCGGCGGTCCTCGCCGAATCCGTACGTCTCGTGGACACCGTCGGGCGGATCGGCGGCGACGAGTTCGTCCTGGTCGCGCCGGGGTCGGCCGGCGCCACCGTCGCCCGACGCGTCATCGACGGGATCGCCGGGCTGCCCGCGGTGGCCGGTAAGCAGATGTCCGTGTCCGCTGGCGTCGCGCGGTTCCCGACCGACGGCGGCGATGCCGAGACGCTGATCGCGGCCGCGACCGCCGCACTCGTCCTGGCCCAGGGTGCGGGACCCGGCTATGTGGCGGAGACCGGGGTCACCACCGAAAGCTGATCCACCGGTCCCGCGGGCGGGTCACCCAGCGGAGGTGGCCATGCCCTTCGTGATGATCGGCAGCGTGGGTGTCGACGCACCCGGGCCCGGTTCGAGGGTGAGTGCCAGCACCAGACCGTCCGCGGCGGGGATCGCCTTCGCGTCGAAGGTAGCTGTCCCATTACGACCCACCTGGAAACTGCCCAGTGGTTGTGGGATGCCGTCAGACCCGATGACCCATGCCTCGTAGACCTGGGCACCGCTCGTCGGCGCGAGGTCGCGCAGCGCCATCGTGACGTCGCCGTCGGCGGTGATCGCGGCGAACCCCGAGCCGACGCCGCCGTCCGGCGTCAGGATCGCGGCCACGGACCCGGGTTGCTGCGCCGCGTCGAGGACCGCGGCCACCGTCTGCTGGTACTGCTCCGCATCGGTGAGCTGGCCGCGAAGCAGCAGATTCCAGCCTCCCAACGCGACGATGACGAAGATCGCGGCGATGCGCATCGCCCAGGTCAGGGTGGCCGTCCGAGGCCTGGAGGCTTGGAACGGGATGGGCGTTACGACCGGCGCCACCACGGCTCGTGACTCCGCTGCCGCGGCCGCCAGGATCCGCCCCTTCAACGCCGCCGACGGCTCGAGAGCCGGCACGGACGCATCGAGCATCGGCAGCACGGACCCGAGCTCGGCGATCTCCGCGTGCGCGTCCGAACATGAGGCCAGATGGGCTCGGACCACCGCCGACTCTGCCTCGGGCAGGGCGCCCAGGACGAACGAGCCCGCCAGCTCGCGGACGTCGTCGCAGGTCAGGTCAGCAGGTCGCGTCGGTTGGGTCATGGCTCACCAGCCGCAAACGTAGCGTCATCGTCGCCGGACTCCCCGATGAGGAAGCGACGCATCGCCAGCAGACCCAGGCGCATCCGGCTCTTGACCGTGCCGAGGGGCGTTCCCGTGCGTTCGGCGATCTCGTACTGCGTGAGACCACTGAAGTAGGCAAGCTCGATCGCCTCGCGCTGGACGTCCGAGAGGACGCCCATGGCGCCACGAACCATCTCGGCATCGAGGCCGGACGCCACCTCGGCCCAGATGTCGGGCGCCGTCAGGGCGATGGGTGGCGCCTCGGTCGATTCGGGCAGTTCGGACGTTGGTCGGCGGCGGCGGATGGCATCGATGGCGCGGTGATGGACGATCGACAGCAGCCAGGTCTTCACGCTGCCGCGGCCCTCGACATACTTGGCGGCATTGCGCCACGCGCCCAGGAACGCGTCCTGAACGACATCCTCGGCGAGTGTCGCGTCATTCGTGATGCGGTAGGCGATCGAGTAGGCCATCGTCTTGTATCGCTCGTATAACGCTTCGAGTGCGTCCAGTTCTCCGGCCGCGACCCGCGCGAGCACGTCCCGATCCGTGTCGTCGACGGCGGTCGCGACTCGGAATGGGAGCGGCTCGAACGGCTCGCTCATGAGGTGATGCGCAAGCCGGCCGGATCCGGTTCACTCGCGGTGTCCAGGGTCACCAGCAGGCTGTCCATGATTCCTTGGACGGCGTCCGCCACGGCATCCTGCGGCGCGGTCGCATCCAGGATCGCGAAGCGCGCTGGATCGGACGCCGCCAGCGCCAGGAATCCCTCGCGGACGCGCGTGTGGAACGCGAGGTCGAACTCGGCCTCGAAGCGCGTCACCTCGCCCGCCGCCTTGCGCCGCAGCCCGATCTCCGGTGGAACATCCAGCAGGATCGTCATGTCCGGCTTGAGACCGTCAGTCGCCACCTCCTCCAGCAGCCCGAGGCGGTCAAGTGGCACCCCGGCCCCGAACCCCTGGTAGGCGAGCGTCGAATCGGCGAACCTGGCGCACAGCACCGTCGTCCCGGCCGCCAGCGCAGGGCGGATGACCTCGGTCACCAGCTGGCGTCGCGCGGCGTTGAACAGGATCGCGTCCGTGGTCGCATCCGTGGGGGCGTTGGCGCCGGTCCGCGCCAGCAGGACCTCTCGCAGCTGCTCGCCCAGCCAGGTCCCGCCCGGCTCGCGGGTCACGTGCACGCCGAAACCCCGGCGCGCGAGTGCGGCGGCCGCCCGGTCCAGTTGCGAGGTCTTGCCGGCGCCTTCGGGTCCTTCGAACGTGATGAACCAGCCACGTGCGACCGGCGCCCCGGGTCGTGTCACGCCGCCGAGTGTAGCCGATGCCCATCCGGGCTCCAGGTCCCGGAAGCCGACCCAGCGCCGCTTCGGTCAGAGCTGTTTCTCGGGGTCCTCGATGTCGCCGGCCCACGGAGAGTCCGGCCCATCGTTGGTCCAGGATCCGGCCGGAGTCTCGCGGGTCGGATCGACCGTGTCCTTCGGGGGATCGCCCTGCGGGATGATCGGGGCGTGAGTCTCCTCGGGTGGCTTCGGATCCTCGGGCAATCCCCCGAGTGGTCCGCCGCTGGTCTCATCCATCTCGTCCTCCCTGGTCGTCGGGGCGGTCACGGCGCCGACCCGGCAGGATCCTGAGCTTACCCCCGTTGTGGTGCGAGCAGCGGGATCCGGCCACGCCTCGCCGCGATGCGACAACCTCGTGTCGCCCCAGCGACCGGGCTTCGCCAGTGGACCCCGTGTTGTAGCCTTCGGGCGTCCTCGCTCGCATCGGGATGGGCCACCATCCGTCGCCTCGCCGATACCCCGGAACTGCTCGACGGTCCGCTCGACGACCGAGAGGCCCTCGCCGCGAACCTGCGTGACCTGCGCAGGATCAATCGCTGGTTGGGCGGGATCCGACTGTCGCGTCAGGCCATCGGAGCGCTGCTCGACGACCGATCCGTGTCAGCGACGCTGCTCGACGTCGGCACGGGCGCCGCGGACATCCCGGCCGCGCTGGTCGCTCGACCCGGCGCGACGGGGCCGCGCCTGACGGTCCAGGCCGTCGACAGCCGGCCGGAGGTCTTGGCGGCCGCGCTGGCCGTGGACCCGAGCCTCAGCATGCTGGATGGCCTCCGGCTGGTGGTCGGTGACGGTCGGTCCCTTCTGGACGCGGATCGCAGCTACGACATCGTCCATGCCTCCCTCGTGCTCCATCATCTGGAGCCGGACGCCGCCATCGAGTTCCTGCGCGAGATGGCACGCGTGGCCGATCGCGGCGTCATCGTCAACGACCTCGCGCGGAGCCGTCTGGGATGGCTGGGTGCGTGGCTCATCGGCCACCTTTTGACGCGCTGCCGATTGACCCGTCACGACGCCCCGCTCTCCGTCAGGCGGGCCTACACGGCGACGGAGATGCGCACCATGATGGCGACCGCCGGACTTCGACCGATCGCCACCTTCGGCGGCCTGTTCGGCCATCGCTATGCGATCGCGGCGATCCCTGAGGGACGTGGATGAACCTCGACGTGTTGGTCGTCGGAGGTGGGCCGGCCGGGGCCGCGGTGGCGACTCGCCTGGCGCGGGCGGGCCGGGATGTCGTCCTCGTGGAACGTGCTCCGTCGTACCGCTGGCACGCGGGCGGCGTCTTCGCCTCGCCGGCGGTCCCGGCGGCGCTGCGCCAGCTGGGCCTGGCCGAGACGGTCATTCGCGAGACCTGCCGCCCGATCCCGGCGATGCGCGTCGAGACGCCGCGCGGCAACACCTTCCGCCTGACCTACGGCGACGACGACCGGCTGGTCGAGCCGGCAGTGGGCCTTGACCGTGAGCGCCTGGATCCCGCGTTGCTCGATCTCGCCCGATCGGCCGGGGTCGACGTCCGGCTTGGGGACGGGGTGAGCGTTGTGGAGCGGACGGGCGTTGCCGCCGCGCCGATGCTGGTCCGGATGACACGGGGCTCCGCTCCCGAGACGACGGACCGGGTCCGGCTCGTCGTCGGAGCTGATGGGCTCCGATCGGTGGTGGCTCGCTCGATGGGCGTCGCCCGGCGGGCGCGGTTCGCGGATCGCGTCGGGCTCACGTTCCATGTCGAAGACAGCGCAGACGAGGTTCCGCGCGATGCGCGCATGTGCGTCCTGCGCGATGGCTACATAGGAATCGCTCCGGTGCCGCGCGGCCGGGTCAACATCGGCATCGTCTTTGGTGCGAGCTGGCGAACTGCGCTGACGAAGCGAGGGGCGGCCGATGTCGTGCGCGAGATCATGGCGTCCATTCCGCCCTCCCCCGACGATCCTGCAACGTGGCGGGCGGGCGCGATGACGGATGCGATCGCCGGCGCGTCGCCCATCGGCCATCGCGTGACCCATCGAGCCGGCCCCGGGTGGTGCCTGGTCGGGGACGCGGCGGGGTTCCTCGATCCGTTCACCGGCGAGGGCCTGCATCGTGCGCTGGTCTCGGCGGAACTGGCCGCGAACGCCCTCGGACCATCGGCCGACGGCGACACCGGAACGGCTGCGTACGATCGTGCGATGCGCGACGTCTTCAGCGCCAAGGATCGGGTCAGCTGGCTCGTCCAGACCTTCCTGGGTCGACCGGCCGTGTTCGAGTACGCGGCCCGCCGGTTGGCCGTTCGGGAGGCCGTCCGCGAGACCGTCGGGCTCGTGATGGGCGACCTGATCGAGGCGGAGCGAGCGCTCGATCCTCGATTCCTCTACGCGCTGCTCGCCCCCTGATGCGGTCCACCGTGTCGATCGACGTGGCGGCCCCGCCCGAGCTGGTCTTCCGACTCGCCCGCGACGTGACGCGCTGGCCGCGGCTCCTGCCGCACTACATCGCCGTCCGGGTTCAGGATCGGGGCCCGGACGGCGCGGTGACCGCGTCGATGATCGCGCGCCGACCGTTCATCCCGATCCTCGGGATCGGGTTGCCTGTGGCCTGGCGCTCCCGCGTCACGGTCGACCCGATGTCGTTCGGCCTGCACTTCCGCCACCTGGGGGGCGCGACGGCCGGCATGGAGGTCGCCTGGCGGCTCGAATCCACACCGGGTGGCTGTCGGGTGTCCATCGAGCACGACTTCCAGCGACGTCTCGCGATCCCGCTCATCGGCGCCCGTCTGGGCGACGATGCGTGGCCACGCTTCATCGACCGGTGGTTCACGCGGCCCATCGCGACGCGCACCCTCGCGACGTTCAAGGCGCTTGCCGAGAGCCTCGTCCCTGACGCCGACGACGAGGCTCGCGGCGACACGCCGACACCAGTGAGCGGCGAGCGATGACCAACGATCGAGGCCCAGTGGATCGCGTCGTGATCACCGGTCTCGGCATCGTCACGGCGGCCGGCATCGGCGTCGAGGCCTTCCGCGCCGGCCTGCGCCGGGGTCGCTCACCCGTCCGGCGGATCGACCGGTTCGACCCGAGACCGTTCCGCTCTCAGGTCGCCGCCCAGGTCGACGACTTCGACCCGCTCGCCTTCATGGACACGAAGACCGCTCGCCAGCTGGATCGATTCAGCCAGTTCGGTCTGGCCGCTGGCCTGCTCGCCCTGGCCGATGCGGGTCTGGTCCCGGGCGCGTTCGGGGCGGTCGAGGCCCGGCGCACCGGCATCTACCTCGGGAGTGCGTTGGGTGGGATCGCCTACGCCGAGGAGCAGCACGAGCGCTATCTCGAGCGCGGGATCCGGTCCGTCAGCCCGACCCTTGCGCTGGCGGTCTTCGGCGGCGCCGCGCCAGCCAATCTGGGCATCGCGCTCGGCGTCCATGGACCGATCCTGTCGACGGCCAATTCCTGCGCATCGGGCGCCGTCGCGATCGGGGAGGCCATGGCCGCCATCCGAGCCGGTCGCATCGACCTCGCCATCGCCGGCGGCGTCGAGGTGCCCCTGAGTCCGCTGGCGTTCGGGGCCTTCGACATCATCCGGGCGCTGTCGGCAGGTCGGAACGACGAGCCCGAGGCCGCCGCCCGGCCGTTCGATGTCGGGCGGGACGGGTTCGTGATGGGCGAAGGGGGTGCGCTGCTGGTGCTCGAGCGGGCCAGCGATGCCATTCGCCGTGGCGCGATACCGTACGCCGAGATCCGTGGGTTCGGGGCCTCGTCCGACGGCCATCACATGGTCCAGCCACGACCCGACGGCCTGGAGGCGGCCCGAGCCATCGGCATCGCCCTCGATGACGCACGCGTCGCGCCGCACGAGATCGACTACGTGAACGCCCACGCCTCGGCGACGCCGATCGGCGACCTGGCCGAGGCGCGGGCGATCTCGGAGGCGCTGGCGATGGGCGGGCGACCGGTCCCGGTCAGTGGCACCAAGGCCATGTACGGGCACCCGCTCGGCGCGTCCGGGGCGATCGAGGCCGGCATCTGCGCGCTCGCCTTCCGCGACGGGTGGGCGCCGGCGTCGATCAACCTCGAGACGGCATCGGACGAGATCGCGGACCGCCTACCTGGGCTCCTCATGACCGGCCTGGAGGCACGGTTCCAGCGGATCCTCTCGACGTCGTTCGGGTTCGGGGGATTGAACGCCGCGCTCGTCTTCGGCACGGCGGACGGCTGAGCTGTCCCGCGTCAGCGAATCAGGCTCGGGTCATCGAGCGCCGCAACAACGCCCAAGACGGCAGCAACGTGACGAGGGCGATCACCGCCAGGGCCACGTAGGGCGAAGGCGACGGGGCCACACCGCGCAGCAGCATGGCCTGCAGCAGTTCGATCCCGTGGGTAACGGGCAGGACGAAGGCCACCGCCTGGGCGAACGGGCTGAACTGGTCGACGCTGAGCACGAAGCCACTGAAGAACACGGACGCCAACAGGACCAGGAGGGATAGCTGGACGACCTGTCGTTCCGAGTCGGAGATGACCGCGATAAGCGTCCCGACCCCGAGTGAGGCCAGGAGCAGCAGGCCGACCGCGAGCGCGATCGAGCCGGCCGGCGCCAGGGCCGGGACGGCAAAGGCACCGATAAGGAGCGCGATCGTGAGCGCGGCGATGCCGGCGCCGATGATCCCGAAGGCGAGGACCTTGCCGGCCAGAAGTTCGGTCGTGCTGATCGGCGCGATGCGGAAGAGCTCGAGGATGCCGGTGGTGCGCTCCCGGATGAGCGACAGCGCGACCAGCGTGATCGCGAGGTGTTGGAGGATGAGCGCGAGGACGGCCGGTCCGAAGAACGCCGTCACGGCCGGGACCGTCGGAGCGACATTCGTGAGCGCGGCCCGGGTCGGCGCGGCCACGACCTCGGGTGGGATGACGGTCGCCGCGTTCGCGCCGTTCTCGATGGCATAGCCCTCACCCTCGGCGGCCGCACGCTCGATGATCGCCCGGTTGACCTCGCTCGCGAGCGCGCCCGAAAGGGCATTGGCGTACCCGGCTTCAAACGGGTCGACGGTGTCGACCAGGACCTCGATGACCGACTGCCGGCCGGCCCGGAAGGCCGCCCACGGGTCCGTCGGGACCACGATGAGAAGGTCGACCGCGCCGCTGGCGAGGCTGGCCGTGGCGGCGGATCGATCGGTGGTCACGTCGGCGATGTGCAGCCCACCGCCGGCCAGCGTCTGGAAGCCGGCCTTGTCCGTGGGCAGGCCCTCGATCGGGGCCGTGACGACGATGGTCTCGAGGGGACGCTTCACGCCCGTGTAGCCGATGCCGAAGATGGCCATGATCAGGAACGGGCCCAAGACCAGACTGGCCAAGGCGCCAGGCCGACGGATCGTCTCGGTCAGCTCCTTGCCGACGAGCGCGAGCAGCCGGAAGACGACCGCGAACAGGGCGTGCATCAGGCGGCCGACGCGCCGGTCTCGGCTGCGCCATCGGCGGCATCCGCGGCATTGCGCGCGGCGCGGTCCTGTTCGATCAGCAGGCGGAAGATCTCGTCGAAGGACGGACGGGTCTCGCTCGCCGCCGCGACCACACCACCTTGGGCCGCCACCGCTTCCACGACGCCGGGGAGGGCGGTCGCTCCGTCGTCGACGGTCAGGCGCAGGCGGGTCGGGCCTTCCTGGACCACCGTCCTGATCGCCGCCAGATCCGCGAGGCGTCGTCCGTCGAAAAGCCTTGTCGTCTCGATCTCCACCGTGTCGCCACCGAATGCCCGGCGCCGGAGGTCGTCCGGCGCGGCCAGGGCGATCAAACGGCCATCTGACAGGAGGGCTACCGCGTCACAGGACTCGGCCTCGTTGACGTATTGGGTCGTGACCAAGAGGGTCCGGCCGGCATCGCGGAGGCGTTGGAGTTCGGTCCAGATGGTGGCCCGCAGGATCGGATCGATGCCGGCCGTGGGCTCATCGAGGAACAGCAGGTCAGGCTGGTGGACCAGCGCGCAGGCGAGCTCGAGCCGTCGTTGCATGCCGCCCGACATCGCGCCGGCCCGGCGGCCTCGGGTCGTCCACAGGTCCACGAGTTCGAGGGCCTGGCGCGTCCGACGGAACCGACTCAGCCAGAGCAGCCCGAACAGCGACGCCACGAAGTCGACGTTCTCGCGGGCAGTCAGGTCTGGGTAGAGCGTGAACTGCTGAGGCATGTAGCCGAGCCGCTCGCGAGTCCTCCGGCTGAACCGCTGGGGGTCTTCCCCGAGCACGCGGACCGTGCCCGTGGTCGGTGCCAGTGCGCCGGTCAGCATCCGGATGGTCGTGGTCTTGCCGGACCCCGACGGGCCGATGACGCCGAGGATCGTGCCCGCCGGGACCTCGAGCGACACGCCATCGACCGCGACGACGTCGCCGAACCCGCGCGAGGCGTTCGTCAGCGAGATGACCGGTGGGGCGGCTGGTCGGCGCTTCGGCTGGTCCGACGTCCCTGGGATCCGGGCGGGCACGTCCGGCGACGCGGGGGCACTTGGGGCGTTCGGCGCGTCCACGGAGACAGTCTGATCACCGGGCCGTTGCGTCGATCCTTGCCGTGCGCCTCGCGATGTTGCAGACGCGTCACGCTTGCGATCGGAGTGATCCGTGCCCGGCCCGATCCCGTATGCCCATCGACCAACCCATGCCGTTCGAAGGGAGGCCGCCACTGCCCACGGATCGAGTCCACACATCCCCCCGATATCTCTGGAGGAACACGATCCCCATGCCAACGATCAAGAAGACCGCTTCCGGTATCGGCCTGTTGGCCGCCGCAGCAGCGATCGCCGCCCTCGGGTCCGGCCCGCTTCTCGTCGGAGCCGCCGACCACCTGGATGCCCCGACCGTAAAGCGGGACCATCGCATCGATATCACCGATATCTACGCCTTCAAGTCCAGGGGCGGGACGACCCTCGTCCTCAACGTCAATCCGCTGACCAGCCCGGCCGACACCAAGACGGCCCTGTTCAACGCGACCGCGCTGTACCAGATGAAGATCGACACGAACCTCAACGGGTTCGCGGATATCGCGTATCGGGTCCGGTTCTTCAATACCCGGACCCTTGGCGACGGCGCCAAGGTCCAGGACTACGTCATCAAGCGCGCGATCGGCGCCGCCGCCCGCCTGGACACCTGGTCCGGGACGACGGTGGCCATCGGCCATACCACGGCATACGGTCGTGCTCCGCGCATCGCCTCGGTGCTCGGCGGTGGCAAGGCTTTCGTCGGCCCGCGTGACGATCCGTTCTTCTTCGACCTGCCGGGCTTCAAGGAGTTCAAGACGCAGCTCCTGGCCGGGTCGACCGACCCGTCCGTCCTGCTCGGTGGCTTCACCCACGTGGACACGTTCGCCGGCACGAACATCAGCACCATCGCCATCGAGATCCCGAACCTCCGCCTCGGCGGCACGGGCCGCACGGTCGGCTACTGGGCGACCACGTCACTGCCCAGGGGCGGCGGCTACGTCCAGGTCGAACGGATGGGCCGCCCGGCGATCAACACGGTATTCAACAACACGAATGCCGAGAAGGAAGCCGCCAACCGGCTCAAGCCGTCCGATGATCGCGCGTTCGATCGGGAAAACGTCCTGAACGTGCTCAACGCGATCGGCGCCGTCATCGACGCCAACCCGAGCCTACCGTACCCCAGCTACGACACCGCCACCAAGTCCGCGATCGCCAACGTCCTCCTGCCTGACACCCTGACCGTGAAGCTCGGCGATGCCGCTGGCTTCCTCAATGGGCGCCGGCCGGCGAACGACGTGATCGACGCCGAGTTCTCGCTCCTCACGAACGGGAACATCACCAGCGACGGCGTGAACTCGAACGACAAGTCGTTCCCGACCTCGTTCCCGTACCTGGCCTCCCCGCACTGACCGATCGTCCGCGGGGCCGACCATCGGTCGGCCCCGCGGATCTCTCCCCCACCTCCGCTGCCCCGACCACCACCACGCACCAGGGACGACGCTTCCGATGATGACCTCGCTGAGCCGCCGCATCGCCGGGTTGCCGCGGATGCCCCTCGCCATCCTGCTCCTGACCATCGCCGCGGTGACCGCCGGCCAGCTGCTCGGGCTGCGGGGGACCGCCGTGGTCAGCCCCGCTGCCGTGGTCGAGACGCCGGGCGACGACCCGGTCGCCCGGGCGCTGGATCCCTTGGCGCCAGATGTCGCGTCGGTCACGTCGGACGACCTGGACCGGATCCGAGCCAATTCCGCATTCTGGGGCGACCGGTTCGCCGCCAGTCCGCACGACTTCATCAGTGCCACCCGGCTCGCTGCATCGGAGATCGAACTGGCCCGTGCGACCGGCGACATCGGCGCGTACGTCACTGCCCAGGCCGCCGTGGACGGAGCCCTCGCCGCGTATCCCGACTACCCCATCGCCCTCGACTACCGAGGCGTCGTGCTCGTCGCTCTCCATCACTTCACGGCCGCTCGCGACCATGCCCGCGAGATCCTCGCCGCGACGCCGGATGACCCAACGGCCCTCGCGACCCTGGGTGATGCGACCCTGGAGCTGGGGGACGTGACGGCCGCCGCAGGCGCGTACCAGACCTTGCGGTTGAGCGCGGACTCCGCGGCCGCCCGTGTCCGCCTCAGCCACCTCGCGTTCATCCAGGGACGGACCGCGGATGCGGTCGCGCAGTCCCGTGCGGCCATCGCGGCTGCCACCGACGAAGGTGCCGGCGGGAGTGCGATGGCCTGGTTCGACTATCAGTTGGGCGACACCCTGATCTCGACGGGCGATCGTGCCGCTGCTGCCGATGCCTATTCCGCGGCGCTGGTGGCCGACCCGTCCTCGCACCTCGCCCGCTGGGGCCTCGCCCGAGTGGCCGCCGCGGAGGGTCGCACCGACGATGCGATCAAGCTGCTGGATGCTGCCATCGCTGCCGTGCCACTCCCCGAGTTCCTGGCACGTCGCGCAGACCTGTACGACCTGCGCGCCGCGGACGGCGACGCCAAGCTGGCTGCGGACGATCGCGCTACGGTCCTCGCCATCGCCCAGCTGACCGGCGGTGCGGCCGGCGTCTACGACCGGACCCTGTCGCTGTTCCTCTCGAACACGCGCTCCGACCCGGCACGGGCGCTGACCCTTGCCCAAGCTGAACTCACGACCCGGAAGGATGTCTACGGCTACGATGCGCTGGCCTGGGCGCTGCTCGCCAACGACCGCCCGGCGGAGGCCGATGCCGCGATGACCAACGCCCTCGCCTTCGGGACGCGGGACGCCAAGCTGCTGTACCACGCCGGGATGATCAAGGTCGCCCTCGGGGACGCGGCGGCGGCCCGGACGTTGCTGGAGAGCGCCCTGTCGCTCGACGACAGCTTCGACCCGGCCCAGGTCGTCCGCGCCCGGGCGACCCTGGGGCAGTTGCCGTGAACGGCCGACGGCGCGCCGGGCGACTGGCCGGTCTCGCGTTCGGGTTCGTGGCCGCGCTGACGATCCCAGCCATGGCGCTGGCCCATCCGCTCGGCAACTTCACGATCAACCACTACGCGGGGATCCGGGTCGAGCCGGATCGGATCCAGCTGGACATCGTCCTTGACCAGGCGGAGATCCCGACGTTCCAGGCGCGCCTGGCCTTCGATCTCGATGGCGACGGCGAAGTCTCCGATGCCGAAGCCGATGCCGGACGTCTGACGGCGTGCAACGGGATGACGCCGTCGCTGGAGCTCATGGTGGACGGCGTTCGACAGGCGCCCGTCCTGACCGCGGCCGGGCTCACGTTCCCGCCGGGTGTCGGTGGCCTGTCCACGATGCGGTTCGTGTGCGAATACGACGTCGCGCTCGCTGCGCCCATCACGGCGGCGACCACGCTGACGTTCCGGGACACGTCGTTCGCGGACCGGCTCGGCTGGCGCGAGATCGTCGTGCAGGGCTCCGGCGTCATGGTCGCGGCGACGACCGGTGAGTTGCGTCCGGCCACGATCTCGGACCGGCTCTCGAAGTACCCGACCAACCAGCTCGCGCAGGCCCCGCGCGACATGGCGATCAGCCTGACCGCGGCGCCCGGCGGCGCGACGCTCTCGCCGTCCGTGGCGACGGATGCGTCGCCGGTCCCGGGCGCTGACGAGGAGCCGACATCGGCGCCCGACGCGTCGGCGACGGCCAGCCCGCGGGCATCGGCGGCGCCGGTCGCGGCCGGCGTGCCCGGCGGGGCTCCGGGTGGCGTGTCCGGCTCGGAGCTGCCGTCGATCTTTCGAGAGGCGAACCTCACGCCGATCGTGCTGCTGGTGTCCCTCTTGACCGCCGGCGCGCTCGGCGCGGGGCATGCGCTGACGCCCGGCCACGGCAAGACCCTGATGGCCGCCTACCTGGTGGGGACTCGAGGGACGGTCTGGCACGCGGCCGGGCTTGGCCTGTCCGTGACCGTGTCGCACACGATCGGGATCCTGGTACTCGCCGGGCTCGTCGTGGGCGCCCAGGACGTCCTGGCGCCGGACCTGGTCGTCCGCGTGGCGCCGTTCGTGGCGGCGGTGTCGATCGTCGCCATCGGCGGCTGGATGCTGCTATCTGAAGTCCGCCGCCGACGGGCGGCGCGGGCCGTGCGGGCTGCCGTCGCCGGCGCGCACGACCACGACCACGACCATGAGCACTCGCACGCACCGGCCGACCCCGAGATGCACAGCCACGGCGGCGTCGCCCACAGTCACCTGCCTACCGCGGGCTCGACGATCACGTGGCGCAGCCTGTTCGTCCTGGGCCTGGCGGGCGGTCTCATCCCATCGACCAGTGCGCTCCTGATCCTGCTCGGCTCGATCGCGGCCGGTCGAGCCGGCTTCGGCTTCATCCTCGTCGTCGCCTTCGGACTCGGGATGGCCCTTGTCATGGGCGGGATCGGCGTCGCGCTCGTCCTCGCCCGCGGCCGCGTCGACCGGATGGCGCCCAGCTCCGCGCTCGGTCGCCTGTCGAACGTGATCCCGCTCGCGGCCGCGGTCCTGGTCTTCAGCCTGGGCCTATACCTCACCGCCCAGGCGGTCGCAGGCACGCCGGTCCTGTAGGCGACGTCATACGCTCTCCCCAGCGAGCGTTCGGCACGGATCCGAGTCGTTCTGCCGCCTTGACGGACCCTGAGCGACGTGACCTGAGCGTGGATGACGGGGGTCGGACCGTCGATCGGACGCGAGGCCGCGCCTAACGCTCCCCGGAGTCGCGTATGACGCGAACGCGGGCTGTTGTCCGCCAGATGCCCGCCCCTGGAGCTTGGGCCGGAGACATCGAGCGTACGCCACGAAGGGCACGCTCCTGACCGCCCCGCGTTCCCCCGAGGTGCATCTGGCAGACATCTGGGCACGTGGGGCCAGCCACCCGGCACCGGCGCCCCGGCGCCGCGCCCTCGCCCGGCACCGGCGCCGCGCGACCCGGGCCGCCACAGATCGTCCGGCTTTGCTAGGCTGACCCGCGCATGCGTGACATCACGGACCGCGCCCTCGATACGGCCGCCAGCCTGGGCGCCAGCTATGCCGACGTCCGCGTCGTCCGCCGACTAGAGGAGTCGATCGCCATCAAGGTCGGTCGCCTTGAAGGCGTCTCGTCGAGCGAGAGCGAGGGCTTCGGGGTCCGCGTCCTCGTCGACGGTGCGTGGGGCTTCTCCAGCTCGAACTGGCTGACCGCCACCGAAGCAGACCGGGTGGCCGCCGAAGCCGTCCGCATCGCCCGAGCCAGCGCCACTGCCCTCCGAAACCGCGTCGTACTGGACAGCCGGCCGCCTGCGATCGGACGCTTCGAGACGCCGTACGATGTGGACCCGTTCGCTGTCCCCATCGAGACCAAGATCGCCGACCTGCTCGCCGCGGACGCCGAGGCCACCCGCGTCAAGGGCATCGCCTACACCGAGACCACGTACGGCGCCCAGCGCGAGTGGAAGACGTTCGCCGCCTCGGACGGCAGCTTCACCGAGCAGGTCATCACGCACGTCGGCGCCGGCATCGAATCGAACGCCGCGGCAGGCGACGAACAGCAGCGCCGGAGCTACCCGGACGCGGGCGGCGGCTGGCAGGCCGCCGGCTACGAGTACATCCGTGGCCTGGACCTGAAGGGCGCCGCCGGCCCCCGCGCGGAGGAAGCGGTCGCCCTGCTGACCGCGCCGCTGTGTCCACCCGGCCGCCGTACGATCATCCTCGACCCGTCGCAGCTCTACCTTCAGGTCCACGAGAGCTGCGGCCACCCGACCGAACTCGATCGCGTCTACGGCACCGAAGCCAGCTACGCCGGCACCAGCTTCCTGACCACGGACCATCTCGACTCCGGGTTCCGCTACGGCTCGGATCTCGTGACGATCGTCGCGGACGCCACCGCGCCGGGCGGGATGGGCACGTTCGGCTGGGACGATGAGGGCGTGGCCGCGCAGGCCGTCCCGCTGGTCCAGAACGGGATCTTCTCGGGGTATCTGTCGTCGCGCGAGACCGCGCCACGGATCGATCGCCAGAGCGGTGGAGCGATGCGTGCCGACGGCTGGAACCGGATCCCGCTCATCCGGATGACCAATATCAACCTGCTGCCGGTCCCCGGGATGAGCCTGGACGAGATCGTCGCCGACACGGACGACGGCCTGTATCTCTCATCCAACCGAAGCTGGTCCATCGACGATCGCCGCCTGAATTTCCAGTTCGCCACCGAGGTCGCGTACGAGATCAAGGGCGGCGTCAAGGGCCGACTGCTGCGCAACCCCACCTACACCGGGATCACCTACGAGTTCTGGCGGTCGTGCGACGCGGTCGGCGACGAGCGCAGCTACGTGATGCTCGGCACCCCGAACTGCGGCAAGGGCGAGCCCAGCCAGACCGGCCATGTCGGCCACGCCGTCCCGGGCGCACGCTTCACCAACGTCCAGGTGGGAGTCGGCAACACGTGAGCGTGGACATCGATCCGCGCCGCCGACTCGGGCTCGCCGAAAAGGTCCTGGCCGCCGCCGAGAAAGCAGGCGCCACCGAAGCCGAAGTCGTTGTGCTGGCGGACGACTCCGCGCTGACCCGGTTCGCCAACAGCGAGATCCACCAGAACGTCGCCGAGACGAGCGCCACGGTCAACCTCCGGTTCGTTCTGGGTCGCAAGGTCGGTGTCGCGACCACCGGCCGGACGGACGACGATGGTCTGGTCGCGCTGGTCGAGAAGGCCGGCTCCATCGCGCGGGTCGTGGAGGAGCTCGAGGACTGGAGCGGCCTGCCGGAACCTGGGCCGATCACGGACGTCGAGGGTGCCTGGTCGGAGAACACCGCGTCCGCCTCTCCGGAGTCCCGCGCCGAGGGTGTCCGCGCCGTCATCGCCGCCGCCGATGCCGCGGGGAGCGTCGCTTACGGCTCGTTCGCGACCGGCGCCGAAACGATCGCGGTCGCCAACTCGAAGGGCATCCGAGCCGTCCAGCGGCGGACGATGGCCCAGCTGCTGACCGTGTCGATGGCCCCCAACGGCGGTACCGGCTATGCCGAAGCCGTGTCCGTGGACGTGGCCAGGATCGATCCGGCAGCCATCGGCCGGGAAGCCGCGGAGAAGGCAAGTGCGACCCAGAACCCGGTCGCGGTGGACGCCGGCGACTGGTCCGTCGTCCTCGAGGAATACGCGGTCGTCGACGTGCTCGACATGCTCGGCTATCTCGGCTTCAGCGCCCTCGCGGTCCAGGAGGAGCGCTCGTTCTACGAGCCGGGCCGACAGATCGGTTCGGACCTCGTATCGATGACGGACGACCCCCGCGACCCGAACGGTCTGCCGATGGCATTCGACTACGAAGGCGTCGCGAAGGAGCGAGTCTCGCTCATCGACCACGGGCGCTGCGTCGACGTCGTCTACGACGCTCAGACCGCGGCTCGCGCGGGCCGACGCTCCACCGGTCACGGCTTGCCCGCCCCGAACCCCTACGGCCCGTTCCCGCTGAATATGGTCATGGCGCCGGGCGCCTCCACCCGCGAGGAGCTGATCGGAGGCCTGGAGCGCGGCCTACTCGTGACCCGCTTCCACTACACGAACCCGGTCCACCCCAAGCTCGCCATCGTCACCGGCATGACCCGCGACGGCACGTTCCTCGTGGAGGACGGCAGGATCGTCGGGCCGGTCCGGAACCTGCGCTACACGCAAAGCTACCTGGACGCGCTGGCGGGGACTGTTGCCGTCGCTAGCGACCGGCGGACCCTCAAGGGCTTCCTCGGCGGCGTCGTCGTGCCCGCCGTCCGAATCGACGGTTGGAGCTTTACAGGCACCACGGAGCACTAGGTCCTCCGCGCCGATCGTACGGTCGTTCCGATCAAGCGGAACCATCTGCGGATCTCGCGCACCGCGGCTCGCAGTGCCGCCGTTCGACCGCGCGGTCGTTCCGGACAAGCGGAACCATCGAGAAGACCAGGGGCGTCCGTAGATCGAGCGGATCCAGGCCGCCCGGCGAACCATCGCTTCGATCGATGGTTCTGCATGCCTGGAACCATAGGCAAGGTGGCCTGGAGGGACCTCTCAGCTCCCGGCTCCAGCCCTGGATCGGCGGAGAGGCCTCCACGGGCCACGCTGCGAAATCCTTACCCGATCCTGACCGGGCGTTCGCATGCGACCGTCAGACTTGGGACCGAACGTCCACCCAACGTTCCATGCGCACGGCACTAGCCGAGCCGAAGCCGGCTCATCCGGAGCACACCACCGTGTCCGACCCGATCACCTCGACCCCGACGCCCGCCCCGACGCCCGGATGGCGTCGTGGCGCGACAGGCTGGTTCGGCCACCTTCCGTAACCATCCCGTGACGGCATGTGGCGCAACGTGCGCCACATGCTCCGGCACCTCGCACTCGTGTCCGTGCTCGCATGCCTCGTGGCCGGCTGCCAACAGGCGACCGATCCACCGGCCACGCCGGCCTCCACGTCATCGGCTGCCTGGTCGCCCGCGCCTTCGGTCGCCCGACCCGCTGGACCCATCCCGATCGTCATCGATGCCGACTTCGATCAAAGCGACATCGCGGCGATCCTTGCGCTGCTGCGCGACCCCCGCGTTGACGTCCGGGCGATCGCGATCGACGGGACCGGACTCGTCCATTGCGGGGGCGGGCGGCTTCTCGCGCGCTACATCCTCGAAGAGATGGGCACCGCGGAGATCCCGTTCGGGTGCGGTCGCCAACGCGCGGGCGACGACGGGACGCCGTTCCCGGACGACTGGCGCGCGGTCGCCGACACGGGCTACGGCCTGGACCTCCAGCCCCGGGTGGAGACGGAGTTCCCGCCCGATGCCGTCTCCGTCATCCGCGACGCGATCGATTCGAGCCCAACGCCGGTGACGATCGTCGCGCTCGGTCCCTGGACCAACCTCGAGGATGCCTTCGCGACCGACCCGACCCTGGCCACGCATGTCACCCGCATCCACGCGATGCTGGGCACGATGGACGCTCCGGGCAATGTGTTCGTCAATGGGCACGACGGCAACGATCCGCTCGAATGG
>JBKJQY010000012.1:0-4228 GCA_046593725.1 Candidatus Limnocylindrales bacterium
CGTCGAGGAACCGTTCCGCCGAGGCCTGACATGGCAACCAAGGAGGGCCCACGGATCTGCACTCGCGGCGGCCGTGGTGGTCACGATGATGATCGGCTCGACGGTGATGGGCGCCGACGCGCCGTCCGAGATCGCGAATACCCCTTCGGTGGTCGAGCCACCGGGCTCCGCCGAGGACGCCATCGCCGCAGCTCTCGAGGCGAGCGCCCAGTCGAGTTCATCCAGGACACCGCGGCCGACCGATGTCGCAGGATCCGGGCACGCGACGCCACTGCCAACGCCGACCGCGGTCGTCGTGCCGTCGGCGACTGAGGTCGTCGTTCCCTCCGCCTCACCGGCCCCCAAGCCGACCCCCGAGCCGACTGCGCGGATCAGAGGATCCGTGCCGGATGATCTGGCGCCATCGCTGGCCGCCGCCAGGGGCGATGACGATCCGCTGGTTAGGGACGGATGTGGACTGGCGCTGGCGGGCTGGGCGCCTCCGAGTTGCGTCTATGGCGACCAGCACGGGTCGCTGACCGTGGCCCTCGTGGGTGACTCGCACGCAAGCCAATGGTTCCCGGCGATCGAACGGCTGGCCCGCCAGCGCGGATGGCGCCTCGTCCCGTTCACCAAGTACAGCTGCGTCTTCGTGGACATGCCCATCTGGAACCCGTCACTGAAGCGTGAATACACCGAGTGCGAGACGTGGCGAGAGGTCGTCGTCGGTCGTCTCGTCGACCTGCAGCCGGACCTGGTCATCGTCGCTTCGAATCAGTGGTTCCCGGTCATCGTCGATCATGACAACGAGCCGGTTCGTCAGGGTGCCGCGATGGCCCGTCTCATCGATCGGCTCCCGGGAACCGTCGCCATCCTGGTCGATACCCCTCGATCCGATGTGGATGTTCCAGCGTGTCTCGCCCAGCACCGCGATGCGATCGAGCGCTGCACGACCTCCAGAGCGGCTGCGTTTGGATGGCGCCACACGATCCGCGAGACCGAGGCGGCTCGCCTCTCTGCCGCTACGGTGGTGGACCTGTCCGAAACTGTGTGCCCCTCCGATCCCTGTCCGCCGATCATCGGGTCGACACTGGTCTACCTCGACCACCACCATCTGACCGTCACATTCGCGCGGACGCTCGCGGGCGTGCTTGGACGAGCCCTGCCAGCCTTTGGGCCGCCGCGAGGGTGACGGAACGACGCGTGCGCATGCTGCTGTCGGTCGCCGCCGTGATCACGGTGATCACAGGGTGTGCGTCGACGAACGTACCGCTCACCGAAGTCGTCGCCACGGCGACTGCCTCGGCCGCGGCACGGGCCTCGGGACCGACCAGCACCGCCCGGGCGACATCCGGATCGCCGTCTCCGGGCGTGCCCGGGACGCCGACCCCCATGCCTGGACCTACGCAGCCGCCGCTCGTCGAGCCACCAGCCTCTGATGGCATCGTCGTCTCGGTCGAACGCGAAGCCGCGGTGAGTCGTGAAGCGCGATCAGTCGACGACCGCGCGTGGGAGCCGGTCGTGGCAACGCATCCGACCGACCCGGACCGGATCGCGGTCATCTTCGAGCACCGCGGGCCCGGGGCGGACTGTCGGACCAACCCGGTCATCAGGATCTCCAGGGATGGCGGCGCGACGTGGCGATCCACCAGGAGAAGCCCGACCGCGGGCTCCGGTCGCGGCAACGGCCTGCATGCAGCGATCGCGTGGGGACCGGGGCCGGGCGGCAGGGACCGGCTGTATTGGGCGAACATGACCTCGCCCGGCTGTGGCGCCGGACGCTTCAGCCTTTCCACAACCTATAGCGACGATGAAGGCGCGACCTGGTCTCCGCTTCATGTCGAACGACGGACGCCGCCGTGGGTCGGCGGGTTCCCGGATATCGCGGTCGATCGAGATCCGGCCAGTCCCGCCTACGGTGCGGTCTACGTGGGCTACAACTGGCTCGGCAAGGGTGCCCACGGACCGGGCCTGCGGCTCCTGGCGTCCTCCGATTTTGGCGACAGCTTCAGCGGTACAGAGGTCGCTCCAGCGCCGACCAGGCCCGGTTACCGGGACTGGTGGCGCATCGGCTATCGCCTCCGGACTGATCGCGACGGAGCGGTGTACGTCTCCTGGTATCAAGCGGACCTCCGCCGCTGGGACCGGGCCAGCATCTTCCGAAAGGGGGGTCCGTCCAACGTGGGGCGACTGGGTGTTGCCGTTGCCCGCGTGGAGTGGGACCCCGTCGCAGATACCTTCGATGTCGGCCCATCGCGGATCGCCGCGACCGTCCGGGAAACGCGTTTCACAACCACGGGCGTGAGTGCGCCCGGCACCGGCGGCTATCTGCGCCCCGACCCGATGTGGCTTCACGGCATAGACGTGGATCCCGCGACCGGTCGCCTCTTCCTTGCCGTCGCCGAGTATGGACGGGCATCCGGAGACGTTCCACAAGGCGTGCTTCGGGTTGGTCGCAGCGACGACGGTGGGGCGACCTGGTCGTTCTCGATCCTGCCCCGGTCACCGAACAGCGATGGCCGTCGTCAGTCGGCCATTCGACCCAATATCGTCGTCGGCGAAGGCTTCGTCGTCGTCACGTTCCGGACGCTGGATGACGTCACCTCGAACGCGACCGTCGGGGGAGCGTTCTCAATCTCCACCGACGGGGGCGCGACCTGGGCCAGGCCTGTCGCCATCTCACGAATGCGATGGCGCGCCAGGGATCTCGCTGGCGTGGTCAACGGTATCGGCCTGCGCGAGCGGGCCGAGCGGCGGGCCGACGGGAGCGTGTTCTGGGCCTATGGCGTCGGCCCTGATGCAACGACGCCGGCGGGTCGGACCGCCATCTATGGAGCGTCGATCCAGATGTCCCTCGGGTCGTCGGCCTCATCCGCCCCGAACTGATGGGCTGGGCCGCAGGTCCAGCTCACAGGTCCAGGCCACAGCGCGGGTCGGGCGACTCAGGGGCGACAGATCAGGGTGGAAGGGGCCGTTAGGGGTCGCTAGGGCGTCATCCGTCGGCTCAGGGGCGACAGCTAGGTGTCGAAGGGGCCGTTTCGGGGCCGGCGACGCTTGCAGGGTTCCGTTTCGTCGACTCCGGGGCGACAAACAGCGGTCGACGGGGCCCGCGGGGTCTCCTCGGGTCCCCTTTCGTCGACTCAGGGGCGACACCCTCCGGTCGAAGGCGGCGCCACAGGCTCCGAGGGCGCCGCTCGGCGGTCAGCCGTCGCCGAGGCGGCGAGCCGCCCAGCGCAGGAGGGCGAGGGCCGATCCGGTGAGGAGCAGCACGAGCGAAACCACGACAAGGATGGAAGGGCCGTTCGTCGCGCCGACGGGCTCGAGGCGGTCCGCACCGGCCTGCTTGTCGGGGCCACTACCGCTGTCGCCGACACCCGTCGCGTAGATGTCGCGGTTCGGACTCGCCTCGGCGGCGACCCCGGCATTCCCGCTCGGCAGTGCCACGTCGACGGGACCACCGCCCACCTGAGGGACCCGAGAGGCATCCGACATCTCGATCTCAGGTGCGGGCGCGGCGCCCGCACTGGCGGCACTGCCGAAGAGGGACGCCGAAGGGATGTTGGCGACTACGAGTCCGGCGAGGCCAAGGGTCGTCAGGCCGATCGCGAGGGGTCGAGTAAAGGCGTCGCGAGGCGACGAGATGGCCGACAGGGCTCGCCGCCAGGCGCGCCCCCGAGCGCGCTCCGCATCGGCGACGGTCAGCGTGAAGTCGCGCGGCCGAGCCGGCGTCGCCATCGCCCGCGTCGCCGTGGCTAGTGCGGCCAGGTCGGATCGCAGCGTCATGCACGCGCCACAGCCACTGAGCCAGTCATGGACGCGGATCGCCTCACGGGCGTCGAGGGTGCCATCGAGGTGGGCGGCGATGAGCAGCGGGTCGTGCGAGGCGTGATCGGGGGCAGCGGTCGTCATGTCGTATCCAAGACGACGTGACATCGCACTCGGTTCCGACGCATGACCGGAAGACCCGTCATCGCGGCGGTCGTCAGCCACGGAACAGCTCCATCCGGCCTTCCATCAAGTCGCGCAGGGCAAGGCGACCTCGGTGGATCCGCGACTTCACCGTGCCGAGCGAGACACCCGTCATCTCGGCGATCTCCGCGTAGTCGTAGCCCTGGACATCGAAGAGGACGATGGCCGCGCGCTGATCGTCCGTGATGCTCGCCAGCGCCGCCGAGATGGCGCGCGTGCGCTCCGCCGCAACGGCGGTCCGCTCCGGGTCCGCACTCGGTCCCGCGGGCGGCTGCCAGCT
>JBKJQY010000059.1:0-19291 GCA_046593725.1 Candidatus Limnocylindrales bacterium
GTGCGAACACGTCGGACCCGCAGCTCGTCGCGCGGCACGGACGGGGCACCCGTGGGTCGCGCCAGCGCCTCGCGATACCGGACGAGGGCCTCGTCGACATCGTCACCACCGCCCACGGAGGCGAGGGCCTGGATCTCCCCGGCGATCCTTGGCGAGAACAGATGAGCTTCACCGTCTGCGCGGAACCGCGCGAATCCGGGGTCCGGGAGCCGCGCCTCGCGACCGGGCGGTGGCTCAGGCAGGGCTGCGGCCGCGTCGCGCCGGCGCAGCCCGCGTCCGGCCAGGTCCGCGAACGTCGTACGCCCAGGCCACGCGGCGGCCATCGGGAAGCACCTCGCGACGACGCTCGGGTCGAGGTCGATGACGTCCACCAGCGCCCCGCCCACATAGGACGACACGGCACTGATGCCCATTCGGGCCAGGGTCTTGCGCAGGCCCGCCTCGAAGGCGAGCGCCAGGCGATCGATGGTTTCGGCGGCGGTCAGGGCCTCGGCGCCACGTGTCCCGGCCAGCTCGGCGGCGAGTTCGAGCGCCAGCCACGGGTGGACCGCGCTCGCACCGACCGCGATGACCATGGCCATCGAATGGACGTCCAGGACATCAGACGCCTCCACGAGGAGGTCCGTGCGACCACGCAGCCCGGCCGCGGTCAGGGCGGTATGGACCGCGCCACAAGCCAGGATGGACGGGATCGGGAGCCGGTCGCCACCGGATGAACGGTCCGAGAGGCGCAGCACCTCGGCGCCGGCCAGGGCAGCAGCGACCGCGTTGGTGGCGAGCCGCTCCAGCGTCCGTTCGAGGCCGTCCGGTCCGTCAATGGCGTCCCACGCGGTCTCGAGACGGAGAGTCCGAACCCGGGCCGCTCGCAACGCCCCGAGCAGCCCGTCCAGGTCCGCCACGACCGGGCGCGCCAGGCGGACGGTCCGTGGCCCGCGCGGCGGCCCGGCCAGCAGGCCCGGCCGGCGACCCAGCTCCACTCGGAGGTCCATGACCGCGCGTTCACGTTCCGGATCGATCGCCGGGTTGGTGACCTGTGCGAAGGCCTGCCGGAGGTGATCGGCGACGGGACGGTCCAGACGTCCTCGACCGGCGGTGGGCGTGTCGTCGCCCATGCTCCACAGCGGCTCATGGGCCTCGAGCGCCATCGTCTTGATGTCCAGGCGTGCCCGTTCGGCATCCAGCCCAGCCAGGTAGCGGTCTCGACTCGACAGGGCGGTACGACCCTCGATCGAGGCCACCGCCGGCTCGGGACGATCCTCGTGGAGCGGGCGCGACTCGTCGTGGATCGGCAGTGCTCGGAGCACCCAGGCCTTCGCCTCGGCGTCCTCGAGGATCGTCCGGCGGCGCGGTTCCACCAGCAGCAGCTGGCCGGGCCCCAGCCTGCCCCGACGGACGGTCTCAGCTGCGCTGAACGGGATCGCGCCCGCCTCCGAAGCGAGGCCGATCACCCGGTCGGAGGTGATCGCGAAGGCCGCCGGTCGCAGGCCATTGCGATCCACGAGCGCGCCAACCCGGTCCCCATCTGCAAAGACGATCGCCGCCGGGCCGTCCCACGGCGCGAGGAACCCCGCGGTCCGGCGACGCCACGTCGCCACGTGCGGATGCGGTGAGCGGCGCAGGGCCGGCGCCTCGGGGATCAATGCCAGGAGCGCCGGCGTGAGCGCCCAGCCGGTCGTCGTCAACAACTCGAGCCCTTCGTCGAGCGAGAGGGAATCGGAGCCATCCGGGGAAAGCAGCGGACCGGCTGCCAGCAACTCAGCGGCGATGCCACGGTCCATCCCGGCGTCGGCGGTCCGACCACGGACCTGCTCACGATTGCCACGGACCGTGTTGATCTCGCCGTTGTGGGCGATGCTTCGGAATGGCTGGGCGAGCCGCCAGACCGGATGCGTGTTGGTCGCGTAGCGCTGGTGGAAGACCGTGTAGTCCACCTCGAGCGGGGCGCACAGGTCCGGATACAGGTCCGCGAGTCGCCCGCCGGCGACCAGGCCCTTGTAGACGATCGTCCGGCACGAGGCGGACGGGAACGACAGTTCGGCGAGGTCGCCGTCGGCCGCGCGCAGCGCGGACTCGATCCGGCGTCGAAGGATGACCAGGCGCGCTTCGAACGTGTCGGATGTGACGGGCCGGGCGTCGTCGGCGGACCGGGACGGGCGCTCCACGATGGCCTGCGCGAAGGTCGGCCGGGACGCCGCCGCGGAAGCCCCGAGGGCGGCTGGGTCGGTCGGGACCTCGCGCCAACCCAGCAGACGGAGTCCCGCCTCGTCCACCGCCCGTTCGACGAGCGCCCGGGCACGCGCGGCGGCCGGACGAGGACGAGGCAGGAAGCAGAACAGGATGCCGGGCGCCCCGGTGGCGCCGATCAGCCCCAGGATGGAACGATCCAGCGGGAGCGCGATCCCTGCGCCGTCGCTGGATTCACCGTCAGCCCCGAACGCCCCACGGTGCGCCAACGATGCGAGTCCGGCCAGCGCCAGCGGCAGGATCCTGGCTCGCGATCCACCACCGGCGTCCGCCACGAACCCCACGCCGCACGCATCGTGCTCGAAGCGCGCGTCGTAGAGGGGCGTATCGCTGGCGCGTGGTGCTCGTCGTGCCTTGGCCAAGATCCGGTCTCCAAAGATGGGACGGACCGGTCACCGCCAGGAGGAGTCGGCGGTGACCGGCCAGGAGCGGGTGGCGGGGTGGGTTGGGGTCAGGCCTGGTAGGCGGCCTCGCCGTGGACGGACAGGTCGAGGCCCATCTCCTCGGCGGCGGGCTTGACCCGGATGCCGAGCAGGACGTCCACGACCTTGACGATGACGACGGTCGCGACGACGGCGTAGCCGACCGTGGCACCGACGGCGATCAGCTGGTTGACGAGCTGCTGTGGATTGCCCTGCAGCAGGCCGGAGTAGGCGGACTGGATCGTGGACGAAGCGAAGATGCCGGTCGCGACCGCACCGAACATGCCGCCCACGCCGTGGACCGCGAAGACGTCAAGGGCGTCATCGACGCGGGAGCGGGCCCGCAGGAGCGTGGCGCTGTAGCACAGGCCACCCGCGGCGAGGCCGATCAAGAGGGCGCCGCCAACGGTCACGAAGCCGCTGGCTGGGGTGATCGCCACGAGGCCGGCGACGGCACCGCAGGCGGCCCCGACAACGCTGACCTTGCGGGTGTGAAGGTAGCTCGCGAGAACCCAGGTGATCGTCCCGGCGGCGGCCGCGACGTTGGTCACCGTGAAGGCACTGGCTGCAAGTCCGCCAGCGGTGAGGGCAGAGCCGGCGTTGAAGCCGAACCAGCCGAACCACAGCAGGCCCGCACCCAGGACGGTCATCGGGATGTCGTGCGGCTCCGGGTGGGTGCCGTTCAGCGCGCGGCGGCCAAGCATGAGCGCGACGATCAGGGCGGAGACCCCGGAGCTGATGTGGACGACCGTGCCGCCGGCGAAGTCGAGGGCGCCCAGCTTGAACAGCCAGCCGTCGACCGACCAGACCCAGTGGGCGAGCGGGGCGTACACGACGATGGACCAGAGGAGCGTGAACAGAACGAACGAGCCGAAGCGCTTGCGCTCGGCAAAGGCGCCCGTGATGAGCGCCGGCGTGATCGCCGCGAACATCAGCTGGAACGACGCGAAGAGCACGAACGGGATCGTGACCGCGTAGACAGTCGACGGTGCAAGGCCGACGTTGTTGAACAGGACGTAGTCGAGATTGCCGATCAGGCCCAGGCCACCCACATCGGGCCCGAACGCCAGCGAGAAGCCGACGACGACCCAGACGACGCTCACGAGCGCGAGGCCGAAGAAGCTGTGCATGACCGTCGACAGCACGTTCTTGCTGCGCACGAGACCGCCGTAGAAGAGCGCCAGGCCCGGCAACATGATCATCACCAGGGCGGTGGACATCAACATCCAGGCGGTATCGCCACTGTCCATTGCGTCTGCTCCTCCACGGTCCGTCCTGGGCACTCGGGACGTGCCGTGAACGCTAGGGCCCGAACGCGACCCGTTCGCCACCAAGGGATGAGCGATTTGGTCGCGGTTCGGTGCCCAACTCGGCGAGCGGCCCTCGCGACGTTGCGGTTCGGGTTCGTCTCAGCGCGCTCGACCGAGCCAGGCCACCAGCGGAATGAGCAGCATCGGCACTTCAAGGGTGGAGTACAGGATCCCACCGCCGGTCGAGTTCACGAGGGACGTGACCCAGTCCGCCCACAGCGCGCCGAACGGCAGGCACAGCGCCACGAAGATCGCCAGAGCGACCCACCAGCGGCGCCGGTTCGCCCCGAAGAGCGCGAACGGGAACAGGCTCGGCTTGATGAGGACGAACACGGACGGCCACCAGTAGATGACCCCGAACGAGAGCGCGGTCACGCTCCACATGACCGGGTTCCCGGTCCAGGTCTTGAGCAGGGTCGTGGGCCAGGCCACGCACAGGGCGATGAGCGGCCACCACGCCGGACTCGGCCTCAGGCGCCAGACGGCCCACGCGGTGACGCCGACCGGGATCGCCCACCACAGGACCGCAGGCAGGAACGTGAACGGCACGAACAACCAGAGCGCCACGGGTGGGTACAGGATGTCGCCGGCCGTGATCGGATACGGGCCGGCGAGCTGGTAGGGCTCGAAGTACGGGCCGCCCGCCAGCCAGCGCGCCGCCGCGTCGCGATAGAGCACGAAGTCCACGCCGAACGGCTGCTCGAGCGGCCTCGGGACCAGCAGGACCAGGATCGCCGGGATGGCGAACATCGCCGCCGACAGCAGCAGGGCGATCCGCCTGGGGTGCGCCCGAACCGGCGACAGGACGTCTACGGCCAGCCGACGCTGGCGGTGAGGTCCGTGGCGCCGGTGCCTGCGTCGGTGTTCGTCAGCGACAGGCGATAGGCACCGGCTTCGACTGCGATCGAAGGGCTGTCGATCCCGGTCGATGGCACGGTGCTCCCGGACACGTCCGTGGTACCGCTCGCGCCGTTCAGGACCGCGACCTCGTACGCGAACGAGCCGCCCCAGGACGCAAGGAGGCCCAGGGATCCAGCTCCCCGTGCCTGGATCGCGACCGTGATCCCGTTCGTCTCCGGGAAGTCCGTGCCATCGAAACGTGCGTGTTCGATCATCACGGACGGTGTCTCGGCGGGGAACGTCGCCTCGACGTTCACCACGGGCGTCTCGATCCCGGTGCCGATCACCGTCACGGTCCACGTCACGTTGGACTGCTTGGTCGTCCGCGTGAACGTCCCCTTGGCCCAATCCTTGCAGCCCACCTCCTTGGGTCCCTGCGACAGGCACATGTGGGTCGTGCCCTGTGGCGTACTGGACGTCAGGCTGATGATGATCGTGCCAGGCTGCTCACTCGTGAAGGAGATGATCCGCGCCTGGCCGGCGGGGTCGTTGGTGGCGTCCAGCTTGAGCCCGAGCACCGTGAACGAGGCCGGAGCCGCGCCAGCGCTCGCTGATGGGCTGGCCTGGGCGCTCGCCGAGGCTGAGGCCGAGGCCGGTTGGGTCGGGTCGGTCGGGCTCCCGGGGGGGACGCCGGGGCTCGCTGAGGTCGCGACCGACGCCGACGGTGTGGCGGTCGGCCCGGATTGCCCCCTGAACACGATCAAGCCCACGACCAGCACCAGGAGTGCGGCCAGCGCGACCGCGATCCGCCCGACCGTCTTGTCGTTCACCCGCGAGGCTCTCTGGTCGGGTCGTCATCGAAGCCGCTCCGCCCCACCAGTCTGGGTTCCGGCACCTCGGATGGCGTCGCGGCGCGATACAGGCGTCGGGCGAGGAATGCCAACTCCACAAGCGACAGGATCGTGAACAGGCGTCGCGGCAGGTAGCGCAGCATGAACAGCCGCAGGAATCGGAAGACCATGCCCGGAGTATGCGCGCGGGCTCTACCGGCCCGCGCGTGTCAGGCGCCCGGCGCTCGATAGTTCGGGTGGAGTTTGACCGCCTCGTCGATGTCGCCCGCCGTGAGGAGGACGACGGTGCTGATCGAGACGGCTCCTGCCGCGCCCGTGATGGCGGTCAAGGCCGCGGCTGCGGCGTGACTCGGGAGATCGGCGATCACGTAGAAGTCGTCATTGCCGAACGCCCAGTACATCGCCTCGACGCTCCCGCCGATGCTGGCCGCCAGATCCTCCACGGCCTTCCGACGGACGGTCCCACCGTCCTTCAGGACGCCCTGGATGCCCGCCTGTGTATATGAGCCGTGGAACAGGTACTTCGCCATGGCTTTGTGCCTCCAGGGTGGACGACGTTTCCGGGATGTAGAGCATCTTAGGCCTTGCGCCCGTCTGGCGGTCGGCGAGCCGGGTGGGATTCGAACCCACGACCAAGGGATTAAAAGTCCCGTGCTCTGCCGCTGAGCTACCGGCCCGTCGTCAGGGTACCCGACAGGCTGCCCCTGAGGCTCGGCTCCACGCCGTGCACCTATCAGGACCGCTTTGCCGATGAATGCCTCGTGGACCCTCGACCAGATCGCATATTCGGCAGAATCCGGCGAGGAGCCACGCTCGTTCATCTCGGGAGTGCGTCCACCAGGCGCGCGGGGAAGAACTGCCCTGGCCTCTGAGGGTCGGCTCTACGCCCCGCACCTATCAGGACCGCTTTGCCGATGAATGCCTCGTGGACCCTCGACCAGATCGCATATTCGGAGGAATCGGCGAGGAGCCACGCTCGTTCATCTCGGCAGTGCGCCCACCAGGCGCGCGGGGATGAACGGCCTGGGCCCCGGGCCTGAGCCTTCTGTCAGGGCAGGATCTGGCGCAGCGCGAACCAGACGTTGGCCGGCCGCTCGGCGAGGCGTCGCATGTACCACGGGTACCAGTGCTCGCCGTAGGCGATGAGCGAGCGCACCTTGTAGCCCGCCTTGAGGAGCCGCTTCTGCTGGTCCTCGCGGATGCCGTACAGCATCTGCACTTCAAACGAATCGCGGGCGACGCCGGCCTGGCTCACCTGCTCGGCGATCTGTTCGATCAGGCCCACGTCGTGGGTCCCGAGGCCCAGCATGATCGGCCGGCCGCGCCCGTCCAGCAGGAACCGGATCGCCAGCCCGGCGTAGCTCGAATCGACCGCGGCCTTGTCGCGGAAGGCGACCGCCTCGGGCTCGTCGTAGGCGCCCTTGACCAGGCGGATCGCCGGGTCGAGCGGCAGAAGGCGCTGGATGTCCGCAGCCGTCCTGCGCAGATACGCCTGGAGGCAGATGCCGGTCCTGGGGGCGACACGCCGCAGGCGCTCGTACAGGACGATCGTGGACTCCGTGTAGGCGCTGCCCTCCATGTCGACCCACAGGAACGAGCCGGTCGCCGCGGCATGCTCGGCGAGCCTGACGAGGTGGGCGAGGCAGGCATCGGCGTCGTGATCGAGCCCCAGTTGTGTCGGCTTGACCGAGATCTCACCCTGCATCCCCGATCCCTTGATCCGGTCGAGGACCTCGATGTAGTGGTTGGCGACCTCGTCCGCTTCCGTTAGCGACTCGAGGTTCTCGCCGAGGCGGGTGTACATCGACGTGATGCCCAGCCGTTCGAGGGGCACCGCCGCAGCCAGGGCGTCGTCCAGGGTCTCGCCTGGCATGAACCGCCGGACGGCGCGGCGCATGAACCGCATCCGCGGCAGATGCTCCTTCAGCCACTGGTTCCGGGCAGCCCACAGGAAGACCCGACGCATATCCAAACCTCCTCCAAGGGGCCCTTTGGCGGCCCGTCCACGATGGTACGCGTCCGTCCGGCTAGAATCCGGACCCATGAGCCGGTTCTACGACATCGACGAGGCGAACGCGACCGTGGCGGAGCTCGCCCCGATCCTCGCCACGCTCGTCGATCAGCGCGCCGAACTCGTGCGCCTGCGCGATCACGTGCTCGCCAACAGTGCCAGCGGCGGGGCGCCCGAGGGTGGGCCTGCAGTCGCCGATGACCTGCGTCTCAGCCGCCTGCGCTTGCAGGGTCTCATCGACCAGATGGCCGCGGGCGTCGCCCGCATCGATGAGCTCGACATCGCCCTGCGCGACATCCCGACCGGCCTGGTCGACTTCCCGGCGCTGGTCAACGGCCGCCAGATCTGGCTGTGCTGGCGGAGCGACGAAGACGCGATCCACTTCTGGCACGACCTCGATTCCGGGTTCGGCGGTCGGCGGCCACTCATCGAACTCACTTGACGCGGAGGTCCAGACCGAGATGACCCAGCCCGGCGCGCCCGCGCCCCTGCCCACGATCGACGTCCAGGAAGCCGATCGACGGCTGCGCGAGGATGCGGATCGCCCATTTCTGCTGGACGTCCGCGAGATGGACGAGTTCGCCGCCGTGCGAGCATCCGGCGCGGCCCTCGTCCCGACGTCCCAGTTCATGGGCCGAGTGGGCGAGCTGCCCGCGGATCGACCGATCCTGGTCATCTGCCACTCCGGTGGACGTTCGGCGGCCGTGACGGGCCACCTGGTTCGCGCCGGACGAACTGACGTGGTGAACGTGGCCGGCGGGATGGTCGCGTGGGAACGAGCCGGCCTGCCAGTCCTGCGTGGTGCGCCGGCCCCAGGCGAGGGCGATCTCCCGACGGGCTGAGCCTCGGGGGGTCTCGCCGGGACTTGCACCAGGGGGACGTGCATCAGATGCGCGTTGGCTGCATTCGCGGCTGCCAGGGTAGCGCGAACGGTTCGATATGCGGCCTCAGATGCCGCTTTGAAGCCCACTCGGAGGACCTCAGTGCTCGTAGGGCCTGAGCGTTGCGGCGCGATCAGTGGCGACGGCGCTGCCGGAGTCGGTGGAAGAACGCCGCGGTCTGCGCCTTGTGGGCGAACAGGTAGCCGATGATGATCAGCAGGGTGAAGTTACCCATCCCGACCGTCGCGGCCGCCGTGTAGCCGAGCTGCTGACCGATCTCACCGTCCAGCTTAAGCCCGGGGACCGTCGCGCCGAGGATGCCCAGTGAGAAGAACGGGGACTGCGGTGCGGTGTTGGCCCTCGTACTCGAGGACAGCACGCCGGTGGAGGTCGTTCCGCCGACCAGGATGGCGTTGGGCCCGACGATCACCGGCGCCGCCCCGGCAAGGCCACCGGCGGGCAGGTCGCTGACGTCCAGGTGCTTCCACTCGGGAATCTCGCCGGAGTTCGTGGGGAGCGCCCAATACAGTTGGCTCTGCGGACCGGTCACGTCCGACCCTCCGGCCAGGTAGATGGCCCCGTTCGCGCTCCATCCGGAAGCATCCGTGCGCGCGACGGGCAGGTTGGCCGAGTCGCTCACGGCCCAGCCGATGACCTTGCCCTCGTCAGGGTTGTCCGGGAAACCCTCGATCGCCGGGCGACCGAATTCGCCGCGCTGTACGGCACCGACCGGTCCGTTCGCATCGCTGCCGCCGTACAGCCACACGTAATCACCCACGACGGCAGCGGTCGCGTTCGTCTGCGGGGAAAGCAGCGGCGCTTCGACCTCCCACTTCCCGAGGTCGCCGGTAGGTGTCGGCTCTGATTTCCAGGTCGTGCTCACTGGTCCGTCTGCGTTCGAGCCGCCGATGAGGAGGAGTCCCGTAGGCGATACGACGCCCGCCGCATCAGCCCGGCCCTCAGGCAGGGTGAGCGCGGTGGTCGTCCAATCGCCGAGCGCGCCTGTCTTGGGATTCGGGTTGATCTCGAAGATCGTATCGGTGGGCACTCCGGCTGCGTCGTACCCGCCGATGACGTAGATCGTCCCGGCAACGAACGCGACGCTGGCCCCTGCGCGAGGTGCAGGTAGCTTCGGGCCTTCCGTCCAGCGATCGAAGTTACCGATGCCCGAGACCTGCGAGACATAGACCGTGTCGACCGCCGTGGTGCCGTCAGACCCGCCGATATACAGAAGTGTCGTCCCGTTCTGGATGATCGATCCACCTGTGTGCGGCGCCGGAAGTCGAAGCTCCTCCGGCGATGGCTGCCACGGGATCAACGCTCCGACTGGAGCCGGGCACGGGAGCGTCTCATTGGTGGGTGGGCAGGCATTGATCGGCGCCCAGACCATCACGCCCAGGTCCACGGTGCGCCCCACGGTGAAGTAATAGGCGCGGTCCGGGAGGTAGCCGAGCAGGAAGATGATGATCAGCACCCAGACGAAGGCCTTGGCCGAGGCCCACGCCCAACCGTCCGAGTCGAGCAGGCCGAACATGACCCGCTTGCGGGGGATTGATGTTCCGGCTCCGAGCGCTTGCTGTGTCACTGGACCGTCAGGACCCCGGTCATGGTCGCGTGGACCGTGCACACGTACGGGTACGAGCCCGCCGGCAACGCGGGCACGACATACTCGCGGGTCCCGACCCCCGGGAAGATCTCGCCCTTGAACTGCTCCAGCCCGGAGCTGTCACGGATCTCAACGTTGTGGGGCGTCCCGGCCTCGTCGTTCGTGAACAGGATGTTGAACGTTACCCCGGCCGGAGCCGTGAGCGTCGTCTCGGCGAAGCCGCCCAAGGAGGCACCCGCCGGCGCGGTCACGTTGAGCGTCACCGTGCCGGTCGGCGCGGATGGAGCCGGCGATGCTGGTCCGCCGGACGACGGCGCGGGCGAACCGGTGCCCCCGGACGGTGCGGGGGTGGCGAACGAGTTGGTCCAGCACGCCGGATACGGGGTAGCGCCTGGTGCCGGCTTGTAGGTCGGGTCCACCCAGCCGGTGAACGTCCTGGTCTTGCCCGTGATCGGGTCGACCTTCGGTTCGTTCAGCTCGGCATCGCGGATCGTATAGGTCTGCGTGTTCGGCGCGCGGATGAACGCGATCAGGTCCTGGATCTGGACGTAGTTGAGCGGTCCGGGCGGCGTAGCGGTATTGGCCCACACCGGCATCTGCGATGTGGCATTGCCGCAGGCGTATCGACCACCGGCCACCATCATCGTGTGGATGTAGTCCGCATTGAGGTGCTGGTAGAGCTTCTCCTGACTGTTCAGGATGGGACCTGACCCGCCCTCCCCGCCCTTGCCGTGGCAGCGAGCGCAGTTGGCCTGGAAGATGTTGTAGCCACGTTCCACCGAGGTGACCTGCTGCGCGTCCTTCTCCGCCCCAAGGCGCGACTGCGTGATCCCCAGCGGCCCGCCAAGCTCGTAGAACCAGTAGAGCGCCACGAACAGGACGACGATGACGACGGCCAGGAAGGCCACCCATCGAGCGTTCGAGGACTGGCGGACGATCTGGGCCGCGCGCTCGGGCGGCAGGTCCACCTTGAGCACGGACGGGGCTGCCGAGAATCGCTCGACCGGAGCCGCGTCGTCCTGGGGACGGGTAGCCGGCAGGCGCTGCCCGGGCTCGAGTTCGTCTGACATCGGCTAGATGCAGCCTGTGGGTGTTCGCGGCGGGATGATCCCGGGCTGACCCAGCGCGACCGGCAACGGCCCGAGCGTGATCTTGCCAGTGTTGACGGTCAGGATGCCATCAGCGTCGACCGTGATGGAGAAGCGGTCCATGCTCCGCGGGGCCGGACCGTACTGGGTGCCATCCGCCTTGATCCCCAGTCGGTCGTAGCGAGAACCGTGACAGGGGCACTCCATCCAGAAGTTCTTGAGGCACGGGTTGGGCTTGCAGCCAAGGTGCGGGCAACGCTGGTAGAGGGCACGGACGTTCAGGGCGGTCCCGTCCCCGGACGTATCCACGCCGGCGTTGAAGCCCTGCTTGCCTGGATCGACCAGCATGATGAACGTCCGCGCGTTGGCGTAGTACGCCGGGAAGCCCTCGTCGATCGGCAGCGTCGAGTTCTGGGCCTTGATCTCGTCCAGGCTCCCGATCACGATCGGCGCTCCGAAGCCGCCCGACAGGTTGGGCCACAGAAACCCGAGGGTACCGGCAAGCAACTCGGTGATCCACACCAGCATTCCGATGCCGATGGCACTGCGCATCAGCTGACGCCTGGAGAGGCCCTGGACCTGCTCCTTGCGCAGAGCCTTGATGGCCTCGCTGCTCAGCGCGGCCGGCTTGTCGATCGATTCCACGTGGTAGTTGCTCATGAGCGGGGCGTGCCTCGTCCGATCACAGCGCGAAGTGGAGTCCAGGACTCGTGATGTAGGGGATGACGAACGTGTAGCCGGGTCCGCGGAAGAAGATCCCGATGAACGTGATGATGAGACCCAGGCAGCAGAACATCGTGAACAACATCACGGCCGTCTTTCGTTCCGACGGCCGGATGGCCAGGACGTCGCCACGGTCGACGTACGGGATGAGCGCGGCCCCGACCAGGACGAACGTGGGGACGAGCATGCCGGCCACGGTCGGGTGGAAGTAGGCCAGCAGTTCCTGCAGGCCGAGGAAGTACCACGGTGCCTTGGCCACGGCCGGCGTCACGTTACCGTTCGCCAGTTCCTCCAGCGGGGCGTTGATGAACAGGCCCATCGCCAGCAGGAAGATGGTCATCATGCCGGCGGCAAGGAACTCGATCGTCAGCAGGTGCGGCCAGGTCATGACGGTGTCGTCCGGTTCCTTCTGGACTCGGACGACGGCATCCTGCTTGACCAGCGCAAGCAATCGGTACGGGCGCGCCGACATCGGCACGCGCTGCTTGTCGATCTCCGTCCTGCGGGTGGGGTCGACCGGCAGCACGACGCGCGTCTCCTGTGGATCCTTGACGTCGGTCATCGGCACGCGACCCGAGGGGCCTCGAGGGCGGCGTCAACGCCGCGATGCGTCGTCATAGGGGCCCCGAGATCCCGCCGTCTTTTCTGATCCGCCAGAAATGGACGGCCAGGAAGATCGCGATCACGAGTGGCAAGAACATGATGTGGAGCACGTAGAACCGCAGGAGCGTGTTCTGGCCGACCTCCAGACCGCCCAGGAGCAGCTTGGAGCCGGGCACGCCCAGGATCGGCGCATAGCCGCCCATGTTCGTGCCGATGGTGATCGCCCAGAAGGCGATCTGGTCCCACGGCAGCAGATAGCCCGTGAAGCTGAGCATGATGGTCAGGAACAGGAGGACCACGCCCACTACCCAGTTGAACTCACGCGGAGGCTTGTAGGCCCCGTGGTAGAAGACCCGCATCATGTGCAGGAACACGAAGAAGACCATCAGGTGGGCGGCCCACCGATGGATGTTTCGGGTCAACAAGCCGAACGTGACCTGGCTCTGGATCTCCAGGATGTTCGTGTACGCCTGCGTCGCCGACGGGACGTAGAAGAACATCAGGTAGACCCCGGTGATCGTCAGCACGAGGAACAGGAAGAAGCTCAGCCCGCCCAGGCAGAACGTGTACGCGAACTTGACCGCGTGTTGACGCACCCGCACCGGGTGGATGTGCAGGAACACGTTGTTCATGACCGCATACGCCCGCGACCGTTCGTCGCGCGGGTAGGGCTGGCGGAAGAGCGATCGCCACACGGGGCTTCGGCGGATGGTCTGATCCATCCGCTCGAGGAAACTCAACGGGATCCTCCTGCGACGCCGGGCGTCCCGGCGAGTTGCGCATCGCGGTATGACTCTTTGTAGAGGCGGCCGTCGGTCGAGATCTCCTGAAGCTCGAACCGCTCCATCGTAATGGCGTCGAACGGACATCGCTTGACGCACAGCGCGCAGCGGATGCAGCGCTCCTCGTCGAGGATCATCGCGCCGCCGTTCTCCCAGCCGTACGCCTCTTCAAGCTCCGGCAGGAGCCCTTCCGACTTGAGCGTGTTGATGTCGACCATGTGGATGACACCTTCGGGGCACACGTCGGCACAGGCGCCACACAGCACGCACCGGAATGGGTCGAACCAGATGTTGAAGTTGCACATCAGGCAGCGGGTCGACTCGGCGACGGCACCGTTCGCGTCGTACCCGAGCTCCACCGGCGTATTGAAGTTGACGATCGGGTCCGTGGACGGCATCCGGGCCGACAACTGGACCATCGGGATGTGCTGGCGCGGCAGGACATCGTAGAAGTCCGGCATGTCGTGACGCCACGAGCTGGTGATCTTGACGTTGGCGCTGACCGAAACGTCGGTCCGGCCGGCCAGGTAGCGATCGATGGCGTAGGCGGCCTTCTTGCCGTGGCCGGCCGACTCGATCAGCGTGGTCGGACCGGTCACGAAGTCGCCGCAGGCGAACACGCCCTTGACGTTGGTCGCATAGGTCGCCGGGTCCACCTTGACCCGCCCGCGGTTGATCTCGAACTTGGCCTCGACCGGCAGGAAGGTCAGGTCGGCCGCCTGGGACACGGCGGGGATGACCGTCTGGGCAGGGATGACGAACTCGGAACCCTCGATCGGCACCGGGGAGCGGCGGCCGGAGGCGTCCGGTTCGCCGAGGCGGTTCCGGATGAACTTGACGCCGACGACCTTGCCGTCCTCGCCGAGCACCTCGATCGGGCTGGCCAGGAACTCCATGCGGACGCCTTCGCGTTCTGTCTCGCCGAGCTCCTCCTCGTCGACGACGAGCTCGGAGCGCGTCCGCCGATAGACGATCGACACGCGATCCGCGCCGTGACGCAGGCTCGTCCGCGAGCAGTCCATGGCGGTGTAGCCGCCACCGATGACGACGACGTCGGTTCCCACCTCGAGCGGCTGGCCCAGGTTGGCCTTCTTCATGAAGTCGACGCCATAGTCCACGCCATCGAGGTCCCCGCCCGGGATGTCCAGGGCGACGGCGTCCATGGCGCCGGCGGTGATGGCGATGGCGTCGAAGTCGCGCCGCAGGTCATCGAAGGTGATATCGACGCCGATCGTCGTGTCGTACACGAACCGGGCGCCGAGCCGCTCGACCAGCCGGACGTCCATCTCGATGGCCTCGCGCGGCAGGCGGAAGGCCGGCACGCCGATGAGCATCGTGCCGCCGGCATACGGCAGGCTGTCGTAGACGGTGACCTGATAGCCCTTGGTGGCGAGCTCGCGCGCGACCGAGATGCCGGCAGGCCCGGCACCCACCACGGCGACCCGCTCGGCACGCGGTGTGATCTGCGGGATGACGTCCGGGATCCCGGACGCTTCGTGCCACTCGACGAGGAAGCGCTTCATCGCCCGGATCGCCAGCGGTCGGTCGATATCGCCCCGGCGGCACGCTCGTTCGCACGGTGCGGAGCACACGTACGAGCACATCGCAGCCACCGGGTTCGGGTCGCGCGACAGGATGTACCCCTCCTCGAACCGCCCTTCGGCGGCAAGGTTGAGGTAGCCGCGGCAATTCGTCCCGACCGGGCACGCTTCCTGGCACTCGATGTTGCACTGGAGCCAGGATGCGTCGACAGGCTGGACGAGGAAGTCCTGAGGCGTTCCGGTGGTCAAGTCGAAGTCGAGCCTTCCCAGGTGACGGGGTTCGGGCGCGCGAGCGGATCGACGCGGGCGTCGTGGTCCAGAATCTACCATCCGCCGCCGTCGCCGTGCATCGGCATGAGCGTGAGAGGCGGTCTGGTGGAGTTGACGGTCGTGGGACTCGCAGCTACGCTGCCCCGGGGATAGGTCCCGTTCGGGGAGGAGCCGGTCCTGGACATGCGCGCAGCGTGAACGCCAGCGAGTTCGCCTTTCTGGCCATCGGCCTGATCCTTGGCGTCGCTTCAGGAGCCGCCCTGATCGAGGTCCTGCGAGCCCGTCCGCCGGCTCCACGCGAGGTCAGACTGACGATCTCGCCAGAGGCGATCCCTCGCCGACGAGGCACGACCCTGGCCGGCGATGCGTTCGCGGTGGCCGCGGCCGGCTCGGCCCGCGGTGGTCCCAGTGACTACGACACGAGCGAACACGACGGCGGTCAGCTGATGCCCCGAACTCGAACGACCGTTCGCTCTGGCATCACGGCATCGAGCGGAGGCGGCGTCACGACAGCCCCGGCCATGATCGGGTTCAGGGTGGAGCCCGGCCACGACCCGATGTTCCGGGCCATGGCGCATGCTGGGCAGGATCTGGATGGTGCCCCGGCGATGGTCGCCGTGGGGACCGCCGTGGCAGTGCTGGAACCGGAGGAAGCGCTCGTGTCCCTCGCGCAGCCTGATGAGACCCTTGGAGCCGGCGGCGGCGCACCGCTCACCGCGACCGAGCTGTCTGGGCCATGCGGCGAACTGCGCCAGGTCGCCAACGAACGATGCGAGCTGGCGGTCCGGGCTCGGGCCGGGGTAGGCGTCGCCGACGAGACCCTCCGCTCCGCCCAGCGAGCCTATGACCTGCACATGGCGAAGGCCGATGCCGCCGCCGCCGAGACCGACCCCGCGACTGTCCGCAGTCGCAAGGAGATCGCCCAGGCCGCGTTCCGCGACGCCCGCAACCGGGCCGGTTCGCCGCAGGCGGTGGAGGCAGCCGCGCGCGACTGGCTGGGCGAGATCAACCGGATCAACACGGTCGTGCGCGATGCCGGCAGCGTCGTCACGCGGGAACGGGACGCCGCGGCCGCGATCGCCCCGTCCATCGAGCGGCTCGCCCTGGAGGCCGATGCCGCCCGGATCAAGGCGGAAGCCGCGGAATCCTCGTGCATCGCTGCTCGACAGGCCGTCGCCGACTGCGTGGAGACGCAAGAGATCGAGGACCGAGCGGCTCGGATCGCGATGCAGCCGGCGGCCGAGCCCGAGCCCGAGCCCATCGTGCCCGCCACCCCGGGCCCACGCCCGTCCGGCCCGGCGCCATCGGCGATCGAGGAGGATCCGCTGGCCGCCGCCCTTGGCGCGGGCCAGGCGCCGGTCGTCTTCCTGCTTCTGCGCGGCGATGACGCCGCCATGGCCCGCACCGTGGCGCGGCTCTCGGACGATCCCGCGGAGCGACGACGGTGGCAGGCGAGCCTGTCCGAACTCGTCGAGGCGATCATCTCGGTGAGCATCAGCCAGTCCGCGCTGGCCTTCCCGATGTCACATCCCTTCTGGGGCCCGTTCACGCTCGAGCAGAATCGCGACATCGTGACCGCCCTCTCATCGCTCGGCTTCCGCTACGACGGACTGGGCGGGTGGGTGGACGACCGCGTCCCGGCCCAGCGCGACCTGTCGATGGCGATGGGCTACGCGGGGCTGGACCCGATGCGGATCCGCCAGTGGCCCACGGAGCCCGAGATGCGCTCGCTGTTCACGGACGTGACCGTGGCCGCCGATGAGCACCTGGCCGGCGCGGCGAGCGACCTCACCCTGGGTGAGCTTGTCGCGATGCTTGGCCGTCGCGCGGACGGACTCGCGCTGCTCTGGAACGAGTGGGGCCGCGTCCGGCCGCTCCTGCTCGAGGAGGCCTGACGGACCGCCTCAGCCGGGACCCTCGGCATCGTCCTCGTCGATGACGATGCAGCGCAGTGCTTCCGCTGCCCCCGCCCCGATGGGTTCGCCCTCCTCGGCGCCCCAGGTGCGGATCCGTTCAGCGAGGGCGTCGGGTTCGCGGATCTGGCTGGCATGGGCGGCGAGGGCGGCGATCTTGCGGTCCATCGCCGCGGTGATGTCCACCCACGCGTTCGGCTTTTCCGTCCAGAACAGGTAGACCCGCCGCACGACGTGCGCCGCCAGGCCCCCTCGCACGAGCGCTGGGAAGGCCATCGGGTTGCGCGCCGCCGGATAGACCGCGTCGACGGCGGCGAGGCCGGCGGCCCGGTGGTCCGTGTGGTTGATCCCGCCGTCGCGATAGAAGATCGTCTCGGGGTCCGTGGCCAACACCGCATCCGGGCGGAACGTCCGGATCTCGCGCACCAGCCCTTCGCGCAGGGCCAGGTCGTTTGCCAGCGCGCCGTCCGGCTGATGGAGGAAGGTCACCCCCGCGTACCCGATGATCGCTGCCGCCGCCCGCTGCTCCTTCTCGCGGAGGGCGGCCAGCAGGAGCGGATCGGCGTCCGCGTCCTCGCCACCCTGGTCCCCGCTGGTGCAGCACACCAGCCAGCCGAGCGAGCCCGCGTCGATCCAGCTGGCCGCCGTGCCGGCCGGTCCGAACTCGGCGTCGTCCGGGTGGGCCGCGATGACCATGAAGCGTGCCGGCCGCCAGGCGTGGGCGACTGGGGGAGGCGTCGGCTGGCTGTCCCCGCTCATTCGGACAGCGCGTCTTGCAGCCGGCGGGAGGCGGCGCTAGTCTTCATTCCGGGACTTCGCTCGTCTCCCCCCACGAGCGAAGTCTCATTCCATGTCCGGGACCGGACGGTGACGGGCATCAGCTGCCTGCGGCCGCGGCGGCCTGCGCGGCGTCGAGCGCGGCCAGGACGGCGGCGGCGTGCCCTTCCGGACGGACCTTTGGCCAGGCCTTGGCGATCCGCCCATCGGGCCCGACGAGGAACGTCGTGCGAGCGGTCCCCCAGTAGGTCTTGCCGTAGTTCTGCTTCTCCACCCACGACCCGTACCTTTCGGCCACCGCGTGGCCCTCATCGATGAGGAGCGTGAACGGCAGCCCGAACTTCTCGCGGAACGACCGCTTGCTCGCGGCCCCCTGCGGGCTGATCCCCCAGACCTGCGCGCCGTGCTGGGTGATCGTCTCGATGGCATCCCGGAACTCGCAGGCCTCGACCGTGCAGCCGGGCGTGTCGTCCTTCGGGTAGAAGTACAGGATCGTCCAGCGGCCGCCCTGGTCGGCCAACGAGTGGATCGTGCCCGAATCGTCGGCCAGGACGACATCCGGCGCCGGATCGCCCTCGGTGGGGATGGTCATGGCGAGAGCGTAGCAGGGGCTTCCACGACCAGGAGTCGACCGACCCTGACGATCACCGCGGCATCGGCAGCCACCCGAAGGTTGGACAACCCACGAGCCGGGCCTGCCGGCAGCGGCTCGTCTCGGAGCGGGTACTCGAAGCCGATCGTGGAGACGCCGACCACTCCATCGCCCTGCGGCAAGAGGGACACGATCGCCCCGATCGGGCCCGGCAGGGAGCGGTGGGCGGCTGCCCCGTCCCGCCCAGGGGCCGAGACGAGCGAGATCCGGGCGTTCGGATGCAACAGGCAGGCTGGCGTGTCGCGAAGGGCGGGTAACGCCAGGAGGCCGATATTCGCGAGGGCGTGGTCCAGGCGTGGACCGCCAAGAGCGCCCAGGATCACGAGGTGGTCCGCGCCCAGGCCCAGCGCCGTGCGGATCGCCAGCTCCGTGTCAGATTCGTCCTTGGCCGCCTCCACGAGGTCCACCGGGACGCCCGCGGCACGGAGCCGATCGACGCCGTCCGCCCCGATCGAATCGCCGTCCCCGACCCAGCGATCCAGCCGCAACCCGAGGGCCTCGGCATAGCGCGCGCCGCCGTCCGCCGCGATGACGATCGCACCGTCATCCAGCCAGCCCGGCCAGGCAGCGTCAAGGGCCGTTCGAGCGCCGACATCGCCGTCGGCCAGCACGATCGCCTGCATCGTCTGGATGCTACCCGTCTGGTTCACACCGTGCGGGCCGATGCTAGACTCCGCGCCGTGCCAGACGTCGCTCCCCATCCGTCGATCCAGCGCGTCCTGGACGCCGCTCAGCGCAAGGGTGTGACCCTCGAGGTCACCACGTTCGCGGAGTCCA
>JBKJQY010000100.1:0-16676 GCA_046593725.1 Candidatus Limnocylindrales bacterium
CCGCCGGATTCGCGTCCGGGGCCGTCATCCGGTAGCATCAGTAAAACCCCCGGAGGACCCCCGACCCATGGCGAAGTATGTCTTTGTGACTGGAGGCGTGACCTCCTCTCTTGGCAAAGGCATCACCGCCGCCAGCGTCGGACGGCTGCTCAAGGCCCGTGGCCTCAAGGTCTCCATCCTGAAGCTCGATCCGTATATCAACGTGGATCCGGGCACGATGAGCCCCTACCAGCACGGCGAGGTCTTCGTCACCGACGACGGCGCCGAGACGGACCTGGACCTGGGCCACTACGAGCGCTTCATCGACGAGAACCTGTCCCAGGGATCCAACGTCACGACCGGCCGGATCTACCAGGCGGTCATCGCCAAGGAGCGTCGCGGCGACTATCTCGGCGGCACGGTCCAGGTCATCCCGCACATCACCAACGAGATCAAGGAACGGATCGGACGCGTCGCTCGCGACGGCGATCCGGACGTCCTGATCGTCGAAGTCGGCGGGACCGTCGGCGACATCGAGAGCCTGCCGTTCCTTGAAGCCATCCGCCAGATGCGCAAGGATGTCGGCCGCTCCAACGTCCTGTATGTCCATGTGACGTTGCTCCCCGCACTGGCCGCCACGGGCGAACTCAAGACGAAGCCCACCCAGCACTCGGTCAAGGAACTGCGCGGCATCGGCATCCAGCCGGACGTCATCGTGCTGCGCAGCGATCACCCGGTCAGCGACGAGATCCGCGAGAAGATCGCGTTGTTCACGGACGTCGCGTCGGACGCGGTCATCCCGGCCGAGACCGCCGACACGATCTACGAGGTCCCGCTGCTGTTCGAGGCTGCCGGCCTGGGCAAGCTCGTCGTGCGCGAACTGGGCCTGGGCGATCCCGAGGTCAAGCCGGATCTCGACTCGTGGCGCGAACTCGTCGCCCGGATCAAAGCGCCCAAGCCGATCCTGGAGGTCGCGCTCGTCGGCAAGTACATCGAGCTGCCGGATGCCTACCTGTCCGTCACGGAAGCGCTCCGCCACGCGGCCTGGGCGCACGAGGTGGACGCCAAGATCCGCTGGGTCGACTCGGAGACGCTGACCGCCGAGAACGTCGGCGAGCGGCTCGATGGCTCGGCCGCGGTGCTGGTCCCCGGCGGCTTCGGCCATCGCGGGATCGAGGGCAAGGTCCTCGCCGCCCACTACGCCCGCGAACGGCGCATCCCGTATCTCGGCCTGTGCCTGGGCCTCCAGTGCGCCGTCATCGAATTCGCTCGCGAGGTGGTGGGCTCCTCGGACGCCAACTCCACCGAATTCGACATGTTCACGGAGCACCCCGTCATCGACTTCATGCCGGACCAGCGCGAGCTGGAGGACAAGGGCGGCACGATGCGCCTGGGGCTCTATCCGGCCAAGCTCACGCCGGGCTCGAAGGCCGCAGCGGCCTATGGCCAGGAAGTCATCTACGAGCGCCATCGCCACCGCTTCGTGCTGAACAAACCCTACCGCCAGACCCTGATAGAGACCGGCATGATCCTGTCCGGCCAGTCGCCTGACGGTCGTCTCGTGGAGATCGTCGAGCTCAAGGACCACCCGTGGTTCGTGGCGAGCCAGTTCCACCCGGAGTTCAAGAGCCGCCCGGAACGCCCGCACCCGCTGTTCGACGGGTTCGTGGAAGCCGCGATCGCCGTTCGCGACGGCCGCGAGCCGTCGTTCAAGGCGCGCCCGATGGAGTCGCCCGCCTCCGCGGCTCCGTCCGTCGCGTCACCCGACGCCGTTGAGTCAGTCCCCAGCGCCTGACGTCGCGATCGCGCCGCCGTTCCGCAGTCGAGTCCTCGGCGGATTCGGCGCCTCCATCCTCGGCGGGGCCGTGCTGGGCGCGGCCTCATGGTGGACAGACCAACTCGGGTTCCCGTGGACGGCCTTCATCCCGGTCAACGCGATCGGCGCGTGGCTTGTTGTCGCCTTCGTTCTGGGTTCCATCGCCCGGACGATCCCGACCGGCGCCCTGCGCGGACTCATCGGCCTGCTCTCGGCCGTCGCGGCCTACTACCTCCTCATCGGGCTGCTCGGCGATGGTTTCCGGGCCATCGGCGCGTCGCACGCGGCCATGGTCTGGGGGGCGGTCGCGCTGATCGCGGGACCCGCTCTCGGCCTCGCCGGCGGCACATGGCGCCATGGCCACGGCTGGCCGCGAGCGGCAGCGGTCGCCCTGCTGGGGGCGGCGTTCATCGCTGAGGGACTCGTCTTCGGGGCCTCACGCTGGTCGCACCCCGACCAGATCCCCACGGATCCCGGGGCAGCCGTTTTGGCCCTCGAGGCTGTCCTGGGACTGGCCCTTCCTGCGCTCCTGCTGCGCAACGGCGAACGCCTGGCCGGCTATCTCCTGCTGGTGCTCGTTTCGGTCGTCGCGGTACTCGCCATCGGTCCGTTGACCACCTTGCTGCGGAGCATCGCCGACACCTTCTGAACGTCGTCCACGCTCGCCCGTCGTAGACTCAGCGAGACGTCCCACACCATGGAGCCCGCCCACATGAAGATCTTCCTGGACACCGCTGACATCGAAGAGATCCGGACCGTCGCACGGTGGGGCGTCCTCGATGGCGTGACGACCAACCCGTCCCTGTACGCCAAGGTCGGCGGCTCGTACGACGACATCCTCAGGGAAGTCTGCAAGATCACCTCCGGACCGGTGTCTGCGGAGGTCGTTTCGGACGACGTCGAGGGGATGCTGGAAGAGGGTCGTCACTTCGCCACGCTCGCCCCGAACATCGTGGTCAAGGTCGCCATGAGCGAGAACGGCCTGGAAGCGATCAGCCGCTTCGCCGACGAGGGCATCAAGACCAACTGCACGCTGATCTTCACCGCCAACCAGGGGCTCCTCGCCGCGAAGGCCGGCGCGTCGCTGATCTCGCCGTTCGTGGGGCGTCTGGACGACATCAACCAGGACGGGATGATCGTCATCCGCGAGCTGGCCGAGATCTTCGCGATCCACGAGATCGATTCCGAGGTCCTGGCCGCCTCCATCCGGAACCCGGTCCACATGACCCAGGCGGCGCTGGCCGGGGCCCACATCGCGACGCTGCCGTTCAAGATCCTGCAGCAGATGGTCCATCACCCGCTGACGGACAAGGGCATCGTCCAGTTCAAGTCCGACTGGACCGCCGCACAGTCGAAGATCGCCGCCAAGAGTTGACCGGCGCGCCTACGCGATCCAGGAGCCAGAGCGCATCACCCGACGTACGGCGAGCTGATCGTCCAGCTCCACGAGGTCCGCACGCTGGCCGACGGCCAGTCGCCCGCGATCCATGATGCCCAGCATCGCCAGGGGGTTCCGGGTCGCGGCGGCCACGGCATCCGGCAGGGAGATGCCTGACGCGACGACGTTCTGGACGGCGGTGTCGAGCGCGATGACTGAACCCGCGAGGGTCGTCGTGCCCACCAGCGTCACGCGCTGACCGACGACCTCCACCGTCAGGCCGCCGACCGTCGCTCGTCCGTCGCCCATGCCGGCGAGCGGGATCGCGTCGCTGATCAGCAGCAGCCGTTCCGCGGGCTTCGTGCGGGCGATGAGTCGCCACAGGGCGGGGTGGACGTGGATGCCGTCGGCGATGAGCTCGACATAGGCGTCGTCATTCGTCAGGGCGGCCACCGCCAGGCCCGGGTCGCGATGATCCGCGCCGCTCATCCCGTTGAAGAGATGGGTCGTGGACGACCCGCCGGCCGCATACCCGGCCTGGGCCTGCTCGTAGGTGGCCGCCGAGTGGCCCATGGATGTCGCGACCCCTCGAGCGTGTAGCCACGAGATGAGCTCCAGCGCTCCGGGCAGCTCGGGGGCGACGGTGACGAGACGCAGTCCATCGAGGTGCGCCTCCAGGTCCTCGAGCCGCAGGTCGGCTGGGGAGCGCAGGAGGGTGGGGTCGTGGGCGCCCTTCTTCGCCTGCGCCAGCCACGGTCCCTCCAGGTTCGACCCGAGGGGCTGCGACCCATCCGCCGGTGCGACCGGCATCCAGTCGCGGACCTCGTCCACGAACCGGTACAGGTCGTCCAGAGGCGCGGATACGCCGGTCGGCAGGAACGACGTGACGCCGTGGCGGAGGAGATGCCGGGCCATCCCGTCCAGGGCTGCGCGACCGCCCATCGCGTCGTGGCCGCCGCCGCCATGGACGTGGACGTCCACGAAGCCCGGCGCGATGAACGGGCCTGGGTCCGGAGCGCCTGCTGCGGCCTCATCGAGCTCGACCGCCGCGATGACGCCGTCCTGCACGACGATGCGGCCGGCCGTCACCCGGTCCTCGAGGACCAACCTGCCGACGACATCCGCGCGATCCGAGTTCATCGCATTTCCTCCGCGGCCTTGATGGCCGGCGCCTCGACGTCCGGCGCCTCGACGTCCGGCGCCTCGACGTCGAACTGCACCTCGAGGGCGTAGCGGTCCGCGGGGTAGACCGACTCCGTGGCTTCGATCCGCCTGCCGTGGGCATCCATGATGACGCGGCGTTCGACCAGGAGCGGATCCCCCGTCCGGATGCCGAGCAGTCGCCCTTCCTCGGCCGTGGCCGCTGCGGCCGCGATGGTCCCCGTCCCTCGGCGCAGGGCGTAGCCGGATCGACCCAGGGTCTCGTGCAACGACCCATGCGCGAGGTCGGCGGTCATGACCGCCTCAGCGCAGGCACCGATGAGGATCGCCGACTCGATGGCGATCGGCTCGTCATCGGCGTAGCGCAGCCGGCGTACGTGCACGATCGGTTGACGATGGGGGATCCCCAGGCCCGACGCCTCCGCGGCTGAGGACGGGCGGATCACCCGGGTCAGCATCCGCGAACTCGGGACGCGCCCGCGCCGACGCATCTCCTGCGTGAACGTCATGAGGCGATTCGCTCGACGGTGCGCCGGCGGCTCTGCGACGAAACTGCCACGACCCGGTTGTCGGTCGATCAGTCCGTCCTCGGCCAGGCGCTGCATGGCGTTCCGGGCGGTCATCCGGCTGACGCCGAACTCGACGCACAGCTCGGCATCGGACGGCAGTCGCTCGCCCGGTCGCAGCGTCGAGATCCGCTCGCGCAGGGATTGTTCGATCTGGCGGTAGTGGGGCTGGTACGTCGCCTCTGTCATGCTGGAGCCGCGCTCGCGCCGGCCGCGCTTGCGGCTTCCGCGCCATGGACCGCCGCGCCGATCGCCCCAGCCCAGGTGCCCAGTTCGGCCGTGACGATGTCGACCTCTACGAGCGACGTGGTCTGGACACGACGACGGACCTCGGCGCGGATCGGGTCCAGCAGTAGATCGCCGGACGCCGCGATCCCGCCACCGATCACGACCCGGTCCGGCGAGATGAGCGTGATCATGTTGGCGATACCGATGCCGATGTAGCGCCCGACGCTCGCGAATCCGTCCAGGGCCCGGGCGTCGCCGCGACGTGCCGCCTCCACGGCCGCTTCGACCGACTCCGTTCCGCACGCGGTGGCGATCCGGTCCGCGCGGGCGAACGCCTCCAGGCATCCCTGGTTGCCGCAGTTGCACATCGGGCCGTCCGGGTCGATCGTCTGGTGGCCCACCTCGCCGGCCGTCCCGTCGTGGCCGAGTACCACCCGACCGTCGATGGCGATGACCCCGCCGACGCCCGTCCCCAGGGTGAGCCCGACCATCGAGTCCGCGCCGCGCCCCGCCCCGAGCCGCAACTCGGCCAGACCGAAGGCGCGGGCGTCGTTGATCAGCGCACATGGGATGCCAAGGGCGGCCGAGACCGGGCGGGCGACAGGCCGGTCCTTCCAGTCGCCCGGCATGTTAACGAGGAACCGCGTGGTGCCGGCCGCGGGGTCGTACAACCCGGGGACGCCGACGCCGAGCGAGTCGATCCTCGGCCATCGCCCGAGGGCGATCTGAGCGGTGTCGCCGATCCGGGCGATGACCGTCTCAGGGTCCTCGCTGGAGCGCGTCGGGACCTGGCCTTGATCCAGGATCCGCCAGGTCTCGCCGTCGTGTTCGACGGCCGCCCACTTGAGGTTGGTGACCCCCATGTCGATCCCGAGGTGTTGGGTCGGATCGCGGGGGCTCACGACACGTCGACGATCCGCGTGTAGACGGCCGCCACGGTGACGATGATGGCGCCGAACAGGATCTGTCGGACCGCCTCGGGCATCTGCAGGGCAATGAGCAGGCTCGTCAGCACGGTCAGGATGAGCGCGCCGATGATCGTGCCGGAATAGCCGCCGCGCCCGCCCATGATGGACGTCCCGCCGATGACCGCGGCCGCCACGGACGGCAGCAGCGACTGTTCGACCAGGGCCAGGCTCGCGGTCTTGACCAACCCCGCGATGAGGATGCCGGCGATGGCGGCGAGCAGGGCCGATGCGATGTACAGCCCGACCAGGACCTGCCACGATCGGACGCCCGAGAGTCGCGCCGCGATCGGGTTGTCGCCCACCGCAAAGAGGAGCCGCCCGAATCCAGAATACCGGAGCCCGATGACGATCAGGAGGGCGATCGGTATGAACACGACGAGGTTGTTCGGCAAGAAGGGAAGGGTCGTACCCGAGCCCATCCAGTCGATGACGACCGGGATGTTCGTTCCGTTCGTGACGACGACCAGCTGATACACGTTCATGAGGCCGAGGATCACCAGGCCCAGCCCCAGGGTCATGATCAGCGGGTGCACCTTGAAGATGCCTACGCCGATACCGTTCACGAGCCCGGCCACAGCGGCCGCGAGGAAGGCCAGCAGCAGGGCTGGCCCGGGGCCGAGCTGGGCTGTCTGCGTCGCCATGATGAACGCGGCCATGGAGGCTACGGTGCCGACCGAGAGATCGATGCCGCCGGTCAGCATCGCTAGCGTCTGGCTCGCGCCGAGGAGCGCGAGCGGGACGGCGGCGCGGATCGTCGAGCCTACCCACGCCGGACTGATGGTCCCCGGATGGACGATCTCCAGCCCGACGACGAGCAGTACGAGCAGGCCGGTCAGCGGGATGAGCGGCCGATCGCGCAGGAGCCGGCGCCACGCGCCAGCGAACGCGGACGGCGCGCCAGCGGGGGCCATCTCCGCCTGACTGCTCACGATCGGGCCCTCCGCATCGTGAGGAAGCTGCCAAACATAACCACGCCGATGAGGATCGTGCCCTGGACGACGGTCGCCAGATTGGAGTTGACACCAAGGAGCGTGAGGTCCGTGCGCACCAGCGCCAACACGAAGACGGCCACGATCGGCCCAGCGATCCCGCCGCGACCCCCGGCCAAGCTTACGCCGCCGAGGACGACGGCCGCGACGCCGAGGAGGGTGTACGAGCCAGGCACCGGGCTCGCGTTCCCAGTGCTCGCGGTGAGCGCGAGGCCACCGAATGCAGAGAAGAGGCCCGTCAGCGCATACGCCAGGATCCGGGTCCGTCCGATCGCCACACCGCTTCGGAACGCGGCGAGTCTATCGCTGCCGATGGCGTAGAGCGCGAGCCCGGTCGTCGATCTACGCAACGGGATCCAGATGACACCAACGGCCGCCATCATGGTGACAAAGGCGCGCGGGACCCACTCACTTAGGATCGAACCGTTTACGAGCCCCTTGAGCCACTCCGACGAGCCGCCCCCGGGCGAGTTGAGCACGAGCAGGGCGGCACCTGCCCACACGAATGACATCGCGAGCGTGACCACGATATCGGGGACCCGCGTGATCACGACCAACGTCCCATTGATGGTGCCGAGGCCGATCCCCAGCAGGAGCACGCCGATGACGACAGCGACTCCGAAGGATTCCGATTGCCCCTTCATCAGGGTGGCCGCGGTGACGCTGGTGAGCGCCATCATCGACCCGACTGACAGGTCGATCCCGCCAGAGATGACGACGATCGCCTGGGCGACAGTTGCCATGGCGAGCGGCAGAGCGCCGATCGCGAGGCCCTGGAGCTGTGCGGCGCCATAGCTCGACTGGATGAGTCTCGTGACGATGATGAATGCCGCCAGCAGACCGATGAGTCCGAGCGTCCACATGTTCCGACGGGCCCAACGACCGACTGCCTCGCGTTGGTCTGCTCGTTCGGCCCTGAGCAGCGCGCTCACCCGGACACCATCGGCCCAGGTCTTGCCACGTCGGGCGGCAGGTCGCCCGCGATGACGCCGGCGGCGACTTCCTCGGGCATCGGAGCGTCGGGCGGCAGGTCGTAGGCCGCCCGCAGGAGCGTCGCTTCGTCGGCGTCCTCGACCGCGATCTCGGCGACGACCCTGCCTCCGAAGATGACGACCGCTCGGTCGCAGGCCAGCTGGATCTCCTTGAGTTCGGAGGTGTAGAGCAGGACCGCAGCACCTTCGGCTGCGAGCTGGCGCAGGAGGCCGTAGATCTGGTCCTTTGTTCCGATGTCGATCCCGCGCGTCGGGTCGAAGCAGAGCATCGTCCGGACGCCGCCGGCCACCCAGCGAGCGATGGTCACCTTCTGCTGGTTGCCGCCGGACAGCCGTCGGACCTCGGCGGCCGCTCGCGTGTCGATCTGGAGCTGCTCGATGGCTGTATTGACCTTGGTCTGCTCGCGGCCGACCGGGATGGCCCCCCAGTTCCGGACGGATGCGGAGAAGGGCAGCGCGATGTTCTCGCGCACGGACCGTTGCATCAGGAGGGCCTCAGCGCGATCCGCCGGGACGTACACCAGGCCGGCCCGGATGGCATCGGCTGGATGCTTGAAGGCGACCGCCTCGCCATCGACCAGCAACTCGCCGCCGTCCGGTCGTGAGGAGCCGGCCAGGACACCGAACAATTCATCCTGCCCCTGCCCTTCGAGGGCGACCAGCCCCAGGACCTCGCCGGCACGGAGCTCGAAGGAAACGTCCTTCAGACGGGTCCCGACTCGTAGGCCGCGAGCTGCGAGCCTGGGTGGCGCCGTGTCGGGTCCGCGCGCCGCGGCCGTCCCGCCACCGCGGCGGACCCCGAGGTTCTTCGCGCTGTCGCCGAGCATGAGGGCCACGATCCGATCATCCGATCCTTCGGTCACGTCCACGACGCCGACGGTCTCGCCTTCGCGCAGAACGGTCGCGCGGTCGCATACCGCGGCGATCTCGATGAGCCGATGGGAGATGAAGATGATGCTGCGGTCAGTGCCCCGCTGGCCGGCGATGACCTCGAGGACCCGCTCGGTCAGGTCGGCGGGCAAGGCCGCAGTCATCTCGTCAAGCATGAGCACATGCGGTTCGATCGCAAGCGCCCTGGCCAGGTCGATGATCCGCAGGGTCGCGAGGGGCAGGTCGCGGGCGACGTCGGCCAGGTCGAGATCCGCGATGCCCAGCTCTGACACCCAGTGTCGGAAGGGCTCCAGCGGCGTCCCCGTCAGCCGCAGGTTGGACGTGATGTCCAGGTCCGGTACGAGTGCCGGTTCCTGGTAGACAGAGACGACCCCACCGCGTCGAGCTTCGGCGGGGGAGTGGGCAAGGTATGGCTTGCCATTGATGACGATCGAGCCGGTGTCGGCGCGTACCGCGCCGGTGAGGATCTTGACGAGCGTGCTCTTGCCCGCGCCATTGGCGCCCATGAGCGCATGGACCTCGCCCGCGCGGACGGCAAGGGATGCGGACCGCAACGCCGCGACCGCTCCGTACCGTTTTGCGATGCCAGTCGCCTCGAGGAGCAAGTCGGACATCAGGTTCCCGATGTGGGCCGAGGGTGGGATCCGGGGGGGCTCCGGCGGAGCCGATGTCCCCCCGGGAAGGGTTCGCTATGAGGTCCGGCTTACTCGCCCGGACCCTTGCACGCGATGAGGTCGTCCACGCTGTACGTGGTCCAGTCCTTGACCGTGAGCCCGAGGGGCCACAGCTTGGGGAGATTGGGGTTCTGGGCAGCCTTCAGCGAAGCCTTGCCGGCATCCGTCGCGTTGTCCCAGAGTTCCGGGGTCACGTGGGTGGTGGTCTCGGCCTTTTCGCCGTTGAGAAGCTTCAGGGCGAGAGTGACACCGGCGCCGGCCACGGCCGACGGGTTCGTCACGGCCGAGCCGACGAGGCCCTTCTCGTTGAGTAGCTGGGTCACGAAGCCCGCATTATCCGCACCGACGATCGGCACGAGTGGATGATTTGCGGTCTTCATGGCATCGACGATCGACGAGTCGACGCCGGAGGTCCAGACCCCGTCGAAGGGCACGCCGCTGGTCATGATGTCGTTGATCTGGGTGACGGCCGTCGCGGGATCCCAGTCCGTGACGACTTCCTTGGCGATCGTGATGTCGGGGAACTCGGCCAGTGCCTTCCTGAAGCCCGTATCGCGGTCCGTGTCGGCCGGATGGCCGGCGATCCCGCGCATGTACACGACGGCGCCCTTCTTGCCCATCTGCTCGAACAGGGACTTGGCGCCAAGGTAGGCGTACTGGATCTGGTCGTTCGACAGGTTGTAGGCGCCCTTGGCGGTGACGAACGCGTCGATCGCGACGACGACGATACCGGCCTTGATGGCCTCATCGATCGCCGGGTTGAGCGCGTCCGGATCGTTCGGGTTGATGATGATCGCGTCCACCTTGGCAGCGATCAGGTCACGGATGTCGGTCAACTGCTCGGCGGGTGTCGCCTTGTGGTTGATGACCGTGACCGACCCGACCTTGCCCGACGCCTTGGCCTGCACCTTGGCGGAGCAGATCGACGACTCGCGCCAACCGTTGCCGACGCCGCCGCCGTTGGCGAAGCCGATGGTGTAGGACTTGGCTGCGCCGCTGGGCGCGGCCGACGAGCCACTGCTTGAGCAGGCCGCGGCGATCACCACGACGACTGCCAGACCGCCGAGCATCTTCGCTCGGAACGATCCCTTGTTCATAGGTTCTCCTCCTGTTGGGTCGACACGCCACGTGGCCGTGTCATGGACAGTAACCGCCCCCGCGTACGGGGGAACCTGCGCATCATGCGGTCGGCGTCACCTCCTGTCGCGTGTCCTTCGTGCCTCGACCGCTCCCACGGTCGATGGCACGCGCGAGACGTCGCGAATGCTCTCGATAGGCTGCATCGAAGAGTTCCCGCGAGCGATCGGCGCCTACGACCGAGGCCCGGGTGATGACCGGCGGCATCTGACCACGCTCCGTGAGGAGCTCGGCGGTGCGCACCTTGATGGAGTTGACGATGGCCACGGCCGTGACCGTGGAGCCGGGCCCGACCGGCGTGTCCAGGCCGGGGACGGTGATGAGCGCATCGGCCGCGGGCGTGCACAGGTCGATGATCAGGTCCGCCTCGTCGAGCAGACGGCTGCCCACGACCGGGTCGACGTCGCTGGAGCGGGACTGGGCGACCGAGGTGACGGCGATGACCTTGAGGCCACGCGCACGCCCGCCGCGGGCCATCTCGACCGGCACGGCAGTGGTGCCGCCCGCCGAAAAGACGATGAGCACGTCCTGGCGGCCGAATGCGAAGTTGTCGAGGATGACCTCCGCGAGTCCCGGCATCCGTTCGATGAACATCGCCTGCTGTTGGCCGTTGGCTCCCACGACCTGGGTGTGGAACGTCATGGACAGCTCGGCGATGGGGTTGAAGCCCGGGTACGAGCCGTAGCGCGGGAACATCTCCTCGACGGGCATGCGCGAGTGGCCAGTCCCGAACAGGTGGACCAGGCCGTCGGCTCCGATCGCGTCCGCACACCACTGGCCGGCCTGTTCCAGGGCTTCGGCCTGGGTCGCCGCGAGGCGTTCCAGCAGGCCGATCGCCTCGTGGATCCAAGGCAGGGCGGGCGCCGCGGCAGACGTCATGCGACCGCCACCGCGACTGCCACCGCGACGGCTTCCCACTGCCCCGACTTCATCGACCGATACGCGGCATCGATGATCGCGTTGACGGCGAAGCCGTCGCGGAACGTCTCGCGCGGCGTGACGCCGTCACGGAACGTCTCCACGAGGTGGCGCATCATCGCGTCGTGACCGTGGGCGTACGGCTCATCCGGGACCGGGAAGACCCAGCCGGTATCGGCATCGACCTTCTCGCCGATGTAGCCGGCCGGCCGTTCGATGAAGGCGCGGAGGGTCGTCGATGCGATGTCCTCGACGATCCGGCCGGCGTCGCCGTAGGCTTCGAAGCGGTTCTCGAGGCCGCCCTTGGACGACCACGAGACGTCCATCGTCGCGACCCGGTCGTCCGCGAAGCGGACGAGCATGACCGCGTTGTCCTCGAGGGTCGTCCTGCCGCCGTGGACGAGCGTAGCGCCCCACGCGAACACATCGCGGACCGGGAGGTCCTTGCCGAACAGGTAGCGCGCCGCCTCAGCACCATGCGAGCCCATGTCCAGGAGCGCGCCGCCGCCGGCCAGCTCGGCATCCCAGAAGTGCTGGGCATGCGGGCCCCTGTGTCCCTCGCGCGCCCGGAACGTCGTCAGCCGACCGATCGCACCCGCTTCGATCATCTCGTGCATGCGCACGGTCTCGCTGGTGAAGACGACGTTTTCAAGGTACGCGTTGTAGACCCCGGCCTCTTCGACCGACCGGAGCATCTCGCCCGCTTCGATCGCGTTCCGACCGAGCGGCTTGGTGCAGGCCACACCCTTGCCGTGGGCGGCCGCGAGCCGAACGGCCTCGACATGGAGGTGGTTGGGCAGTGACACGACGACGAGGTCCACCTCGGGATCCGCGCAGACCGCCTCCATCGAGTCCAGCGCCCGGCTCCCGAACCGTGCGGCGAACGCGTCGCGACGCTCCGGGCCCGCGCCCCAGTTGGCCGTGACCTGCACGTTGGGGACGTAGCGCAGGCCCAGGGTATGGAACTCGCCGATGAACCCGGACCCAAGCATGCCGATCCGGACATCGCGCGCCATCAGTAGCCGCCCTCGGAAGGGCCGGCGGCGGCGGCCACCGGCCCGGAGCCTGCCTTGCGCGCCCGGAAGTCGTCGATGATCGTCGCGGTCGCCGTCGCGCCCACGCGCGTGACACCAAGGGCCATGACCTCGAGCAGCGCATCGAGCGTCCGGACACCGCCCGCGGCCTTGACCTGGACGTGCGGCGAGGTGTTGGCACGCATCAGCCGCAGGTCGTCGTGGGTGGCGCCGGTCGGAGCGAACCCGGTGGACGTCTTGACGAACTCGGCCCCGGCCGCCTCGGTCAAGTGGCAGGCCCGGATCTTCTCGGCATCGGTCAGGTAGGCGTTCTCGAAGATGACCTTGACGATGGCGCCGCTGGCGTGGGCGATCTCCACGATCGCCCGGATGTCCGCCCCGACGTCCGCATCCCGGCCGGCCTTGAGCGCGCCGATCTGGATGACCATGTCGAGCTCGGTCGCGCCGTCCGCCAGTGCGCGCTCGGCTTCGAACACCTTGGTCGCGGTCAGGTGGTTGCCGTGCGGAAAGCCGATCGTCGTTCCGACCGCGACGTCCGTGCCGCCCAGGATGGCCCGCGCACGGATGACATCGGCCGGGCGGACGCACACCGACGCCACGTCGTAGCGGGCCGCCAGGCGGCAGCCGTCCTCGACGAAGGCGTCGTCCAACTCGGGGCGGAGCAGCGAATGATCGATCGTCTTGGCGATGTCATGGTCGGTCAGTCCATCGATGCTCAGGGTCATCTCGCTCACTTGATATAGGGACGCAGGACGTCGCGGGCCAGCAGGAACCCGCGCTTGATGAGGTCGTCAGTCTTCTCGAAGTCGCGGTCCTCGTGCTCGATGATCACGTCGCCATCGAAGCCGGCGCGCCACAGCGCCGCGAACAGCGGGCTCCAGCCGACCTCGCCGAGACCGGGTAGGCGCGGGACCTGCCAGCCGATGCCGTTCGTGAAGATGCCTTGCTCGTACAGGCCTTCGCGATCGATCATCAGGTCCTTGGCCTGGACGTGGAGGATGTGCGGTCCGAACTCGCGGATGAACCGCGGGATGTCGATCATCTGGAGGATCAGGTGCGACGGGTCGAAGTTGAGCCCGATCGTGCCGCCCCACTGTTCCAGGATCCGGCGCCACATCCGCGGGTTGGTGGCGATGTTGTGCCCGCCCGGCCATTCGTCGTAGCTGAACAGCATCGGGCAGTTCTCGATGGTGATCCTGCGCCCAAGGTTCTGGGCGAACGACACGATGTCCGGCCAGACCCGGAGGGCCTCCGCCCAGTTCGCGTCGTGGTTCAGGGCGCCGTTGCCTCCCATGAACGTGTTCACGAGCGGGACATCCATCTTCTCGGCGGCGGTGATGACCTGCTGGAGATGCCCGATGACCTCGGCGCGATGAGCGGGATCCGGGTGGAGCGGGTTCGGGTAGTAGCCGAGACCTGAGATGTGGAGGCCCTTCGCCTCGATCGACTCGCGCAGCTCCGTCGCGGCTCTCGCCGAGAGGTTCGCCACGTCGATGTGGGACGTGCCTGCGTAGCGGCGGGTCGGGCCGGAGGCCTGCGGCCAGCAGGCGATCTCGATGCTTTCGAAGCCGTTGGCGGCGGTCCAGTCCACGACGTCCGCCAGCGGTGTCGCAGGGAACGGCGCGGTGAGCAGGCCAAGCTTCATCGGGCGGCCTCCGCGTGAACGGGATGCGTGACGGGGGCAGGCCGGTCGACGGTCACCCAGCGCCCCTCCCGGGCGCTACGGGCGATGGCGTCCCCGACGAGCATCTCGTCATGGCCGTCGGCGAACGTAGGATAGCCGGGGCGGGAGGAGACCGCCCCGGCTACCACGTCCGCGTAGACGGCACGGAAATGGGCGCAGAAGGTGTCGAAGAAGCCTTCGACGTGTCCACCGGGCAGGGCGGCAGCCGCCTGACCCGCTGGACCCATCAGCGCCGGATTCCGGATCAGGACCTCGTTGGGCCGGTCGCGATGACCGATCCAGGCCTGATCCGGCTGTTCGGAGTCCCAGGCGTAGGCCGCCTCGGATCCGTCGATCTCGAATTGCAGGGAGTTCTTCCGGCCCGCGCTGATCTGGGAGATGGTCACGACGCCGCGAGCGCCGCCATCGAACCGGAGCAGGATGGACGCGGTGTCCTCCGTGGAGATGGGCCGCGCGACCGTGTCGGTCGAGCGTTCCGTGGCGAAGGACTCGACCGGGCCCTTGGGCTCGTGGCGGGTGTCGATGAACGTGGTCAGGTCCGCCATGACCTCGCTGATGTGCTGGCCGGTCACGTACGTCATGAGGTCCATCCAGTGCGACCCGATGTCGCCGACGGCCCGCAGGGCGCCGCCGCGATCCGGCTGGAGCCGCCAATTCCAGTCGCTGTCCAGCAGGAGCCAGTCCTGGAAGTAGCGACCGGTCACCAGCCGCACGTCGCCCAGCGTCCCTCCGGCCACGACCTCACGGGCGTGCTGGTTGAGTGGGTAGTAGCGGATGTTGAAGTTGGTGGCGTTGACCAGGCCTGACGCAGTGGCCAGCTCGACCAGTTCTGCGGAGTCTTCGGCGGTCATCGCCAGCGGCTTCTCGCAGATCACGTGGCGACCGGCCGCGAGGATCGCCTTCGCCTGCGGGACGTGGAGGTCATTGGGGGAGGTGACGTGGACGACGTCGATGGTCGAATCGGCGAGGAGGTCGTCCAGCGAGTCGTAGGCGCGCGGTACACCCATCGCGTCGGCGCGCGCCGCGCCACGTTCCGGGGTGCTGCCAAGGACGCCACGGACCTGCACGCCGATGCGGCGGAGGGCCTCCACGTGGACGGTCCCGATGAACCCGGTGCCGATGACGGCCGCGCCGACATCGGCGATCCTCCTCATGCCCTGGTCACCCCTGCTTGCGTGTGTACCGAGCTGTCTAGACAGTCTAGATGGTTGCATCACGATTCGGGAACGGGTCTCGCGGGCGGGCAGCCGACCACAGTACGACACGTTATCTGCTCCTCATCCTACTTTGCACTGTCAAGTGCAAAAGTAGTCGAGGGTGACGGCACGGTGTAGCATCCCGACCGTGAGCCTCTCGACCGCCGATGAACGCCCAGGCCGCTACGGACCCGTGCCGAACGAAGCGCTGGATGCGCTCGTGACGGTCCTGGACGAGATCAGGCTGGGCCGTTCCAACTCCCGCTCGGAGCTGGTCGTGCGGACCGGGTTGAGCCGGGCGATCGTCGCGCAACGTGTCGGCGAGCTCATCGAGCGCGGGCTCGTCGCGGAAGGGGACGTCGGTCCAAGTACGGGCGGACGGCCGCCGCGCCAGCTAACGTTCCGGGCCGATGGCGGCTACGTCATCGTCGCGGACCTGGGCGCCACCAGCATCGATGTCGCGGTCACGACCCTGGACGGCCGGATCCTGGGCCATCACGACGAACCCGCCCGCATCGAAGCGGGCCCCGAACGCTGCCTGGATCGCGTGGACGCGCTGGTTGACTCGCTGCTGCGCACGACCGAGGCACTCCCCGGGCGCCTGTGGGGGATCGGCATCGGGGTGCCGGGACCGGTGGAGTTCAAGTCCGGGCGGCCCATCTCGCCACCGATCATGCCCGGCTGGGGCGCCTACCCCATCCGCGAGCGGTTCGCGGCCCGTTACGGTGCCCCGGTCTGGGTGGACAACGACGTGAACGTGCTGGCGCTCGGGGAGTGGCGGTCCGGGGTCGCGGCCGGGCACGACAATGTGGTCGTGGTGAAGATCGGGACGGGCATCGGTGCGGGTGTCATCTCGGACGGGCACCTCCATCGCGGCGCGCAGGGCAGCGCGGGCGACGTGGGCCACATCCAGGTCACGGACGATCCCTCGGTCGTCTGCCGCTGCGGCAATCTCGGCTGCCTGGAGGCGCTGGCCGGGGGCGAAGCGATCGGCCGGGCCGGCGAGCTGGCCGCCCACGAAGGTCGGAGTCCGCGGTTGCTGGCTGCGTTGGATCAGCGCGGGAC
>JBKJQY010000040.1:0-58815 GCA_046593725.1 Candidatus Limnocylindrales bacterium
TCCCATGGCACGGGGCCGTCCGGGCCGATGATCGAGCGTTCGTGGCCCTTGCCCGCCAGCAGGACGATGTCGCCGGGACGAGCGGCTTCGATGGCGGCTTCGATGGCCGTGCGGCGATCGGCGATGAGCAGGAGCGTCTCGCCACGTCTGGCGCCGGCGGCTTCGGCGCCCTGGGCGATCGCTTCCACGATGGCCTCACGGTCCTCGCCGCGGGGGTCCTCGTCCGTGACGATGACCAAGCGAGCACGTTCGGCGGCGATCCGGCCCATGAGCGGCCGCTTGGCGGTGTCGCGCTCGCCGGCCGACCCGAAGACGACGATGACGCCGCCGCCGTGCGCCTTGGCCGCCGGCGCGAGCTCGTCGAGGACGGTCTGCAGGGACGCCGGGCTGTGGGCGTAATCCACGATCACCGTGAACGGCTGGCCCAGGTCCACGCGCTCCATCCGGCCGGGGGTGCGAACGACCGACGCGAGGCCGTCGCGGATCGCAGCAGAATCCAGGCCCAGCGCCTCCCCGAGTGCGACGACGGCCAGCGCGTTGTGGGCATTGAACCGGCCGGCGAGAGCGAGTCGGACGGTCGCCGAGCCGCCGGGGGCGTCGTAGGAGACGGCGAGACCGTGCTCGTCCTCGTCGATCGAGGTCGCGCGGACCGTGGCGGCCGGATCCGTGCCGTAGGTCAGGACCGTCGCGCCGGCGTCTCGCGACGCCCGGACGAACCGTTCCGCCGACGGATCGTCGGCGTTCACGATCGCGGTCTTCGGCCACCGCTTCCTCGGGTTCGCCGCGGTGACGGCGAGTCGCTCGAACAGCGACAGCTTGGCGTCGCGGTATGCCTCCCACGTCCCGTGGAACTCGAGGTGCTCGTGGGTCACGTTGGTGAGGATGGCGATGTCGTAGGCGACCTCCCCCACCCGCTCGAGGGCGAGGCCATGCGACGTTGTCTCGACGACGGCAGCGGTGTCCCCGGCGGTCGCCATGGCACGCAACGCTCGCTGGAGGATCGGAGCGTCAGGGGTCGTGGCATGTTCCGGATTCGGCTCGCTGATCCTGCCGATGCGCAACCCGGCCGTGCCCAGCATGCCGGCCCGGATCCCGGCGGCCTCAAGGGCGGCCACGGCCAGGTACGACGTCGTGGTCTTGCCGTCTGTCCCGGTGATGCCGATCGTCAGGAGATCGTGGCTGGGGTCGCCGTACCACCAGGCGGCCGCGGTGGCCAACGAGCGCTGCGTCGACGGGACCACCACCTGCGGCAAGGACGTCCCGTCGACGGGCCGCTCCACGAGAGCGGCGGAGGCCCCGCGCTCCGCAGCGGACGTGATGTGCTCGTGGCCGTCCGTGTGGGCGCCCGGCACCGCAACGAACAAGCCCCCCGGCACGACCGAGCGCGAATCGTTCGTCACACCACGCACCGGGATCTTGGCGACGTCGGCCCGGTCGACTCCAAGTCGGTCAAGGAGACTGGCGAGCGGCTTGGAGTCGGTAGGTTCAGCCGCCGAAAGCAGTTCGGTGATCCTCCGTTCGGTCATCGCCTGGCCAACCGTTGTACGCGCATCGCGGCACGCCCCAGCGCGTACCCGCGACCGTCGAAGACCCGCTCGTGGGCGCCCGTCAACTCCACCCACTGCCCACCGAACGAGCGCTTGTGCCCGTACAACCCGAACATCGGCTCGCCCTCGACGGGTTCGCGCCGAGCGCCGGCCACGTCCACACCCCCCAGGTCCATCTCCGTCGCGCTCTCGCGGATCGCGAGCTGGATCGCCCGCCAGCGCAGCAGGTGGAGCGCCCCGGGATGCGTCGTTCGCGACGCTTCGTGATCGCCCGAGTGGACCGTCGAGAGACGACCGCCATGCCGGTACAGGACGAGGCCTGCCAGGACGGCTCCGTCGCCGGACGCCTCGCGAGCCTCGAGGTAGACGAGGTGGCCGGCCCGAAGCGCCGCCACCCACCAGGGCACGAACCGCTCGCGCGCCCCGAACCCGAAGTGCTTGCGGTCGCCGGTCTCGCGAAGCAGGCCGTAGAAGCGATCAAGCGCGACCTCGCTGGGTTCGGTCGGCGGCGCGAAGCCGTCGCCGATGCCACCGCTCTGCCGGCGGTCGTGACGAACGACGGCGACAGCACCACGCTCCGCGGCGCCGATCCGCTGACGTGTCGACTTCGAGATCGCCCCGAAGACCGCCGCCTCGTCCACGCCAGGCTCCAATGGCAGCGCGATCCGGTGGCGTGACGGCTGGATCTCCTCGATGGGCACGAAGCCGGCGGCAAGGATCGCGTCGCCGTACGCGGCATCGGCGGCCGGGATCTCAGCGTCGGCGGCGACGACATCCACGCCGTCAGCCGCGAGTGCGTCGCTGACCTCGATGAGACGGCGGGCGAGCACCGCCGGAGCGTCCTCCGCAACCGCCCCCGCCGAGACCGGTCCGCGCGGGATGTACACACTGGACCCACCCACCATCGGCCAGTCACGCTCCAGGGCCAGCACCGGCGCGTCGTCCGTGGCGATCAGGAACCGCGGCCGCCAGCCGGACGCTTCCCGGTGCCTGGCCCACCCCACGGACTGGTACACATGACCGCCCGGCGCGTCGACCGCCAGCGCGTCCCACTCGGCCAGATCCTGCGCGTTCGCGGCTCGGACGATCTCGCTCACTCGCTCGCCCCGAAGGCCGCCGCGCTCCCGCTCGTGTCCAGCCCGCGTCGTCGACGAGCGACCCACACGCGCCCGCGTTGCCCGCTGTCGTACGCCAGCCGTCCCAGACGGTCCAGCACGAGATCCCAGGCGCCGATATACGCGACCTCGCGACCTCCGAAGCCGGCCTTGAAGTGCGCGATGCCGCCCGTCGCGAGCCCCCACAGGTCGTAGGACGTCGCGCCGGCCTCGCGTGACGAGCGGATCGCCTCCCACTTGAGGAGGTAGTTCGCCCGGGACTCGCCGCCCGCCGGGGTCATCCCGCCGTACGGCTCCACGACGCGTGGGCCGCAGCGGACCAGGAACAACGTCGCCAGCGGCTCGCCGTCGGGCGTCTGGGCGAACAGCAGGCGAGCGTTGCCGGCCGGCCGGAACGCCTCCCAGACGTCCCTGTAGGCCTGCTCCGTCCGGATGAGGAACCCGGCGCGATCCGCCGTGTCGCGGTAGACCCGGTAGAACTCGCCCAGCCGGTCGCCCTCAGCGTCCACCACCACGATCCCGGCCGACCGAGCCTTGTTGACGTACTGGCGCCACTTCTTGCGCAGGGCGCCCCACAGGGCTTCCTCATCCGGGCGCAGGTCCACGACTCGGGTCGCCGCCGGCTGCACGGCGGTCGCCGGTCGCCAGCCGGCTGCGGTCAGGGCGGCGCGCGCGGCGCCATCGGTGTCCAGCGGGCCGTCGATCTCGATCTCCGGGTCGATCCGAAGTGTGGCGACCCGTCCGGCCTGCCGTCGCAGGTCCCCGCGAACGTGCTCCGTGAACGCGCCCAGGCTCTCGGCAGTCCAGTTCGAAGCGACCGGACCGCGAGGCGCATACGCGAAGGCCCACGGCATCGCCCCGGGTCGCCGGACCAGGATCTGCGCCCCGACCCCACCGTCAGCGGTCTCGACGCCGGTCCGGACCGTGCGCCAGCCGTTCACGGCCTTGACCGTCGCCCAGCCACTGAGCTGCAGGTAGGAGCCGGGGTCTCGGGACGCCACGAACGCGTCCCAGGTGGCGGGTTCGGCGATCGGCGCGAAGGGATCCACCGTCGGCGACGTCATGCGCGTCTGGGGCGGCGGAAGACGTCGGCCATGACCCCGACGATAGTAGGCAGTTCGGGGATCCGCAAGGCGAGGGAGATGCCGGCATAGACCAGTCCGAAGGCGATGCCGACCAGCGTCACCTGGAAGATCAGGGTCAACCAGTCCGGGTCGGCGCCCAGCCACGATGCGGTCGCCGTCAGCGTGGCGAAAGCCACGGCCCCCGCGACCGCACTCCCGGCAAGCGACTCGAGCGCCACCCGAGCCATCCCGGCCAGCGGGAACAGCGGCAGGCGGCGGCGGAGGACGACGATCAGCCCCAGCGCTTCAGCCCAGGCCGCGATCGCGATCGCGAGGGCGAGCCCGCTGAGCCCGAGCGGTCCGACCAGGATCACCGCCAGCGTCGTGTTGATGGCGACGGCGGCGACGGCCGCGACGACCGGCGTGACGGTGTCCTGACGCGCGTAGAACGCCCGGGCGAGGACGGCGATGAGCGCATGTGCGGTCAGCCCGATCAGGAAGTACGCCAGGGTGAGCGCGATCACGTCCAGGTTCTCCTGGGAGATCTTGCCGCTCCCGAACAGGATCTCGACGAACGGCTGGCGGGCGATCGCCGTCAGGACGGAGATCGGGACCATGACGTAGATGAGCAGGCGCAGCGCCCGCGTGAGCAGCGAAGCGAAGCCGATCTCGTTCCCGAGCGCCGCCTCGCGCGACAGGGTCGGCAGGACCACGATCCCCAGCGGCACGCCGATGACCCCAAGCGGGATCTGGAGGAGGACGAACGCGAAGTTGAAGTCCGAGACCGCCCCGGCGCCCAACAACGTCGCGAGTGAGGTCACGACGATGAACGTGATCTGGGTGGAACCGAGACCGATCGCCCGAGGCGCCATCAGCGCCAGGGCATGGCGCGCCTCGGGGTCGTCGGCTTCGATCTTCGGCTGATAGCGGAAGCCGATCCGGAGAAGCGGCCGCAGTTGCACCAGGAGGTGGCACAGGGACCCTGCGACGACGCCGATCGCGAGGCCCTCGACGCCGAGGGTGGGACCAAACAGGACCGCCCCGCCGATGATCGCCAGGTTGTAGACGATCGGTGCCATGGCGGCTGCCGTGAACCGGTTGCCGGCATTGAGGATGCTCGTCGCGACCGCTCCGAGGGCCAGGAACACCGGGCTCAGGAGCATGATCCGGGTCAATTCGATCGTGCGGTCCAGTTGCGCGGGCCCGAACCCGGGCGTGATCGCCTCTACGACCTGGGGGGCGAGGATGAACATCGTCACGGCCAGGATGGCGAGCGCGATGAGCATGAGGTTGATGACCGTCGAGACGACCCGCCAGGCCCGCGGCGTCTCGTTCGCGGTGAACAGCGCGGTCACGATCGGGATCAGCGCCGAGGACAGGGCCCCGGCCGCGACCAGTTGGAAGATGAGATCCGGGATGCGAAAGGCCATGAAGAACGTGTCCAGCTCCGCCGAGGGTGCAACGCCCGAGATCGCGATGACCCGCACGTAGCCGAGGATCCGCGACACCAGGAAGGCCCCCGTCACGATCAGGCCGGCTCGCGCGATGGTCTGTGGACCGCTCATGGGGCCGAGTCGCGCCGGGCACGCGGGTGCGCGTCCCGGTAGGCGGCGCGCAGGCGCGTCGGCGACACGTGCGTGTAGATCTGGGTCGTAGCCAGGTTTTCGTGACCCAGCAACTCCTGGACCACGCGCAGGTCCGCTCCGCCGTCGAGCAGATGCGTCGCGAACGAGTGGCGCAGCGTGTGCGGCGAGATCCCGGCCGGCAGCCCTGCCAGCCTTCGGATCCGATCCAGCCGATATCGAAGGCCACGTACCCCAAGCGGGTCGCCAAGGTGGTTCAGAAACAGCTCGGCTGGTAGGAGACGGTCGGCGGCGCGGCGCTCAAGCAGGACCGGGCGGCCGTCCTCCAGGTACGCCCGGAGCGCCCGGAGCGCCGGCGCTCCCAACAGCCCGACCCGTTCCTTGCGGCCCTTGCCCATGATCCGAAGCTCGCCGCGGGCAAGATCCAGTTCGGCCAGCTGCGCACCCGCCAACTCGCTGATGCGCAATCCGGCGGCATACGCGGTCTCCACGAGCGCCCGGTCGCGCAAGGCCAGCGCCAGTCCCAACGGCGTCTGCCCATTCGCGTCCAGCTCGGCGTCCACCACGGCGAGCATGCGCAGGATGTCCTCCAACTCGAGGACGCGCGGGAGCCGGCTCGACGGTCGCGGCCGGACCACGGACCCCCACGGGTCGCCGTCCACGAGCCCGTCCCGGGCGGCCCACAGGTAGAACGTCCGGATCGCGGCCAGACGCTGCGTCACGGACGAGCGGGCGTGATCGGGTGTCAGCGCCGCAACGTAGGCGCGCAGGTCCGTCCGGGCCGGCCGCCGCCAGTCCACGCCGCGGACGTCAAGCCAGTCGAGATAGGCCGCGATGGCCGTCGCGTACGAGCGTCGCGTGTGTGGCGAGGCGTCCTTCGCTTCCAGCGACCGGAGGAACCGCCGGAGGGCGGGGTCGGTCGCGCTGTCCGACCCCACTTCGCTCACGCGTCGGGTGTCGGCTCGGCGGGCTTCGGGCTTGGAGTGCCGCCGCGAGCCGCCGACCGTCCGCCGGTCCGCGTCTTGCCCCCGGCCCGCGAGCCGGAACCCCTCGCGGGAGGGCCCTTCCGGGTGGGCCGGGCGATGGCCTCCGGGTTCGCCGGCCCACCGGCGTAGCGTGTGCCAGCCACGATCGCGCCCGGTGCGGTCTCGATCGCCGAGCCGCACTTCAGGCAGAGGGCGCCCTCGCCCTTGCGCGCGATCGGGCCGTCGTCGGCGTCGTGCAGCCCGCCAAGCGGCTCGTCGTTGCAGGTGTAATCGCACTTCGGGTAGTTCGAACACCCCCAGAAGACGTTCCCGGTGCGCCGCGCGCGACGCGGGACCAGGTGGCCGTCAGTGTTCTTGGGGCAGATCGCCTCGAACGGCAGCGGGGGCGGAGGCGGCGGGCCGTCCTTCTTGATGAACTTGCATTCCGGATATCGGTCGCAACCCACGAACGGCCCGAACCGGCCGCTTTTGCTCACGAGTGTGCCCAGCTGGCACTCCGGGCAGACCTCGCCAGTGCCGGGCTGCGGCGGCGGTTCATCGCCGGGCACGGGCCGGGTCTCCTTGTGCTCCGGGTACAGCGTGCAGGCGAGGAACCGCCCGTTCCGCCCGAGCCGGATGACCATCGGGTGGCCCAGGGAGCACACCTCGTCGGTCGCCTCGGTCTTGTAGTCGTCGTTGCCGATCTCGATGTCCTTCTCCGCGACCCGGTCGCGCAGCGGTCCGTAGAACGCGCGCAGGAGGGGCACCCAGCCGCGCTCGCCCTGGGCGATCTCGTCGAGCTCTTCTTCCATACGAGCCGTGAACTCGACGTCAACGTAGTCGCCGAAGTGCTTCACCAGCAGGTCCGTCACGACGTCCGCGACCTGCTCCGGATGGAGTCGTCGTTCCTCGACCCGGACATAGCCGCGATCCGTGATCGTCGAGATCGTCGCCGCATAGGTCGACGGGCGACCGATGCCGTGCTCCTCGAGCGCCTTGATGAGCGTCGCCTCGGTGAAACGCGGTGGCGGTTCGGTGAAATGCTGCGTCGGCGTGACGTCCTCGACACTGCTGACCGCGCCGTCGGTCAGGCCGGGCAGCTTGGGACCCGCCTCATCGTCCTCGTCGCCGGACAGGTCGTCACGGCCTTCCGTATAGACGATCGCGAAGCCATCGAACAGCACCTTCGTGGCCGACGCGCGCAGTTCGTAGCGGCCATCGGCCAGCTCGATCGTCGTGGTCTCGAGCTCCTTCGGTGCCATCTGGGAGGCAAGGGCGCGCTGCCAGATCAGTCGGTACAGGCGAGCCTCGTCTGGCTTCAGGTAGGCCGCCATAGAGTCCGGATCGCGTCGAAAGCTCGTGGGTCGGATCGACTCGTGGGCCTCCTGGGCGCCCTTGGCCTTGGTCTTGTAGACCCGGCCCTTGGGCATCGTGTACGGCTCGCCGTAGCGCTCGCCGATGACCTCGCGCGCCTCGCCCATCGCGATGCCGGCGATGGCCGTGGAGTCGGTTCGCATGTAGGTGATGAGGCCGACGTGGCCCTGGGGCGTCTCCGTGCCCTCATATAGGCGCTGCGCCACGGACATCGTTCGCTTCGGGCTGAACCCGAGCTTGCGACTGGCTTCCTGCTGGAGGGTGGACGTCGTGAACGGTGCCGACGGCGAGCGCTTCTGGGTCCGCGTGCCGACCTTCGTGACGATCGGGTGCAGCTCACGGATCGCGGCCACGTGCACGTCGGAAGTCGCCTCGTCGCCGATCTCGGGTGCCGCGCCGTCGATCCGGACGAGGTCGGCTGCGAACCGCTCGCCGGCGGCACTGGCCAACAACGTCTCGATGGACCAGTACTCGCGAGCGGTGAACGCGTTGATCTCGCGTTCGCGTTCGACGACGAGCCGGACCGCCACGGACTGGACCCGGCCGGCCGACAGGCCGCGCTGGACCTTCTTGCCGAGGAGCGGGCTCAGGGTGTACCCCACGAGGCGGTCCACGATCCGGCGCGTCTGCTGGGCGTCGACGAGGTTCTGGTCGATGTCGCGCGGGTTCGCAAAGGCTTCCCGGATGGCTGGTTCGGTGATCTCCGAGAACGTCACCCGCTGGGTGCGCTCCGCTGGGATGTTGGCCGCTTCGGCGACATGCCAGGCGATCGCCTCGCCTTCGCGATCGAGGTCTGTCGCGAGAAAGACCATGTCCGCGGACCTGGCGGCCTTGGTGATCTCGGCGACCTGCTTGCGCCGATCCTCCGTGATGACGTACTCCGGCGCGAAGTCGTGGTCCACGTCGACGCCGAACTTGCCCTTGCCGGGGTTCTCGGGGAGGTCGCGGACATGACCGTAGGAGGCAAGGACCTTGTAATCGGCGCCGAGGTAGCGCTCGATGGTCCGGGCCTTGGCCGGGGATTCGACGATGACGAGGTTCTTGGGCACGGCCGGGAGTGTAGCACCGGGTCCTGCACGGACCCGTATCCCGGCGTTACGTGCTATCCGGCCTCGCGGACCCGCCGCAGGAAGTCCTCATCGATCTCGATGTCCTCGTCGAGCTCGAGCTCGGGCTCGTTGAGCGAAGCCCCATCGCCGAGCTGGGCCGCAACCCCCACCGGGATGGGCAGGTCCAGGTCGTAGTCTCCGCCCGCGACCGCGCCGTTCGGGATCTCGATGAAGCGGATGTGGATCATCGGGAAGAAGAAGACACCGGCCGAGTCGTCCGCGAAGACAGGACGCTTGCCGTTCATGTTGCGCAGGTTCGTGCAGCGCAGCGTCACGTCCGACGTCGCCGGCAACTCGAACAGGTCCGCCAGAAGCGGCTGCTCGCCATTGAGATGGATGCACGCATTCCTGATCACGTCCCGATGGTGGCTGCACGCACCGCGCACGTCACCCAGCCGATGGTCCGGTCAGGGGTGGTAGAAGTCGACCACCAGGCGGACTCGTCCTGCGTAGACCCAGACCCCGATCCCGACGCGGTCGTACTGCGCGTTCATCAGGTTCACGTAGTGGCCGCCGTTGGTTGACTTCTCGCTCTGGAAGAACAGGTGGGACCCCAGGACAGAGCTCTTCGCAGTGCCGGAGCGACACCCCAGGTTCTCGGCCCAGCGATAGCTCGTGTAGCCGGCGGCGCGCAGGCGATCGCCCGGGTTGCCACCGATGAAGTGGCTGCAGTCGTTGCCCACGGCGAGCTTCCTGGCATACGGGCGCGATACCTTGGTGCTGATCCCGCTGTCGAGCTTCAACGCGGCGACGGCTCGGCCGCCGGGGCTGCTGCACGCGCCAGTCGAGGTCACCAGGCCGCCGGTGCGGGTGCAGTTCATCAGGCCGAGGTAGTAGGTCTCGACAGCTCCCCAGCTGCCACCGCCCACGGCGCCGCCAGCGGACCCGCCGCCGGAGCCGCCGCCGGACCCACCAGAGCCGCTCGAAGCGGGGGCGACGACCGCGGGCTTGGGGACGGTCCGGAAGAGACCGCGCGCGCTGGCCTTGATGGTCGTCCCAGCAGCGGCTCTAGCCGTGACCGCGACCGTCATCGCCACCGAAGCCCGATACGGCAGCAGGGCCGCCGGCTTGAAGACGAGCACCCGATCGCCTTCAGCCCAGGTCACCTTGCCCGCGATAGGCTTGCCGTTCGCGGTGACCGTGAACGCCTTGGCGGTCGAAGCGCGATCCATGGTCGCGCTGAACCGGACCGACAGCGTCGCATCGCGAGGGACATCCAGGGTGTCTGCGCGCGGCCGGAACCGAGTCACCGATGCCGCGTCCACGGTCCGCACGAGCAGCGATGCGTCGGCGATCGCCACGCCATCTGCGTCAAGCAGGCCGCTCACGACCAGGCGGTAAGGAGTGTCGGCCCGCAGCCCGTCCGTCGGCGTGAACCGGAAGTGACTGATCCCATCAGGACCAGGTGTGGCGGCGGTCACGCTGCCCGCGACCGCCGGGACCAGGTGGATCGCAGCGGTCGCCGCCGCCGCGTCGACCGGCTGGTCGATGGCGACGTCGAAGGCGGTCGAGCCTGTGACGCGGGAGCCGACGGCCTCGGTCGCCGCGATCGTCACCGTGACCGGACCACGGGTCAGGAACCCGGTCCGGACGGGGGTCAGCAACGGTTGACCGCTGCGCGCGAGGGCGCCAGCGGCGACCGTGACCGTGTGGTACGTGCCGGCGTGCCAGCCTGAGACGGGAGTGATCGTCAGCGCCGTGCCGCTCGGGTCCCAGCTCAAGTGCATCTCCGTCACCGGCGTCACCGATGTCAGTGCGTCGACGGACGCTGGGTCCATCGGGGCGGTGAAGGTGATGGTCATCGTCTGGCGCAGCCCAGCACCCGTCGCGACCACGGATCCGAATGAAGCGCTGGTCAGCGGGACGATGGGGCTCGGTGGCGTTGCGGCGACCCGCGCGGGCTGTCCGGCGAACACCACGCCGACGGCCATGATGGCGCCCAGGCCGATCGCCAGTCCTGTCCGGAGCAGCGCATGACCGCGCAGCACGGACGACACGTAGATGACGATGACGATCGGGACGGCCAGCGCCGCGGCGGCGACCTTCAGCAATAGACGCTCCCTGTCGACGGCTTCGGGTGGGGTCCCGAGGGGCGTGCAGGCACCCGACTTGGGGCGGGTTCCGAGGATCAGGGTAGCACCCGGTCGTCTGAACGGGCAAGGGGCCGACGGCGCCGGCGCGGGTCTGCGGACGGCTGGACGGCGAGCGTCCCACTCGGCCGGTAGCGGCCGTGGACGCCAAGCGCGAGGCCGGCGCGCTCCAGGACGGTGAGTGTGGCAAGCACGGTCGCGACCGAAAACCCGGTCGTCGCGACGAGCTCATCGACGGTCGCAAGCCCATCCACCAGGCCCTGTGCGACGCGACCGGCGGTCGCTCCGAGGTCGGCGATCGTGCCCGGTGCCAGCGGCGCCGCGGCGGACCCGTGGGCCAGGCCGAGGTCGTCGAGCAGTTGCGGGATGCCCGCCACGATCCGGGCTCCACCCGGGAACTCACGCAAGAATGCCAGGCATCCCTCCGTCTCGGCGGCCCCGATCGGCCCTGGTACCAGGAAGCAGTCACGGCCCTGCTCCAGCGCCCACGACGCCGTGATCAGGGCGCCGCTCCGCGCCGGCGCTTCCACGACCACGGTCGCGTCCGCCAGGCCGCTGATGACGCGGTTCCGACGCGGGAACGACCACTTGGTGGACGACACGTCTGGTGCGAGCTCCGAGACGACGGCTCCCCCACCCGCCACGATCGCGTCGGCGAGTGCCCGGTGGGCACGCGGGTACAGCGTTGCGTGGCCACCGCCGATGACCGCGGCCGTGGTCCCGCCGCTGGACACGGCCGCATCGTGCGCGGCGCCGTCGATCCCCACCGCGAGCCCGGAGACCACGCTCGCGCCGGCATTGACGAGGGCTGACGCGATCCGCGCCGCCAGCGCGCGGCCCTGATCGGTGGGCCTGCGCGTGCCCACCACGGCGATCGCGTGGCGTGACTCCAGCGCCTGCACGTCGCCCAGAACGAAGAGGAGCGGGGGCGGCAGCTCGATCGCCGCAAGGCGACTCGGATACGCATCGTCCGCCGAGGTGACGACCGTCAGACCGACCTCCCGGACCCTGTCCAGCGCTCGATCCCCTTGGAGCGCCGCCTTGGCGATGGCCGTGGCGAGGGCGACCGAGACCGGTCGCTGCGTCTGGGCGTCGCCCGAATCGAACTCCGGCGCGACGGCCGCAAGCCTTCGGACACCGCCGGACTCCGTGGCTACGCGAAGGATCTCGCGGCCACTCCCGAATCGCGCCAGCAACGCCGCGAAGCCGACCGGCCCAAGTCCGTCGGCTCCGGCGAGGACCACCCACGCGTCGCGCTCGCGGGCCGCCTCCGCATCGCGAGTGGCGCTCGACCCCCCTGCCACACTCCCCTCCAGCGGCCCCGTCGCGCTCACGCCCAGCACGATCAGACGGCCCGGGCCGCAGTCGCCCGGTGATCGGAGGACCGATACCAAGCGGCTTCGTCGAGATGCTCAGCGGTGACGACATCCGCATCTCCGAGATCCGCGATCGTCCGGGCGACCCGAAGCAACCGCTCTGTGCCACGACCGCTGGCACGCTCCAGGTTCGCCAGCAAGACGACGTGACGACGCGTCGCGTCGGTCAGTCGGGCGACGAGCCGAAGATCGTCACCCGACAATCGGCCGTTGAGGCGTCCATCTTGTCGAGCCATGGCGCGCGACCGGGATGCGGCGACACGGGCCGCGACGGCCGCGGAATCCTCTGCCGGCGCCGACGCCACGAGCGCCGCCGGTGGCACACGCGGCATCGCGATCGACAGGTCGATCCGGTCGCGCAGCGGTCCGGAGATCCGCTTCTGATAGCGCTCAGGGACATGCATCGCGCAGGTGCATGGATGACTCGGTGAGCCGGCGAACCCACACGGGCACGGGTTCATCGCGGCGATGAGCTGGAACCGCGCGGGGAACGACGTGGTCCGGCCGGCTCGGGCGATGGCGACGCGGCCCTCCTCGAGCGGCTGTCGTAGCGACTCGAGCACGTCCCGGTCGAACTCCGGGAGTTCGTCGAGGAACAGTACGCCGTGGTCGGCCCGAGTGACCTCACCCGGCGACAGCCGCGGTCCACCACCGACCATCCCGGCATACGAGATCGTGTGATGTGGTGCTCGAAACGGCGCCGTCCTCCGTAGAGCGACAAGCGGTCCCTCACCAGCTGCCGAGGCCACGATCGACACGGCCATCGCCGCGGCGTCGTCCAGCGGCGGTAGAAGCGCCGGGACCGTCCGTGCCATCAGCGTCTTGCCGGATCCGGGCGGCCCGATCAGCAGCAACCCGTGCCCTCCAGCGAGGGCGATCTCCAGTCCCCGGCGAGCCTCGGCCTGGCCGCGAACCTCCGCCAGATCCGGCACGAGGTCCATCCACGCGACCGACCCGGTGGGATCACTCGCGTCCAGGCCGCCATCCCCTCCGTCAGATCGTGCCTCCCCTCCGTCAGATCGTGCCTCCAGGCCGACGCGATCCGGGCGCACCCTGACGGTCCGTCGCCTGCGACTGCCCGACACGAGGGCGGCGGCTTCCGACAGCGACTCGACTGGCTCGACGTCAAGGCCATCCACCAGGCGCGCTTCGGCTTCCGCGGCGGCCGGCACGATCAGCCGACGGACGCCGCGCCGGGCCATCGCCGCGGCCATCGGCAGGATCCCCGGGACGGATCGGACCTCGGCGCCAAGCGAGAGCTCGCCGATCAGGCCGATGACACCCGGTCCGGGCCGAACTTGCTCCGACCCCAGCAGGATCCCCATCGCCATCGCCAGGTCCAGGCTGGAGCCGGCCTTGCGCAGCTCCGCAGGGGCGAGGTTGACCGTGATGCGCCGTGGGGGGTGCACGTAGCCGGCGTTCCGGATCGCGCCACGAACGCGCTCACGCGCTTCCTGGAGCGCCGTATCCGCAAGACCGACGATCGTGAAACCGGGCAGACCCGGCGCGACGTCGACCTCGACGCGAATGGCGCGGCCCTCAAGGCCGAGGAGCGTTGCGGACGGGACGATGGCCAACACCCCGCCATCCTGGGCGACCCCGGTCACCCGGCCCTTACGAGGCGCTCACCCGGCGCTCACCGCCGACCTTTCCTCCGCTTATCGAGTCAAGGTGAGTAACCCAGAGGCGAGCGTGTGTCCCTCCGCTTCCTGCATCCGGAATATGTACGCCCCGGGCGTCAGCCCCAGATCCGACAGCGTGACCACGAAACCGGTGTGCACGAGATCTGGGACGTCGACCTGTTCCACTTCCTCGTAGACGATCTCCGATCCGCGCAGCACCTGGAACCTGAACCCTCCCCCAACGAGGGGCCGGTCGAACGTCGCGACCACGGCCGTCTTCGCAGCGATGCTCACGATTTCCGTTCTGTCCTCGACCGCATAGGTCATCGTGTCGAACGCCGTTCCGAACCAGATCTCGCCGGTCGGCGGGCCCTGGAAGCCCATACCATCCGGGACGGCGGTCGGCGGAGACGATGGCGATGGCGGGACTATCACGACGGGCCTGCATCCGGCGACGCTGAGGGCGAGGATCGCGATGATTGTGGGAATGCACGCTCGGGCGGGGCCAGGCATCGATCGGCGTCTCATACCCATCGAGACGCTCAGGGGCCAACGATGTTACGACCACCGGCTGCGAGTCCCGCGAGTGTCGAGAGGATGGCGGCGGCGGCCTCGTCGAGGGTCGCGCGCTCCAGTTCGATATGGGCATCCGCCGCGCCGATAAGCATCGCGTTGTACGGGATGTCGTGCTCGTCGCCTGAGCCGCGGAAGTCGCTCCGGAACAACACCACCCTCTTCCCTCGCGCATAGGAATACCCGCACTCCCAGCACGTGCCGGAGTCCGGGTCTGCGCCATCCATGATCGCGACGACCGTGTCCGCCCAGTCGAGGCTACGTCCGGGGACCCAGTCGTCGTTCCCGGATCCGGCGCGGGCCCGGTCGTTCCTCGCGGGAGACTGACTCGCGGGGGGTGGTCAGCGGGCGGTGGTCAGCGGGCGGTGACGGACTGCGCAGCCGTGGTGGCTGGCTTGTCCACGGACCGCGCGAACTGGAGCAGCGAGCCGCCCAGGGCCGAATCCGCCTTGGTGAACATGAACGGCGCGCCCGAGTTCAGCGCGCTGATCGCGCCGCGGTACTCGTTGAGGATCTGGTGGTCGATCGTCCGCTTCAGCGCGCCCTCGGCGTTGCGCACGTTGATGCCCGTGAAGGCATTCGAGCGGTTCAGCACGAGCTGGACCTTCTTCGACTCGTAACCGAGATGTCCGATGGTCTCGAGGACAAGCCGGACGTTCTTGAGGCACGACAGATCGGCGGTCATGACCACGAAGACCGTGTCGCTCGCCTCGATGATGGCCAGGTTGATGTCGTCCATCCGCTTGTCGATGTCGATCAAGACGTAGTCGTACATCGCCCGGAGATGCTCCAGGATGACGGGCAGGTGGTCCGGCGTGACCAGCTCGGCCGTCTCGGGCGACGGCGGGGCGAGCAACAGGTCCACGCCCGAGTCGTGCTTCACGAGGATCTGGCGCACGAGGTCCTGGTCCATCGACGGTGCCGTTACGATGTCGACGATGCTCTTACGGTCCAGGCCCAGGTCCAAAAACACCCGGTGGTCGCCGAACTGGAGGTTGCCGTCCACCAGGCAGACCTTGCGCCCGAGCTCGCGGTGCAGGGCGATCGCCGCGTTGATCGCGATGGTCGTGGTGCCCACACCGCCCTTGGCGCCGTAGAACGACAGGAGGCGCCCGAGTGGCGGCCTGGCGAGCAGCACGTCCTTGGGCGCGAACCGGGCCAGCAGGCTCTTGATGCGGGCCAGCAGTTCAGCGGGATGGAACGGCTTGATCAGGTAGTCGTCGGCGCCGGCGCGCAGGCCACGGACCTTCTGCTCGACCTCGCGCTCGGCGGTCAGCATGATGATCGGGACGTGCGCGGTCGTGCCTTCCTCGGCACGGATCTTGGCCGCCACCTGGTAGCCGTCGAGCTTGGGCAGCATGACGTCCAGCAGGATCAGGTCCGGGGACTCGGTCCCCCACAGGCGGAATCCCTCGGCGCCGTCGGCAGCGATGAAGACGTCGTAGCCCTCCTGCTTCAGCGCGTACTGCAGGAGTCGCTGGACGTTCGGGTCGTCGTCGACGATGAGGATCTTGCCCATCAGTCCTCCATCGGATCCGGATCGACGGGAGCCGTAACCGGCCCCGTGGCACCGATTATAGGCATCGCCGTTCGCGACCCGGCAAAGGCATCTCGCAGGAAGCCCGTCACGCGGGCCTCATAGGCCGCCGGGTCGGTCGCGTGGGCTCGGCTGTGATCCGCACCCGGAACGACCCAATGCTGCGCCGACGGGCCGGCCGCGGCGGCCAGGCGTTCCCCGTCGGCGAGCGGAACGGTCGTGTCCGAGGCGCCGTGGATCAGCAGCACCGGGACAGGCTCCAGGAGACCGATGACCTTGATCGGGTCTGTGGCGCGCGGATCGCCGCCCAGGGTCCGTGCGGCACCATCGAACAGCCGCTTCGCAACGAACGTCCTTGCCGGGCCGGGCAGTCGCGACGCGACCGGCACGACGACGCCGGACGCCACTGAATCGGCAATGACGGCGACGATGCGCGGTCGGACCTCCGGCGCCGGGCCATCGGGGACATCGGGCTCTCCGTCGGCCGATGCCAGGCTCCCATCGCCCAGCACGGCCACGGATGCGATCGCGCTGATCCCGCCCATCGACGTCCCGGCCAGGGCGACCGTCCTGATGCCACGTGCGCCGAGCCAGGCAAGCGCCCCGGCGACATCCTCCACCTCGCGTAGCCCGAACGTCGTCTCGGCCGGATCCGAACCGCCGTGCCCACGGAAGTCGAGTCCCAACACGCCGGCGGTGGCGCGCAGGAACGGACCGTACTCGACGAGGTCGGGCGCGATCGATCCGGTATAGCCGTGTAGCAGCAGGATCGCCTCGTGAGGATCGCGACGCCAGTCCGACCCGTCGGCCTCACCGGGCAGCCAGCGCGCCGACAGGCGCAGGCCATCGCGGGAGCGGATCCGGACCACCTCTCCGCCAAGCGCATCGAGGGCAGGCCCGAGTGCCGCTTCGTCCGGCCCCACGCGTGGCGCATCCAGCAGCCGTCGGGCTGCCCGTTCCGAGACCATCCGCAACGTGAGTGCCGAGACAGCTAGCGTAGTCGCGGTCGCCAGGGTCCGTCGGATCATCCGCTCGCCTCCAGCGCATCGAATACCAGGCGGCTCCACGTCTCGAGCTTGTCGGCAACGACTGCCACCTGGGCGGGCTCGACGAACGCACCTGACAGCTTGTCGGTCTCACGGATCGCGACCGGACGACCGGCGGCATCCGCCACGTAGACGGCACCAAGATGGACCGCCCCGACCTCGGTCGTGTCGTCGTTCAGGAGCGCCACGAGTCGGAACTCGGGGGTGAACTCGGCATCCAGCTCCTCAGCCCACTCGCGTTCGAGGCCGCCAGCCAGGCCGTCGTCGCCCGGGTTGAGATGCCCGCCGACCCCGATCGAGTAGCGATCGTGCAGCCGGGCGTCCCCGCCCGCTCGCGTCCGAAGCATCAGGAAGTAGCGCGATCCGTCACGGAGGACCAGGTACGGGATGACCTGCTTGTAGGTCGGATCGACCTCCATCGCGGCCCGTGGCTCGTAGCGCCCCTCGCGCGCGACGAGGTCCGCGAACCTGTCGAGTCCGTCCGTCGTCAGGCCGTACCAGGCCGCACCATCCGCGAACGCCGCGCGGGGCACGACCATGACGTGCTCCTCCATCAGTCGAGCCCGCCGAGGCGGTCGCGGGCGGCCGCAAGACGGTCCCCGAGAGCGGCGACATCCGGGCCGGCCGCCCCGTCAAGGTCCGTCAGCCACGCATCCAGCACCACCTGGAGGTCGCGGATCCGCGCCGCGACCGCGGGCGCGTTGGTGGCCATGATCCCGACGCCCATCGTGACGTCGCCCCGGGCCAGCCGGGTCATGTCCCGCCAGCCGCTCGCGGTCAATCCCGGGATGAACGGCCGGTCAGGTCGGTCCACGCCGCCGGCCACAGCTTCCACGAGCGCCGCGGCCAGGATCAACGGCAGATGGCTGATGCCTGCGACGGTGGCATCGTGGGTGGCCGCGTCCATCACGATCGGCCGCGCGCCGCAGGCTCTCGCCAGCCCCTCCACACGCGCCACGTCCGCCTCCGTGGCATCCTGGCCCGGCACGACGACCCACGGGCGGTCCCTGAACAACCCTGCCTCGGAGGCGGGGTACCCGGCGGCCTCCCGCCCGGCCATCGGGTGGCCGCCCACGAAGGCCAGCCCGTGCGATCCAGCCCGTGCCACGATCTCGGCTTTCGTGCTTGCGACATCGGTGACCGTGGCGCCGGGCGCCATGCGGCCACGCCACGATCCACCCAGGCCGTCCAGCAGCGCGAGACAGTCCATCGGCGGCGCTGCCAGGACGACGAGGTCCGCGTCGGCGATGGCTTCCTCGGGCGAGCCGGCTGCCTCGTCGATGACCCCGCCGGCGAAGGCCTGCCCGGGGCCGCTGCCGCTCGGCGTCCAGGCCACAAGGCGAGGCCGATCCAGGGACGAGCCTGCACCCAAGGCGCGCGCCACCGACCCACCGATCAGACCGAATCCCAGGAACGCCACCCGCTGCAGCACAGCGGCCGGGCTAGCTGGACCGATCGCGGCGACGCCCTTTGCGGCGCTCCTCGCCTCGGCGCTCTTCACCGTCCGACGGACCGGGATCGTCGGGCGGATTCTGACGACGCGTCATCACGCGCCGCTCGACATCCCGGCGTTCCGTGTCCAGGTTTGCGCCGCAACGCGGGCAGCGGCGCTCCTCGGAGAACAGCGACTCGAGCGGCGAGACCGTATAGATCTGGCGACCGCACGAGCGGCAGGCGAGCTTGGGCATGCAGGACCTTCCGGTGGCGCTGGGTCAGATGGTCGGGAGGCCCGCCAGGGCCGCCTCGACCGCTTCGAGCGGATATTCGTAGTCCTCGAGCGAGCCATCCAGGTAGCGCTCGTAGGACGCCAGGTCGAAGTGGCCGTGGCCACACAGGTTGAACAGGATGACCCTGGCCTCGCCGGCTTCCTTCGCGGCGAGCGCCTCGTCGATGGCCACCTTGATGGCATGGGTGGGTTCCGGCGCAGGCAGGATGCCCTCGGCCCGGGCGAACTGGACGCCGGCCGCGAAGCTCGCGCGCTGATGGACGCTCTGCGCCTCGATGAAGTCGTGCTCCTTGAGCAGGCTCACCAGCGGCGACATGCCGTGATAGCGGAGGCCCCCCGCGTGGATCGGCTCCGGGATGAAGTCGGCACCGAGGGTGTGCATCTTCACGATCGGGGCCATCCGGCCCGTGTCGCCGTAATCGTACGCGTAGACGCCGCGGGTCAGGCTCGGAGCCGCTTCCGGCTCGCAGGCGATGATCCGGTGCTTCGCGCCGTCGCGGAAGTTGCGCCCCAGGAACGGGAACGTCAGGCCGGCAAAGTTGCTGCCGCCACCGGTGCAGGCGATCACGACGTCCGGCGACTCGCCGGCCATCCCCATCTGCTCGATGGCCTCCTGGCCGATGACCGTCTGGTGCAGCAGGACGTGATTCAGCACGGAGCCGAGCGCGTACTTGGTGTCGTCGCGGGTCGCGGCGTCCTCGACCGCCTCGCTGATGGCCATCCCGAGCGAGCCCGGGCTGTCCGGCGTCTGGCTGAGAACGGTCCGGCCGTAGTTGGTGGTCAGGGACGGACTGGCGACGACCTCGGCGCCGTACGTCTCCATGAGGATCCGCCGGTATGGCTTCTGGTCGTAGCTGGCGCGGACCATGTAGACCTTGACCTCGAGGCCGAACAGGGCACCGGCGAAGGCCATCGCCGATCCCCACTGGCCGGCGCCGGTCTCGGTGGCGATGCGCTTGACGCCGGCTTCCTTGTTGTAGAACGCCTGCGGGATCGCCGTGTTGGGCTTGTGGCTGCCGGCCGGGCTGACGCCCTCGTACTTGTAGTAGATGTGCGCCGGCGTATCGAGCGCCTTCTCCAGGCGATGGGCGCGATACAGCGGGCTGGGACGATACAGGCGATAGGCGTCCCGGACCGGGTCGGGGATCTCGATCTCACGCTCCGTGGAGACTTCCTGGCCGATCAGCGCCATCGGGAACAGCGGTGCCAGGTCGTCCGGTCCGAGCGGTTGGTGGGTGCCCGGGTGCAGCGGCGGGAACGGCGCGACCGGCAGGTCCGCCGCGATGTTGTACCAGGACCGAGGGATCCGGGACTCATCGAGGACGAACTTGGTCTGACGAGGATCGGACGGCGCCATGGCGATCTCCTGTTGCGCGCGGTGGCCGTCAGGGGTGGTGACGGATGCCGGGAAGGGAGCCTACCGCCCGACGGACCCTCGGTGCAACCACGATCCCCACGCCGAGCGCCCGGTCAGGCCAGGGAGACGACCTCGAGCGGCTCGTAGCGGGCCGGGCCACCGCCGGTCAGGCTCTCGAACAGGCCGATCCGATCGATCGTCGCCACGATCCGCAGGTCGGCCGCCTCGGCGATCAGGGACTCGGCGATGGCCCGGCCCGCGGGCACGCCGTCCGAGCGCGCCAGGGTCAGGTGCGCCTTGAACGGGCGGGTCTCGGGTGGCCAGCCGGCGGCGACCAGGGCCACATCCGTGCGGGCAGCCAGATCCGTCAGGTCCATGACGCCGTCGCGGACGTCCACCCAGAGGGCCCTGGGCCGGCCGCCTTCCGGGAAGGCCCCCGCGCTACCGAGCGCGATGTCGAAGGCCACGGCGCCACGGGCGGCGGCCAGCACGGCCTCTCGCGCCTGCTCCACTCGCGGGTCCAGGGTAGGACCCAGATATCGAAGTGTCAGGTGGAGGCCATCCAGCCTGACCCAGCGGACATCGCGTCCGCCGCCGGGGACGCCGCGCGAGCGGACGCGGTCCACCAGGTCAGCGATAGCCTCCGTGGCACCGGGCGGGAGCGGGGCGGCGATGAACAGGCGGCGGCCGGGCTCATCGGCCCCAGGCCAGGTCCGCCGACGCGGTCCCGACTCGGCCGTCACGATCCCTCGGTCACACCGACCTCGGTGTGCCACGTGACCCGGTCCGCGCGCAGGACCTCCAGGGCCCGCTCGCGTTCGCGCCAGCCGATCATCTCGACGGTCTTGTCCTCGAGCGCTTTGTAGGTCTGGAAGAAGTGCTCGATCTCGACGAGGCGGTGCGGCCGGACCTGCTCCAGGCGCTCGATGTGCTGTTGGTGGGCATCACCGAGAGCCACGCACAGGACCTTGAAATCGAAGCCCTTCTCGTCGCGCATCTCCAGGCCGCCGATCGGCCGCGCCCAGACGTGGCAGCCGGTGAACGTGGGCTCGTCGATGATCAGCAGGGCGTCGGTGTGGTCGCCGTCACCGGCGCGCGTGCCCTCGATGAAGCCGTAGTCGAAGTTGTAGAAGACCGCGGACGACAGGACCCGGTCGAGCCGGTAGACGCCGGCGACCTCGTCGTATTCGTACTTGTTGCGACTGCCGCGAGGGATCTCCACGACGATCTCGACGACATCGGGGAACGGTCCGGGACTCTTCATGCGCCGAAGTCTAGACGGGTGGGCGCGACGCGGGCGCGGCTCGAGGCGCGGGCGCTGCCGCCCCTCGACCGGAGAGATCAACCCGACGATCGCCCCGGGCGATTCAGGGGGTCGTGTCGCGAGGCGGCCAGGCCACTCCGACTCGGACGCATCCACCAGATGCACGTCGGCGATGAACGCCTCGTGAACGGATGACGAGACTGCAGGCTCGGCTGGATCCCGGGCCTCGCCACGCTCACTCGTTACATTCCTGTCACCAGGTTGACCCGCTTCGTGGGTGCGGCCCGCCCAGGTGGGGCGTCGCTTCAGCCGCCACTCAGTCGTTGTAGAGGCGTTCCTCGATAAGCTTTTCCTGCACGGTCCGGCCGTTCGGGTCGAAGCAGGAGAACTCGAAGTGCTTCTCGAACTCGAGGTCCACGTTGTCCTGGCCACCGCGATTCTTCTCGACCGAGATGACCACCCAATCGCGGAAGCGCTGCGCCTGATAGGGGTTGAACTCGATGTTGACCTTGGCGACGATATGGTATTTCTCGTTCAGGATCAGGATGATGTCCGCTTCGTAGTTGATGGCGGACGAGCCACGCAGGTGGAAGTTTCGCAGGCGGGATGCCTTGAGTCCTTCCTTGTCCGCGGCCACGATGCTGATCATCGGGACTTCCTCGGCGAGGGCGATGTCCTTCAGGCCGTTGACGATGTAGGTGACCTTCTCGGTCTCGTTCTCGGGCTCCGGGATCTGCGGCACCTTCTGCATGTAGTCGACGAAGACCACGAGGCGACGATCGCCGGACAGGACCCGGTGCTGTTGGACCAGCTTGCGGATGTTGTCGACCGTGCTGGCTGTCTGGGACCCGCGCATCAGGAACAGGTTCTGGCCGTACCGGGCGATCCGATCGAGCGACGGGCGCAAACGCGGGTTGTTGGCCAGCTGGGCGGCGTTTCCCCCTTCGGCCGTCCATGTCCCCATGATCTCCTTGCGGACATCCTGGACCTTGATCGCGCCGGTCTTGTGGGGTAGATGCGCCAGAGCGGACTCCATCGCGATGAGCCGATTGAGCAGGTACTGCTCGTCGTGCTCGAAGCAGATGTACAGGACGTTCGCCTGGCCACCGGACGCGATGTTGCGAGCCATCTGGAGGGCCATCGTCGTCTTGCCAGTGCCCTGGGCACCGCCGATGAGGAGCAGCTCGCCGGCGCGAAGGCCGGTCCCGATGGTCTTGTCCAACGGCGTGAAGCCAAGAGGGACCGGCTGGTACTCGCCGACGTTCCCGGTGCTGACCTTCTCGTTGAGGTCCACCAGGACATCCAGCGCAGATCGCGGCTGCATGCTGCCGTTATCGGTGTCCAGTCGCCAGGTCACCTGCTTCACAACAGTCGGTTCGGCGGCGTCGGTGCTCACGCGGTCGGTTCCTCCGGGGAAGTGGCCATCGACCCTACCTTAGCACTCAGGGTGCCCTGAATCACCCACCCGGACCTACCAAAACCCTACAAGGGTCAGAGCTCGGAGGCCGCCAGCTCGTCCCACGCCCGGACCACGGTCCGGATGGCCGTCTCATAGTTCCTGAGGTCCATCGACTCGTTCGGGGCGTGCGCGTTGTCGTCCGGCGGCACGAAGCCCATTAGCACGACCGGAAGACCCAGGATGGACTCGAAGCTGGCCGTGACCGGGATGGATCCGCCCTCGCGAATGTACAGCGGCGCCTGTCCGAAGGTCGCCTCGATCGCCCGGGCCACGGCCTGTGTCGCGGGATGGTCGATCGGGGTCAGGCTTGGGTGGCCGCCGCCGAGGCTCTGGACGGTCACGGTCACGCCCGGTGGCGCGATCTCATGGACGTACGCGGTGAACGCCTCGCAGATCCGATCCGGATCCTGGGCCGTCACGAGCCGGCAGCTGATCTTAGCGTGGGCGTGGGCCGGGATGATCGTCTTGGCGCCGGCCCCTTCGAAGCCACCCCAGATCCCGTTCACATCAAGCGTCGGCCGAGCGCCACGTCGCTCGAGCGTCGTGAACCCGGACTCGCCGACCAGCGCACTCACGCCCAGGTCCGCCTGGTACTTCGCCTCATCGAACGGCAGGAGCGCGATCTCGGCGCGCTCGTCCTCGGTCAATGGCTGCACGTCGTCGTAGAAACCCGGCACCCGGATGCGGCCGTCCGGGCCCTTGAGCGCCGCGATGATCTGGGCCAGCGCGTTGATCGGGTTCTGTACGGCACCGCCGAACGACCCGGAGTGCAGGTCGATGGCCGTCCCGACCACATCCACCTGGACATACATCATCCCGCGCAGGCCGATCGTGATCGCCGGCAGATTCCCCTCGAAGAAGCCCGAGTCGCTGATGATCGCGACGTCCGCCGACAGCCGCTCCTTGTTTGCCACCAGCCACCTGTCGAGGTGGACCGAGGACGACTCCTCCTCGCCCTCGAAGATGTACTTGAGATTCACCGGAAACCCGCCACGGGTCGCCAGCTGGGCGGCAGCGGCCATCACGTGCAGGTGGATCTGGCCCTTGTCATCGGCCGCCCCGCGCGCCAGCATCCGGTCGCCCACGACGACGGGCTCGAACGGCGGCGAAATCCACAGGTCCAGCGGGTCCACGGGCTGGACGTCGTAGTGGCCGTAGACGATCACGGTAGGAGCGCCCTCGGCATGCAGCCAGTCCGCGTAGACGACCGGGTGCCCGCCGGTCTCGCTGACCTCGACATGCTCCAGGCCAGCCGTCGTCATGGCGTCGGCCAGCCACTGGGCGGCGGCTCGGCAGTCCGGGGCATGGGCCGGGATGGCCGAGATGCTCGGGATCCGCAGGAATGCCTTGTACGACTCGAGCCTGGCGTCCCGGGTGGCGTCGAGATAGGCCTCGATGTCACTGGCGCCGGTCGTCGTCTCGGTCATCGGGTCACCTCGGGGAGGGTTGCGAGTGGATCCGTGCCGTGCGCCCGGCATGTGACGAGCGGGCCGTCACCGGCCCGCTCGTACGCGGTATCAGAGGATGCCTGGCGATCAGGCGGGCTGGGGATCCGGCGTCACGACGACCGGCTTGTTCCCGTACAGAAGTGGCTTGCCGTTGACATCGAGTTTCGGCGGGAGATCGCTGAACAGGGACTCGAAGCCCTCGGCATCCACGGTCTCCTCGGCGACCAGCTTCTCAGCCAATGCGACGAGTTTGTCATGGTGGACCGTGAGGACCTCCGTGGCTCGCTCATAGGCGCGATCGATGATCGCCCGCACTTCCTCGTCGATGGTTCGAGCGACTTCATCGCTGTAGTCGCGTGACTCACCCATGGAGCGGCCCAGGAAGACCATCTCGTCACGCTTCCCGAAGGACAGCGGCCCTAGCTTGTCGCTCATCCCGAACTCGGTGACCATCCGGCGGGCCAGATCGGTCGCCTTCTCGATATCGTTGCTGGCGCCGGTCGTCGTGTCTCCGAAGATGAGGCGTTCGGCGACATTGCCGGCCAGCAACCCGGCGAGCTTGTCCTCGAATTCGGTCTTCGACTGGAGGTAGCGGTCCTCCGTCGGGAGGGCCATGGTGTAACCGAGGGCCATCCCGCGGCTGATGATGGTGACCTTGGCCACCGGGTCGCACTTGGGCAGGATGCGCTGGACCACGGCGTGGCCGCCCTCGTGGTAGGCGATGATCGCCTTCTCCGCATCCGAGATGACTCTGGACTTGCGCTCCGGGCCGGCCACGATCCGCTCCAGGGCCTCCTGGAACTCGGACATGCCGATGGCCTTCTTGTTGCGACGCGCGGCCAGGATGGCCGCCTCGTTGACGAGGTTGGCGAGATCCGCGCCTGAGAAGCCCGGCGACTGGCGAGCGACGCCTTCGACCTCGACGCCCTTGTCGAGCGGCTTGCCCTTGGTGTGAACCTTGAGGATCTCCGTGCGGCCCTTCATGTCCGGCCGGTCCAGGATGACCTGGCGGTCGAAGCGGCCCGGGCGCAGGAGCGCCGGGTCCAGGACGTCCGGACGGTTGGTGGCGGCGACGACGATCACGTTCGTGTTGGTATCGAAGCCGTCCATCTCGACCAGGATCTGGTTGAGGGTCTGCTCGCGCTCGTCATGGCTGCCACCCAGACCTGCACCACGCTGACGACCGACTGCGTCGATCTCGTCGACGAACACGATGCACGGCGAGTTGCGCTTGGCCTGATCGAACAGGTCGCGGACACGGCTCGCGCCGACGCCCACGAACATCTCTACGAACTCCGAACCGGAGATGCTGAAGAACGGGACGCCGGCCTCACCGGCCACGGCCCGGGCCATCAGGGTCTTGCCGGTGCCGGGAGGGCCGACCAGCAGCACGCCGCGCGGGATCCGAGCGCCGAGCGAGTTGAACTTCTCCGGGTACTTCAGGAACTCGACGACTTCCTGGAGCTCCATCTTGGCCTCATCCACGCCGGCCACGTCGTTGAACGTGACGACCGTCTTGTTGCCAAGGAACATCCGGGCGCGGCTCTTGCCGAACGACATCGCCTGATTATTGGTGCCCTGAGCCTGGCGCATCATGAAGAAGATGAAGCCGCCGATGATCAGGAGCGGCAGGACGAACGTCGCGATCAGGCTGATCCACGACGTGTCCGGCACGGCTTCCGCCTTGAAGATGGCAGCCGGCAATGTGTTCGGGGCAGCGGCGGCGACCATGTCATTGAAGACCTGGGTGAGGATGCTCGGCACGACGACCGTGTAGGACACCGGTGGGGAGTCGGTGGTCACGACGGCCAGGCTGGCGCCGGTCTGGGTCACCGACTTGATCGTGCCGGCGTTGACCTGGTTGAGGAATTCGGAATAACCCCTGGTGGGAGCCGCGTCCGTGGCGCTGATCCAGGTGAACAGCAGCATCGCTGTGCCCACGACAAGGAGCAGCATCACGATGCCGTTCCTGAAGAACTTCGGATTCAAGAGCGAGCCTCCGGGTCAAGACGGGCGACGACCGATGTCGCCGTCCCGCGAGTATAGCGCCGAGGTCTGTGACGACCCCATGACGGTGGTCCTGTCCTCCCAGTTTTCCTTACGGACGCGGCCCACTCCCGGATGGTGATGCCCGCCGACATGAAGGATTCGAAATCCTTCACGGGCTTCCGTGCCTACGCCTCGGTGACGATCTTCCAGAACGAGTCCTTCTTGACGAACTTGCCGTCGCGCCTCGATCGCCGTCGACGAAGTGTCGATCCCCCTGGTAGCGCACATCCGGGATGCCCTCGAACCGCGCGGAATCAAGAAGCCCTTCGGCGAACCGAAGGGCCTTCGATCAGTGGATGTTGGTAGCGGAGGGCGGATTTGAACCACCGACCAAGGGCTTATGAGTCCCCTGCTCTACCACTGAGCTACTCCGCCACGAGGACCAATGCTAGCGCAGGGTCCCGCCCGATGCCAGCGCCCGCACGGATCACATCAACTTGAATGTGTCGCAGTCGGCGACGTTGCCGCTCTTGTAGCCGGTGCTGAACCAGGCCTGGCGCTGAGCAGACGACCCGTGGGTCCACGATTCTGGATCGATGCGGCCGGAGACCGACGCCTGGATCCGATCGTCACCGACCGCGGCCGTGACGGTCAGGGCCTCGTCGATATCGCCCGGGTCGAGCTACTCTGATGAACGGTCCCAGGGGGACGGCCGACCGTCGTCTCCCGTCACGCGCTGGGACTCGTGTCGCCGCCGTACCGGTCGATGACTTCGCCGATCGTGAGCTGGCCATACGACGCACCGAGCTCCTCACGAGCCACCCGCCACATGGTGCGCAGGGGCCGCGGCCCGGACGTCTCGAGAGCCTCCAGCCGCAGGGTCCCGAACCGCTCGATCCCGGGAACCGCCTGCAGGTCGTTCGCGAGTCGGGTCGCCGCATCGGCGATGGTCGTCTCGCGGGTGACGCCGGCGACCTGCGAACGAGCGAGGGCCGAGCTCGCCGGCATCGCTGGGCCGGAGGCGGTATCCGTGCGTACCGCCGTCGGCATGGACGGTGGCGTCGCGGGCGCGGGACCGGTGGCGCCCTGGATCGTGCGCTCGGCACCCTTCATCGCGGCGTCCACGGCCTCGGTCGTATCGAAGCGGGGCGGCGCCGGTGCGGCCGCCGATGCCTTGGGCGTGCTCGGTGGGGTGTCGCCGGATCCGGCGCTCGGCGGGGTGCCCGTGCCGCTTGACGAGCCGCGCGATGAGCCGCCGGCGCCCGATCCCCCGGACCCCGTGCCACCACCGCCACGGCGGGGCTTCGGTGGGGTCGTCCCACCCTGGCCCCCGCTCTTGCTGCCGCCGAGAGCGTCATTGAGCATGCCCGGGATGTCGATGCCGGTCAGGCCGTAGACCGTCGCGTTGGCCTCGGTCACGGTGCGCGTCACGTTCTTGACCATGTCCGACGCGCCGTCGTTCGAGAGGACGGTCAGCTGCTGGATGTTGGCCATCGGCTCGGCGGCGGCCCGCACGATCTCCGGCAGCATCGACAGGACGGTCTGGATGATGGCCGCCTCGTTGAACTGGCGGTACGCCTCGGCACGGAGGGCGAGGGCCTTGGCCTCCGCCTCGCCCTTGGTGAAGGTGATGCCGGCCTCTGCGTTGCCTTCAAGGGTGGTCCGCTTGGCCTCCGCCTCGGCGTTGACCGCGACGACGCGGGCCTGGGCTTCGCCCTTGGTCACCGTCACGGCGGCCTCGGCGGAGCCGGCCAACTTGACCCGTTCCGCCTCCGCCTGCGCCTGTGCGATGCGAGCGCCCTTGTCGCCTTCGGCACGTCGGATCTGCGCCTCGGCCTCTGCCTCTGCCGGGCGGATGGTGCTCGTCAGAAGCTCCATCTGCTTGCGCGCCGCTTCCAGTTCGGCCAGTTCGGTCTGCTTGCGGGTGACCTCCTGGGTCGCCTCCGCCTCGGCCAGCGGGCCGGCCTGGGCGGCTCGCGCCTGGGCGGCCATCGTCTGGGTCTCGGTCTCGGCCCGTCGTAGTGCCACGTCGCGTTGGGCGTTGATCTTGATCTGCTCGGCCTCTGCCTCGCGAACGGCGGCTTCCTGGTCCGCAGACGCCTTCGCCATGCGCGCGTCTCGCTCGCGGCGGGCGGTCTCCTGCTGCCCGATCAGGTCCATGTAGCCCGACTCGTCGCGGATCGCCTGGATCGTGAACGAGTCGATCTGGAGGCCGGATGTCGCCAGGTCGCCCTTGGCCGCGTCCTGGACGGCCTGCTGGAACTTCTGGCGGTCGAGGTTCAGCTCCTCGATGGTCAGCGTGCCCACGATCGAGCGGAGTGAGCCCTCCAGGACGTTCTTGACGATCGAATCGACGGCACTCTCGTCGGCTTCGAGGAAGCGTTCAGCGGCGTTCCGGATGGCCTCGTCGTCGGCACCGATCTTGAACGTCGCCACGCCCTGTACCGCGACCTTGATGCCCTGCCGGGAGACGGCGTCGGCGAGGTTCACGTTGATCTGGCGAGCGGTCAGCTTGAGCTTGCCGACCTTGTGGATGAGCGGCATGACGATGACGCCGCCGCCCCGGACCACCTTGAGGTTTCTGCTGCCGTCCGGGCCCTTGTCGCGTTGGCCGGAGACGATCAGGGCTTCGTTCGCGCCGGCGACCTTGTAGCGACTGCCGATGTACGAAACGATCAGGACGACCACGATGATGATGAAGAAGATCGGCAGCACACCGCTGCCGATGAAGTCAAACAGCTGATCCACGATCCACCTCTTCTGCCTTGATGCTTTCGCTTGCGACATCGGCTGCCGGTGCGGCTGGCGCGGTCGGCACCACGATCAGGCCGGCACCGGCCACGCCCGCTACTCGAGCCGTGGTCCCGGAGGCGATGTCCACGGTCGCTGTGGCGCTGTACTCGTGCGTCTGGCCTTCCTTCTTGACCAGGACGCTGCCATAGCGGCCAGCGGGGATCGCGACCGCGACATAGGCGTCGTCACCCACGAGATCGCTCGTCGAGAACGGCTCGTCCGCCTGGGCGCGCCGCAACATCGAGAACAGGGCGTAGGCGATGCCCATCCCGATCAAACCGAAGATCGTCCCCACGATCGCGGCCTGGCCGCCATGCACGTCCAGGATCTCGGTCGCGAAGAGGCCGCCGACGCCGAACATCGCGATGAACGACAGGAGCAGCGGCATCAGCGAGGTGCCGGCGATATCGAAGTCGAAGACGGCGCCCAGGATGTCGTCGAGGAGCACGGTCAGCAGCAGCAGACCACCACCGACGATCGTGCAGACGATGAAGACGAAGTTCTCGACAGGGATGTCGATCATCGCGGGGTCCGTCGCCTCCATGGGGGCCGGCCGCGGGCCCGGGAGCGACAGGATAGCCGCCGCGCGTCGCGACCGATAGGGCGATCTGCGGATCGCCCGACGTTCAGCCGCCGGCGCCGAAGAGCAAGGTCAGCCAGTGATCGAGCGGGCTGCCGTCATCGACGGTCGAACCGAGCCTGACGGACGCCGACCCGGCGGCGTCGGGCGGCAGCGGTGGCGCGTTCGGATCGAGCGTGAAGGCGAGCTCACGCGTCTTGCCGAGGCCGTACGCTCGGGCCTCCTGTTCGATGTAGCTCGCTCGCTGGATCTGCTGCAGTTCGCGGCTCAGGGCCGCAGCGCGCGACGCCTGCTGTGCGTTGGTGACGACGAGTTCGTCCGCCCGGGCCGAAGCAGTCGAGGCGTCGCCGACCTGGCGAGCGAACATCATGACGATCCAGGCCGCGAGCAGGATGCCCATCGCGATGGCCACTCGTCGGCCTGTGATACCGGCGATCGGGAGGGTCGTCAGGTCCGGCGCCGACACCCTGGATCCACCGGTGCCGGCGGGTTCGGTCGGGGCGTCCGTCACCTCGTCGTGGAGCGGCGGCGAGTCGGTCTGGCGAGTCATCCGGGGGAGCGTAGCTACGCTCCGCTGACGTGTCAACCCGGGTCGGCAGTGACAACGAAGCTGTCACGCGACGGGGCCACGGTAGGCCTATCATCGCGGCAATCGAACGGCCGTTCTATCTGTACTCGAGGAAGCCACCGTGCGCCTGTATGCCCCGGCCGACACGCCTGCCGTCCTGGCAGACCTGCTGGCCGAACCATCCATCGCGAGGGGCGTCGTCCATCACGAGGTCATCCCGGCCCGTGAGGCGATCTATGGGACCTTCCCGGACTGGCTGGACGCGCGCATCGTGGCCGGACTCGCGAGCCGCGGGATCGATCGTCCGTACATCCACCAGGCGGAGGCCCTGACCGCCGTCCACGTTGGCCAGGATGTGGTGGTCGTGACTCCCACGGCGTCGGGCAAGAGCCTGTGTTACACGCTCCCGATCCTCCAGGCGATCGTGGACGACCCGGCATCGCGGGCGCTCATGCTGTTCCCCACCAAGGCGCTGGGGCAGGATCAGGTCACGGAGTTCGCCTCGCTCGCGGCAGCGGCCGGACTGACGGTCTCGGCCTCCACGTATGACGGCGATACGCCCGCTCCCATCCGATCGGCGGTCCGAAGCGCCGGGCAGGTCGTGGTGACCAACCCGGACATGCTCCACGCGGCGATCCTCCCCCACCACACGAAGTGGTTCCAGCTGTTCGAGCAGCTCAAGGTCATCGTCATCGACGAGCTGCACAGCTACCGCGGCGTGTTCGGTGGGCACGTGGCCAACGTCCTGCGACGGCTGCTGCGGATCTGCGCGCACTATGGGAGCTACCCGGTGATCGTCTGCTGCTCGGCCACGATCGGGAACCCGGCGGAGCTGGCACACTGCCTCACCGGTCGGCCGTCGCGACTGATCGACCGGACCGGGGCGCCGGCGGGTGAACGGCATGTGCTGCTCGTCGACCCGCCCCTGCTGGACCCGGCGACCGGTGCCCGCGGGTCGGCGGTGACACTCGCCCAGCGCTGGGCACTGCCATTTCTGCGCGCCGGCCGCCAGACGATCGTCTTCGGGCGGTCGCGAGTGGCCGTGGAGCTGCTCCTGACTGGATTGCGCGAGTCGCTCCGCGAAGGGCTCGGACCGCGGACGCGCCTGCGTGGCTATCGCGGTGGGTACCTGCCTACGGAACGACGGGCGATCGAGCGTGGTCTCCGCGACGGCGAGATCCTGGGGGTGGTCGCGACCAATGCGCTCGAGCTCGGGGTGGATATCGGCCGGCTGGACGCCTCGATCGTGGCCGGCTATCCCGGGTCCGTGGCAGCAACCTGGCAGCAGTTCGGTCGTGCGGGACGCCGCCAGGGCATCAGCGTCGCGGTCCTCATCGCATCGGCGGCGCCCGTCGACCAGTACGTCGTCCATCATCCAGCGTTCCTGTTGGAGGGCTCGCCAGAGGAGGCCCGGGTCGATCCAAACAACCTGCACGTCCTCCTTGCCCACCTGCGTGCGGCCGTGTTCGAGTTGCCGTTCGAACCGGGCGACCACTTCGGGCCCATCGGGACCGACGACCTGTTGGCGTTCCTCGCGGAGGACGGCCAGGTTCGCCAGGCGGGCGATGGCCGCTGGTATTGGTCCAGCGAGAACTTCCCGGCCTCGGCGGTCTCCTTGCGCACGGCGGCCCAGGAGAACGTCGTGATCATCGACACGACCCCGGATCGGCCGCGGGTCATCGGCGAGGTGGACCTGTTCGCGGCCCAGACCCTGGTCCACGAGGACGCGATCTACCTCCACGAATCGATCCAGTTCCACGTCGATCGCCTGGACTGGGACGAGCGCAAGGCCTACGTGAAGCGGGTCGACGTGGACCATTACACGCAGGCGGACCGGGCCGTGACCCTCAAGCCCCTGGATGTGTTCGCGGAAGCTCCATCACCGAGCGGCAGACGACGCCATGGCGAGGTCATGGTCGCCAGCCTCGCGACGATCTACAAGAAGCTGAAATTCGTGACCAACGAGAACCTCGGGTGGGGCCGGATCCACCTGCCGGAGATCGAGTTGCAGACGACCGCGTACTGGCTGACGGCCGAAGGCGTCCGGGATCGTTGGCGACGCGATGAGCTGGACGTCGCGTTGCTTGGCTGCGGACGGGCCATCCAGACGGTCGCCTCCGTGCTGCTGATGGTGGATCCGCGCGACCTCGGGCTCGTGACCCAGGTCCGTTCGCCGCACGCCGAGGAACCCACCATCTACCTATACGAGTCGGTGCCCGGCGGTATCGGCCTGTCGGAGCGGCTCTGGGAGCGCCACGACGACCTGATCGCAGCGGCCGCCGACCTCATCCGCTCGTGCGGCTGCGATGCGGGCTGTCCGGCCTGCACAGGTCCTCGTCTGGAACCCGAGATCGATGCCCGTGCACTCAGCCTGCGGTTGCTCGCCGAGCTCGGCGCGCCACGACCCGCTGCGACCGTGCCGTGATCGACCAGCAGGCACTGCTCGCGCGACGGCTGGCCCGCTACCGATCCGCCATCGGGACCGCGGCGGTGGACGTCGAGCCGCCTCGGGCCGCGTCTGGATCGGCACTCGCTGAGCGACTCGCGTCGGCCGTCGGCGGCCAGGTCCGTCGCTCGACTGCCGGGGCCGTCGTCTGGTACGAGACCCCGCCTCGGCCCATCCCGGTGGATCGTGAGCGGCTGGCCCGATTGCCCGGCCAGCCGCCGCCGGACGTGCCGCTCCTCTGCCTCGACACCGAGACGACCGGTCTCGCCACCGCAGCCGGAACCGTCGCGTTCCTCGTGGGACTCGGCTGGTGGGTCGGCGATGCCTTCCACCAGGTCCAGTTGCTCGTCCCCGATCACGCCGACGAGCCCGCGATGCTGCAGGCGCTGGCGACGCTCATCCCGGCCGACGCCTGGCTCGTGACCTACAACGGCCGCGGCTTCGACTGGCCGCTGCTGGTCGCGCGCTACCGGCTCCATGGCTCACCTGCCCCGATCCACGCGGGCCACCTGGATCTGCTCCCGATCGTCCGACGCCTCTTCCGGCACCGGATGGCGGATGCCCGCCTGCGCACGGCGGAAACGGACCTGCTGGGCCTCCGGCGCCACGGCGATGTCGACGGTCGGGAGATCCCGGGCCGATACCTCAGGTTCCTGCGCGGGGCGTCCGCTGAGCCGCTGATCGACGTCGTCCGCCACAACGACCAGGACGTCCGCTCGTTGGCCTGGCTCGTGAGCCACCTGGAACGAGGGCTCGGGGACCGCGGGACCTGGGCTCATGCGCATCCGGGCGACCTCGCTGGGCTGGCGCGTGCCTACGCTCGCCAGGATCGGCTTGAAGAGGCGCTCGACTGCCTCGACGTCGCCGCGGAGATGCCACTACCGCTGGTCCACCGGGCGTCGCGCGAGGGATCGGGCGGGACCGACTGGTGGTCGCCTCGCGCCCGACCGGACTTCGGCGCCCGCGTCATGGACCGGCAGCGCACCCCGCGACCGGACCCGGCGGGACCGTGGACGACGGACCGGATCGCGGTCGAGCGGGCCAGGCTCCAGCGACGGGCGGGCGACCACGCCGCGGCGATCCGCTCGTGGGCGATCCTCATGGACGGATCGGGACGGACGGCGATCGTCGCCGCGATCGAGCTCGCCAAGCTCCACGAGCACCACCTGCACGACCTGTCGGGCGCGATGCGCATCGTCTCTGCCGGCCTTGCGAAGGCGGATCGTCGACGGCGGATCGGTCGACCGGAGCCAGGCCTCGAGCGCGATCTCAGGCGACGGATGGTCCGGCTCGATCGGCGCCTGGCACGCGTGACGGCGACGCCCTCACGACCTGATCGGCGTGATCACACTCCGTCTGCGATGCCGACGTCGTAGTCGCCGACCTGGCGGTCCAGGCTCGGGCTGACCGCGCGCCGGATCGTCTCACGGGCGCGACGCACATTCACGGCCGCGCGATCCGGGACCGCGTCGAGACCAAGTCCTTCCACCGCCAGGGATCCGGCAGCCGCCGCGAACCGCAGGTCCAGCCGCCGGCGCGACCGACGACGACCCGCGATCGCCGGTCGCAATGCGCTGGCCGCCAGCGCCGCGAGGAATATGTCGCCGGCCCCCGTCGGGTCCTGCTCCATCGCCCGGGTCGGGCGATATCGGACGGTTCGTCCCGGCCCGCCCTGCCCGACCCGCATGAGCAGGCCGCCGTCCGCGCCACGGGTGACCAGCAGGCCCGCGCCCGGACGCAGCAGCGCACACAGGTCTGCGAGCGATGTCGCCGGATCCACGTCGTTGTGGCTCACCCCGACAAGGTCCGCGCGGCGCAGGAGCGTCATCTCGCGGGGTGCGCTTCGCTGGACCCGCCGACCCGCCACGAGGTCGCGCAGGAATCCCTGCCAGCCGACGACGACGTACGCCTCCGCTGGGACGACCCGGGCCCAATCGTCCGGGATCTCCCCGGCGACCGGCGCGAACGACCACGCTCGCGCCGCCGTCCACGCATCGGGCAGGTCCACGACCGGCAGCGGCACCCCGCTCGCCACGCACGTCTGCAGCCGGCCCTGGGGGGTCTCCAGGTTGCGGAAGATGGGACCCTCGGCGAGAGGCACCTCAAGGATCTCGACACCGGCCCCGCGGAGGAGATCCAGCTCACGAGCCGTCCTGGCATCCGCGTCCAACCCGACCACCGCCGCTGTGCGCAGGCCCAACCGTGCCGTCGTCAGGGCCGCATACATCACGCCGCCACCCAGCCGCCACCCGCGCGGATCGTCGTCGGCGACATCCCGACAGGCCGATCCCAGGTGCAGGACCTCGACATGGCTCTTGGCCAAGGCGCTTACTCCCTGATGGTGACAACGACTCGTATACTGCCCGCCCAGCCCAGCCGAACGACGGAGCGCGACGTGTTCTTCTACGAACTCCATGAAGGTGACAACGAGGTCTATTCGGACGTGCTCGTCGCCAGCGACTCCGAGTGGGAGCCCGAGGAGTTCTTCGAGCTCGTCCAGAAGGTCCGTCGACGCATCCAGGACCAGTTCCACCACGATACCCTCGCCGAGGCGATCGCCGTCGAGCTTGAACGCGAACATGGCTTCGTGTACGTCAGCGACGACCGGTTGATGGCGGCCGTCAACGTCTCGACCGTAGAGGAGGACAACTTCCTCGCCGAGCTCGAGGTCGAACTGGCCGACCGCGGCGAAGATGACGACGAGGACGACGAGGACGACGAGGGGTCGACCAAAGGCGAGTTCCGCACCATCTACGCGGACCTGGACCCCGACGGCCTCCCCAACTGAGTCCTGCCGCGCTCAGCGGCTGAAGAGGATCTCCAGCACGTCGCCGTCGCGCACCTTGTAGGTCTTGCCCTCCGAGCGAAGACGCCCGTGCTTGCGGGCCTCGGCCATGGAGCCGAGCATGACGAGGTCCTCGTAGGAGACGGTCTCCGCGCGGATGAAGCCCTTCGCGAGGTCCGTGTGGATCGCCCCGGCTGCCTCGACGGCGGTCGAGCCTTCCGGGATCGGCCAGGCGCGGCATTCGTCCGGGCCGGCGGTCAGGAAGGAGATCAGGCCGAGCAACCGGTACGACAGGGCGATGATCCGATCGAGACCGGATCCGTGGATGCCCAGCTCCTCCATGAAGATCGCGGCTTCGTCCGGCTCGAGCTCGCCCAGCTCCATCTCGATCCGCGCGGAAAGTGCGTCGATCACGGCGTGGTCGTGGACGTATGCGGCAGCCAGTGCGGCCACTCGCTCCGGCGCACCGGCCAGATCGGATTCGCCCACGTTGAGCAGCACCATCACCGGCTTCTGGGTCAGGAACCGGAAGCCACGGATGGCCTTCTCCTCGTCCTGATCCAGGGCCTGATCACGGATGGGGCGCCCCGCGTCCAGCCCTATCTTGAGACGTCGCAGGACGACCTCTTCGCGTCCGGCTGCCTCGCGTTCCGCTTGCGTTCCGTGGCGACCGCTGCCGACCAGTCGCTCCAGGCGACGATCGGTCATCGACAGGTCCGCGAGGATGAATTCGAGGTCGAGCTGCTCGATGTCGCGTACCGGATCCACGCTTCCGGCGGCAGGTGGGAAGGCCGGGTCTTCGAACGCGCGGACCACGTGCAGGAGCGCGTCGGAGTCGCGTAGCCGCGCGAGGTGGTCCGGCGGCAGTTCCTCGGTGCCGACGTGGCCTTCGGACGAGGCCGGAGGCGCCGGCAGGTCGACATAGGTGACGTCCGCCTGGACGATCTTCTTGGGCTTGTAGATGCCCGCGAGGGTCCCGAGTCGGGCGTCCGGCACTTTCACGACACCCACGTTCAAGGTGACGCCGCCGTAGCCGCCGGTCTCGGCATGGCCACGCGTGAGCGTGTTGAAGACGGTCGTCTTGCCCGATCCGGCAAGACCGACGATGGCGATCTGCATCGCCGCATTGTGGCCGGGATCAGTACCCGGCGCTCGGGTCCACCACGTTGAGCAACGGCTCGCCTGCCGCGAACCGGCGCAGGTTGTCGCAGAACAACTCCACGCTGCGATCCAGGACGCGTCCGCTGGACCACGACGTGTGCGGCGTGACGATGACGTTCGGCTGGTCGTAGAACGGCGAATCCGCAGGCAGCGGCTCGTCGTGGAACGTATCGAGGACCGCCCCGCCGAGCGGGCCGTCCTGCAGCGCACGCAGCAGGGCTCGCTCGTCGATCAGCCGGCCTCGGGCGACGTTGATCAGCCACGCCCCGGGCTTGACCATCGCGAGCGTCCGAGCATTGATCATCTCGTGCGTCTCGGGCGTCAGCGGCGCCGCGAGCACGATGAAGTCCGATTCGGCCAGCAGCTCCGGCAGGCTCTCGGGACCGCCGACGCGATCGAGCAGAAGCTCGCCGAACGACGGGTCATCGCCTTCGCCCGTCGCCGACCTGGTGCCTGCCTCCGCGCGCCGTCGGACCGCGACCACGCGACAACCGAAGGCCGTCGACAGGGCTCCCACCGCCCGCCCGATGGACCCGAGGCCGACGATCCCGACCGTCACGTCGCGTAGCTCGGCGCCTTCTAGCGGCTGCCATGTGCGTTCGCGCTGCAGTTCGAGGAGCTCCGGCAGCTTGCGGCTCACCGACAGGATCATCATCAGGACGTATTCCGCGATCGGCCGACTGAAGACCCCGCGCGCATTCGTCACGACGAGGCCGCGCGCTCGCGAGGCCGGGGTGAGGGCACGATCCACGCCGGACGTCGCCGAATGGACCCACGACAGATGCGGTGCCCGCACCAACAGCCGATCGAACGCGTCGGACGTGAGCCAGCCACGGAGCATGACCTCCACATCGTCAAGCGGTCCGTCGGCCAGACCCTCGATGGAGACCGTGACGAGTCGTGCCCCAGGCGCTGCCGCGCGGATGCGTTCGAGATCCCGGGAGCGATAGCGTGCGGACAGGATGGGGCTCAGGGCGATCGCCGCAGGCGCCCCGCCGGGACCGCTCCCGGGCCCGGCCGTCCGGGCCGGGCCAGTGCCGCCCGTCATGCCGCCGCTCGCTGGTCCAGGACTCGAATCATCCATGCCTCCGGATCATCGATCTCGCCGTCACGCGGCAACGTCTCCGGTCCATCCCACAGGCGGTCCAGCGCGGCTGGTCCGCGGGTCTCCGCGATCGCACGGACGAACCGCTCGCCCTTCTTGTACTGCTCCATCTTGAGATCCATGCCGGTCAGGCGAAGGATCGCCCGCTCGAACGGCGTGCGCTTGGTCCGCCGCTCGTGGAACCGCGCACTGATGTTCGCGACATCGGGCACGAGCTCCTTGCCGACCTCGTCCATCACGTAGTCGCAGAAGCCCTCCAGAAGGCTCATGACCGCCTGTGTCTCGCGGAACAATGCGCGCTGCTCCGGGCCCATCATCCGTTCCATCCAGTGACTGCCATCGGTCTCGCCGCGCAGGGTTTGACGAACACCCCGCAGAACGTCCCGGCCCATCCCCTTCACGTCCCTGCCGAACAGGCTCAGCTGGCGTTCGAGGCGCGAGGCAAGGTACGGGCGCAGCCACGGGTGCGCCTCGAATTCGAAGGCGTGAGTCGTCTCGTGCAGCGCGATCCACGTGCGGAACGGCTCGAGCGGCACGCCGAGGGTCCGCGCGGTCTGGCGGATGTTCTCCTCGACGAAGAGGAGGCGGCCTGGGGCGGCCTCGGCAGACAGCAGCGCCAGGTCGTACTGGCCCAGCACCCGCTGACCCATGAAGCCCAGCAGGAAGCCGAGTTGCCGGGTCGTGATCCAGCGGTTCGCCAGCGCCATGGACGCCTTGGCCAGGCCGCCGCCAGGCGGGATGACCTGGTCGAGAAGTTCCGCTTCCAGCTTGCCGATGAGGGACGCGAAGGAGCCGGTGTTCGCGCGGACCCAGCCGGCCCGATCCACGACCCCGGATCGCTCCACCACACCCGGCAGCTCTGCGCCCAAGGCCCGGGAGAGGGCCGGCACGATCCGGTCCATGGCGGCGAGGTAGGCGGGCTCGGCGGACTGCAACTCGGCAGCGGACAACGTCCCCGGGGCGCTGGCGAGGCGGGCGATCGCCGTGCGCTCCACGGCCGGCCAGTCCACGAGACCCTGCCTCGCCGATCGTTCCGCACGTCGTCCGGCCACGGTTGCCGCGACCCCCAGCGCAGACCCGATGAGGAAGCCGGCCTGCCAGATGCGATCGTCTCGCCGGGCTCCACGCCCCCCGATGTCGTTGGTCATCCCGCCAGCACCCCGAGATCCACGTGCTCCACCTCGGGGAAGGCCGAGCCGAACAGGCGACCGGCCAGGGCGTGGAAGGCGACCGGATCACCCGTGGTCAACTGGCGGTGTGTCACGGTACCCAGCCGTTCGTCGTTGCGCTCGTGGCCGTCGCGGCCGGGATCGGCGGCGGTCCCGCGGGTCGTTCCGGGCGCCTCCATGCCGTTGACGCTCAGGAGCTCGGAGAGTGCCGATGCAGTCGCGGTCGCCGAATCCACGATCGCGACCCGGTCTCCGACTGCGGCGGCGATGAGCGACCGCAGCAACGGATAGTGGGTACAGCCCAACAGCAGCGTGTCCACGGTCGCGCCCGGCGGCTTCGGGAAGATGGACTCGCCGGCCGAATCCGGGCCACCCAGCAGCGGGGCCAGCGCATCGGCGACGGCCGCCTCCGCGAGCGGACCGGTCAGCGTGCCGGCCTCCACCAACGGCACGAGCGCGGGGGTCGCGTGCTCGTACACCTCGACGGCTGGATTCTCATCCTTGATCGCCTCGAAATAGGCATGCGACCGGATCGTGGCCGGCGTGGCGATGACCCCGACGCGTCGCACGCGGGTCGCGAGAGCCGCCGCCGAGGCCCCAGCGCGGATGACCCCGAGGACGGGCAGGTCGTAGCGGCGACGGTAGGCGGCCAGACCCACGGCCGTGGACGTATTGCAGGCGACGACGATGGCCTTGACGCCGCGTTCCACGAGCGCATCGAGCGCCTGCGTGGAGAAGGCCAGCACCTCCTCATTCGTCCGGGTGCCGTAGGGCGTGCGTGCGTTGTCGCCGAGATAGACCGTGGATTCGTGAGGAGACCGTCGGACGATCTCGCGCAGGACCGTCAGTCCGCCCACCCCAGAATCGAAGACACCGAGCGGGCGAGGGTCCGACATGACCTAGCGGCGGGCTCCGATGGCGACACGGGCGGAGCCCAACAGCTCCTCCGCCGTCCGCAGGATGTCCTGACTGACCGCGGCGGCGGGGCTCGCCAGTACGAACGGGACGCCTTCGTTGTTCGACTGGACGACCAGCAGGCCGTCCGACATGACCCGGTGTTCCGGGACGCGCCCCAGGGCACGCTCCAGGTCGCCCGGATCGATCCCACCGGACGAATCGGCGCGATTCACCAGGTAGTGGACCTTGCTCGCGGGATACCCGATCGCCCGGAACGTGTCGGCCATCGCGACTGTGTTATGGATCGTCGTGGAGTCATAGGTGACGATCTCGACGATGGTGTCGCTCGTGTCGAGGAACGCGAGATTGACGTCGTTGAGGTGGCTGCTCATGTCGATGACGATCACGCTGTAGACCCGACGCAGCAGCGACATGATCTTGTCGAGGTCGCGCGGCGTGATCATCTCGGCCATCTCGATGCGCGGTGGTGCGAGCAGGATGTCGATGCCGGAGGGGTCGCGCCACAGGACGTCGCCCAGGTCCGATTCGGCGATGCGGTCGGTGGGCAGGTCCAGGATGGAAGGAGCGTCCGATGGGACCTTCAGGAGCGAGCGCAGGTCACCGAACTGCAGGCTGCCGTCGATGAGCACGGTTCGCTGCCCAAGCTGGCCGATGGCGACTGCGAGGTTGAATGCGATCGTCGTCTTGCCCACGCCACCCTTGGGCGCGAAGACCGACAAGATCCGCGTCCCCATCGTCGCCTGGTCCGTCGCGTAGTCCTTCTTGACCTGCGCGATCCGGTTCATCAGGTCGAACCCGCTGAATGGCATCGTGAGAACGCCATGGACGCCGTTCTCGACGTCGATCTCGACCGGATTCTGGGGGACCGTCAGCATGATGACCGGGACGCCGAGCTTGGCCTCGTGGATCTGTTCGGCGAGCTTGGGACCCTTGACCCGGCCCTGGAGTAGCGCATCGACGAGGACGACGTCCGGGCGCATCTCCGCGATCTGGCCGAGGGCCGTGCCTCCGTCCGACAGTACGTCCACCAGCTTCACGTGAGCCTGTGAATTCAGCAGCCCCCGGATGTACTGAGCGACCTGCGGGACGTCCTCGACGACGAGCAGCCGTGTTCCTTCTGTCGGTGCCATCCGCCCGACGATACCACGCAGCCGTTCGTCGGTTGACTCACCCGGAGGTCCCGGGTCCGAGACGACCGCTCAGGGCTTGACGGCCACGAGGACGGCGCGCTCGCTGCCCGGGCCCAGCCGTTCCAGCCCGTATCCCCCGGCGAGGACCTCCACGACCAGCCCGGCGTCCTCGGCGAAGGCCACCAGCTCGTCCGCCGAAACGAGCCGAAGTCGGTCGCTGCGGACCCAGCGGTGCGGGGGGCCGCCCTGTTCGCCCTCCTCGAAGATGGTCGTGAGCGAGATCGAGCCCGTCGCGGCGTCGTGGGTCGCGGATCCGGCCTTGGTCACGAGACGACCGGTCTCCGGATCGGTGCGCGGCCATTCAAGGACGATCCGGCCATCGAAGCGGGCCAGGTCGTCCGCGTCGGGCAGCCATACGTCCACCGTGGCCACCCCGCCGGGCGCGAGATGCTCTGACATCACGCGAAACGCCGTCCGCTGAGCATCCCGGGAGGACAACACCATCAGGGAGTTGAGGGCGATGAAGGTGAAGCCGTAGCGACCCGCGTCCGGGAGGTGCAGTCCCAGAAGATCCGCCTCCACGTAGGTGAGCCGGTCGTCGGGGACCCCTTCACGGGCCGCGTAGGCGCGTCCGCGATCCAGCATGGCCGGATCCAGGTCCACGGCCACCACGCGATTCCCGGCGAGCGCCAGCGGGACGGCCAGGCGGCCACTGCCCGCCGCCAACTCCAGGATCGGTCCGCCCGTCCGCTCGGCGAGGGCCAGGTAGAGATCCAGGTCGCCCGGATCCTCGGCGAGATCGAGGTCGTACAGACGGGCCAGCGCGGCCGACGTGGCTGGGTCGATGACCTCAGCCCTCCCAGCGCACGCGACCGCCGGCCTTGCGGCGGACCGCCAGGGCGCTGATGGCCTCTAGCGCGCAGCGGTTGGCGGCCATCGCGGTGGTCTCGGCCTGGTCGTACGGCGGCGACACCTCCACGATGTCCATGCCGGCGAGATCGACCGAACCGACGATCTGGCGGATCGCTCGCAGGACCTCACGGGTCAGCATGCCGCCGGGCTCGGGCGTCCCGGTTCCGGGAGCCATGCCGGGGTCGATGACATCGATGTCGATCGAGAGATAGATCGAGTCAGGTCCGTCCAGGGCCTCGGCGATGGCGTCGGCGATGACCACGTCGGCGCCCCGATCCTCGATCTCATGCATGAAGTGGTAGCGCAGGCCCTGTTCCTGCATCCACTCGAACGTCTCCTTGGGCGGCCAGTAGCCGCGCAGGCCCACCTGGACGAAGTTGCTGCCCTTGACCGCGCCGGATTCGATGAGCCGCCGCATCGGGGTCCCGTGGCTGGCAAGCACGCCCCAGCCGTCCACGGCCGTGTCCGCGTGGGCATCGAAGTGGACGATCCCGATGCTCCCCGGTCGGCGGGTCTCGGCGATGGCCGTCGCAGCCGGCCAGGTGATCGAGTGGTCGCCACCCAGGATGATCGGGATGGCGCCCGTCCCGGCGACCTCGCGGATCTTGCGATAGATCATCGCGTGGCTGCGTTCGATCCAGGACGGGACGATGTTGGCGTCCCCCGCGTCCACGACCGTCAAGACCTCGAACGGGTCGACGTCGAGCTGCAACGAATAGATCGAGCCGCTGGTGTACTGCGCCTCGCGGATCGCGCGCGGCCCGAAGCGGGCGCCTGGTCGGTGGCTGACCGCGTCGTCGAACGGTGCCCCTACGATGGCCACGTCGACCTTCCGCCGCCGGAGTTCGTCCGGATCCGTGATCCACGGCAGCTTCATGAAGGTGGACGGACCGACGTAAGTCGGCAGGTCGAAGTCGTCATAGGTCTCGAACTCGGCATCCCAGCCGTTATGGGACGCGAAGTCCTTTTCGAGACCTGTGTCCTGCGGGCGCTCAGCCACGGGAACCTCCGGGAGACGGCCGCGGACCGGTTCGCCGCGGGTGGACGGGATCCGTCTCGCTGGGGGCGCCGCCGGTTCGAATGCCATCGTCCAGCGGGGCGCGCCAGCGCGATGGTAGCACCGGGGGTTTCGCGGTCACGCTCCTTCGCGGAACTCCCGCCAGGCCGCCTCGACGAGCGCCGGGTCTGCGTACAGGTCATAGGCGGTCTGGGCGACGAGCGTCGCCGCGAGCAGGGTGACCTCGTCCGCTCGCGGCGTCGCGGCGGCGTCGCGGAACAGGATGGAGTGCCCAGCGGTGCCTTCCGGCGCGATCGCGAGGTGCGGGTGGATCATCGGGCACACCCAGCTGACATTGCCCATGTCCGTGCTACCGGCGTTGGCGTCGTCGCCCATGTCCTCGATGCCGTAGGCGGCCATGTTCGCGAGGAAGCGCTGGCCCAGGATCGTGTTGTTGCGCATCGTTCTGGCCCCGCCCGAGTACTCGACGGTGACCGTCGTGCCGGTCGCAAGCGCGGCCGCATTGCACATCTGCGTGAACTGCGCCTTCATCGTCTCGTAGTAGGGCTGTTCGATGCTCCGGAGCATGAACCACGCCCGTGTCCGGTCCGGGATGATGTTCGCCGCCGTCCCGCCTTCCTGGATGATCCCGTGGACACGAGCGGTCGGCATGAGCTGCTGGCGCCACAGGCCGACCGACGAGAACAGCAGGATCATGGCATCCAGCGCGTTCTTGCCCCGCCAGGGATCCGATGAGGCGTGAGCCTGGAGGCCGGTGAACACGACGTCCACGTCCTCCGACGCGAGCGGCCGGCTGTAGGCGTGGCTCCGATCGCAGGGGTGATACAGGAGCGCCGCGTCCAGGCCCTCGAACAGCCCATCTTCGATCATCGCCTTCTTGCCGCTGCCGCGCTCTTCAGCCGGACAACCCAGGAACACGATCTCACCAGGCAGTTCGTCCGCGAGCGCGGCCAGGGCGATCGCGGCGCCCACGCCGGAGGCGGCCATGGTGTTGTGTCCGCAGCCATGGCCGAGGCCGGGCAGCGCGTCGTACTCGGCGAGGATGCCGATGCGAGGACCGGCGCCACCACGGCCACCGCGCTTGACCGCGCGGATGGCGGTCGCGAGGCTACCGGCGGGTGCCTCCACCTGGAATCCGTGGCGCGTGAGGGCTTCGGCGACCCAGGCGGCCGCGTGATGCTCCTCATAGGCGGGTTCCGGGTCCGCATGGATCCGGTGCGACAGGTCCAGGATCTCGGCGCGGGCGGATTCGACGGCCGCTGCGAGACGAGCCTTCGCGTCGACGTTCGGCGCGGCCGGCGTGGTGGTGGTCAGCGTTGACACGGGGTCCTCCTGGTCGCGACCGAGTTTCCGGGGGCGGTCGGGCGGTCCCGATCGTAGCCGCCGTCGCGCATCGGCGTTTCGCGCGGAGGCCCAGTGGGTCAGCGCTCGGCGGAGAGGGTCGCCTCCGCGACGACGATCAGGGCGATCATGAACAGGGCGATCGGCAGTTCAAGGACGCCCTGGAGTCGCAGGACGACCAGCACAGTGATGACGAGTCCCACCCACGCGCCACGCCGGATGGCCCGGGTCCAGTCCCCGTTGAAGGCGATCCGCCGGTGGCGCGCGAACACGGCCAGCCAGAACAATGGGATCGTCGTCAGGCCGACCGCGAGTCCCATCAGCACGGCCCCGAGGAATCCCGCGCCCGGCTCCTTGATAGGGTCCTGGGTGGTCACGACGAGCCCCACCAGGACCCACACCACGAAGGCCGCGCCGAAGCAGCCCAGATTCATCAGGCGGTCGCGCGCTTCCATGAGCAGCGAGTCTAGGGCCTCGGCTCCTCCGCCAGCGCTGCCGCCATCGCGATGCGCAAGCCCGACACATCGACCGGCTCCAGCAGCGCGCCGTGTGCCAACCCGGGATGGGCGCGGGCGCGATCCACAGCCGCTGGATCGTTCGACAGGAGGATCACCCGCAGGCCGGGCCGTGCGGCCGTCATGCGAGCGGCCAGTTCGATGCCGGACATGATGGGTAACTCGATCGCCGTGAGCAAGAGGCTGGGCCCGATGCCAGACTCGAAGACCTGGCGGAGCGCGGAGCGGCCATCGGTCGCGCTGATGACCGCGTGTCCAGCCTCGGCGGCGACGCGCGCGATCCGCGCGACCTCGCGGCGGTCCGAGTCCACGACCACGACGAGTGTCGAGTCCGTTCGCGTTCCGACTGCCGGCGTGCCAGGCCGGTCGGCTGCCATGATCGATCCCGTCTCCCACTCCCGACACCGGTGCCCGATGAGGAGCCCGGAGGATGGGCGCCATCGCTCGTCCCGTCGACTGGGGCGAATGCCCTATCGTCGCGCGACGCTCGATGGGCAGATGTCGCGGAAGGCACAGTAGGTACAAGCGAGGTAGTCCGGCCTGGGTGCGTAGTCGCGGGCGCGCATGCCGGCGGCCGCCACCTGGATCTTCTCGCGGGCCTTGGCCAGGCGCTTAGGATCGACCGCGACCTCACCGACGAGGCCGGATCCGAGGAAGTGCATGGCGATGGTGTCCGGGAGTCGTCCGGTCATCGCCTCGTAGCCCATCGCGTAGATCTGCAGTTGCAGCGAGTCGCGCGCTCGCTGGCGGGCCTTCACAGGATCGCGCACGTCCGACGACTTGTAGTCCGTGATCGTCACCCGCTCCGGACCCATCATCTCAAGCGTCGGCGACACGACATCGGCGCTGGGAGTCCCGGCGGACACCGATGGCCTGCCCTTCGTGGGCGCGCCACCGACCGGGACCACATCGACCCGATCCCAGCGGCCGCGGACCCGGTCGCCACCCAGCTGGAAGCTGAACTCCCGCTCGACGTACGTCGGGATGACCGATCCGGACTCGAGTTGGGCTGCCCGGAAGCGACGCAGCGCCGCTTGACCGGACTCGAGGCGGGCCTCCTCGTGTTCGCGACTGACGAACCCTTCATTGGTCATGGCGGCGGAGAACACGTCGCCCAACTCCGCGTCGGTCATGACCTGGCCCTTGGCGTGACGCTGGTGAAACACCTGGACGGCCTTGTGCAGGGCCGCGCCGTAGACGATCGCGTGGTGCGGTGCCAGCGGGACCCGCAGGACGTGCGCGTACTTGTACTTGAGCGGGCATGTCAGGTAGTCGTCGATCTGGTAAAAGCTGAGCGACAGTGGCTCCTCGATAGGCCCGCGCGCGATGGCCGAAGGCTGCGGCGGCGACTCGAAGGCGGCCAGGCGCTCGGCGGCGGTCAGGGCAGCGACCCCTGCTCCGGGCAGACCGGCCGCCGCAGGCAGGTCCAGTGCCTCCAACACGAACGGCGAGACCCGTCGTGCCCGTGCGCCGCCGTAGTCGGCCGCGTGCGACAGGATGAGCTCGTCGCGGGCCCGGGTCATCGCCACATAACAGAGACGCCGTTCCTCGGCCAGGGCGGAGGCCGGGGTGGTCGGCGCGCCCCGGCCAAGCCCGGCTGGGAGCGGGAGCGTCTCGCCACGGCCGGTGGACGGGAACCGACCGGCGACCATCCCAGGCACGAAGACCACGGGGAACTCCAGGCCTTTCGCCTTGTGGACCGTCAGGACCGCGACGGCGTCCGTGTCGGGATCCAGTTCGGCGGTGGCCGGGTCGTCCCCGGCCTCGATCAGCGTCTCGAGGTGACGGGCCACGAACACGGCCCGGTCGTCGGCGAGGATCGCGGACTGGGCACGGACGATCTCGAAGAAGCGGGCGATGTTGCCCAGGGCCTCCTCGGCCTCGACGGAGTTCGTGGCGGCCAGCCGGGCAAGTATCCCGCTGCCCCGCAGGAACCGATACAGCAGCTCCCCGGCCGGTTGCTCGTGCGCGGCTGTGGCATAGGCCTGCAGGTCCTTGACGAACGCACGCACCGCGGCTCGCGTCTCCGGGCTGACTCTGAGGATCCCGGGCTGCTCGTCGAGTTCCACCAGCACGGCCCACACGGACCGATTGCGCCGGCGCGCCATGTTGACGATGCCGGTCAGGTCCTCGCCACCAAGCGCGTACAACTCGGATGCCGCGAGCGCATACACGTCCACGCTGGACTCCGGGTCCGCCACGACCCGCAGGAACGCGAGCAGGAGCCGCACCTCGGGGCGGGCGTACAGCCCCGACGTGCCGGAGAACCGCCACGGGACGCCGGCCATATTGAGCGCCCGCAGGATGGGGTCCGCGTGGCCATTGGCCCGGACGAGGATCGCATGGTCGCGTGGCGTCGCCCCGCGGGCGACTCGTCGACCGATCTCCGCCGCGATCCAGTCCGCCTCGTCGGAACCCGACGCGAAGACCTCAAGGCGGACCGGGTCTGGTGCGGGCGCCCGGCGTTCGGCGCGAAGGCGCTTGGCGATGCCGGTCCGGACCTCGAGCCGATCCGGGTCGTTGAACCGGATCATCCGGTACGCCGCGTCGAGCACTGGCGCGAGCGAGCGGTAGTTCCGGCGCAGGACCACGGTCCGGGCACCGACGTAGCGGTCCTGGAACGCGAGGATGTTGTCCACGGCGGCGCCGCGGAAGGCGTAGATCGCCTGATCGTCGTCGCCCACGACCGTCACGTTCCGATGATGTTCGGCGAGGAGCGCCACGAGTTCAGCCTGGGCCCGATTGGTGTCCTGGAACTCGTCCACGAGCACGTACTTGAAGCGGCCGGCGATCGCGGCACGGGCCTGGGCGGACGTCCGCACGAGGTTGAGGGCGAGCGCGACCTGATCGCCGAAGTCGATGCACCCGTTGGCGGCCATCAGCCGCTGGTACGTGGCAAACGCGCGCGCCAGCTCGGATTGGCGAGCGGCGGCCTCCTCGGCCACGGACGAGGCGTCGGCGCTCAGCTCCGGATCAAGACCCGCGGCCTCGGCCAGCGCGTCTGCCTCCGACGTAAGTCGCGCGGCATGCGCGTCGTAGTCCGCTGGACTGATGTCTTCGTCCTTGCATCGACTGAACAGCGTGGCGAGCGCGGCGAGGAAGCGCGTGGGATCGCCCAGCGGACGATACGCGTCCAGGTCGAACTCGAAGAGGTGCTCGCGCAGGAAGATCACGACCTCGGGCCGCGCCAGCACTCGAACGTCCGTTGGCAGGCCCAGCTCCAGCGCGTACTCACGGATGAGGCTGTCGCCGAAGGCGTGGAACGTGGCGATGGCGGTGTCCGTGTAGCCGTACGGGACGAGCTGATCCACGCGAACGGCCATCTCCTCCGCAGCCTTGTCCGTGAAGGTCAGTGCCAGGATCTCCGACGGCCGCGCTCGACGCGTCGCGATGAGCCACGCGATCCGTCGCGTGATGACCTGGGTCTTGCCGGTCCCCGCCCCCGCGATGACGAGCATCGGCCCATCCCCATGGGTCACCGCGCGACGCTGGTCAGGATCCAGGCCGTTTAGGAGGGCAGCCAGCCCATGGGTAGGCGCGGTCGCGGGATCGCCCGCCATGACGGGAACAAGCTCGCGCCAGGCGGGCAACTGATCGAGCGGGCCGGGTTCGCGACGCGACCGGAGGCGTGGTCTGGTCACGGCAGTGACGGGGCGGAGCTTCTGTGTCGTGGGGGCCATGGCAGCACCTTCGCCGGCCGCCGTGTCAGCTAGCCTGTCAGGCGACCGCCTGCTTGATCGCCGCCTGCTCCTCGTCCGACAGGCTGGTCTCGGACCGACCGGCCTTGACCGCCTTCGCGTAGAACCGGGTGCCCTGACGGGCATGCAGGCTCGACAGGATCCAGCCATCGCCGTTGGCGTCGAGCATCGCCAGCGCGAAGCTCTGGTTGCCCCCGGTGTCCTCGAACGGGTTGTAGCGGACCAGGCCCACCCGCTGGAAGGCAGTCGGCAGGACGGATTCGAGGACCTTCGTGCGAGCGGACACGTCGTCGAGCTCGCGCGCCACGGCGTACACCTTGTCGAGGTGAGCCTCGAGGATCTCCTCGAAGCTCTTGCCACTCTCGCCGCGGGTGATCCCAGCTAGGCGATCCGACAGCCGACTCGTTCGGCGCAACAGCACGATGATGGCGACCAGCAGCACGATGGAAACGACGACGAGCAGGGCGACGATCGGTCCCTGGTTCGCCTCGACGAACGCGTTCAGATCGATATCCGGATCCTCCTGTGGGCGACCGCGAGTCTAGCAGCCAGGCGGTGGCAGGTCCGGCCAGCTCGTCGGACCGAACCGACGACCGGTGCTATCCTTCGCCGTCGACTCGACCATCCCGACGGAGGCCCCGCCAGACCCATGGCCAAGCGCGCTCGAGGCAGCACCACACGACCCGGCCAGCGTGCGCCGATCCAGCGGACTGCCACGCGCCCAGCCACGATCCCCGTGGTGACGGGCGAGGTCGTCCGCCCGGATTCGCTGACCGACGCCGAGGTCGTCCGCGCCACCGAGCTCGAGGCGCAGATCGTCGCCCAGGAGAAGGCCGCCGACGCCGCCGCGACCGCGGCCCGCACTCGCGCGACCGCCACTCCCCGACCCGGCGGGACCCTCGCGCAGGCCGCGACCGAGGAATACGCCTACGTCTCGCGCGACGTGCGGCGGATCGCCATCATCGGTGGGTCACTGATCGGGCTGCTGTTCGCGGCGTGGGCCATCGTCTCCTTCACCGGACTCGGCATCTTCCAGTAGCCGTCTCCGCGCGACCGCGCCGTCGCGCTACCATCGCCGTGATGCCGCCCGCCAAACGATCCGGAGGCGCACGACCCGAGGCGCTCTTCCAGCCCCCTCCCGAACGCCAGCCGCTGGCGGCCCGGATGCGCCCACGCTCGCTGGCCGAATTCGAAGGACAGGTCCACCTCGTCGGAGATCGCGGGCCCCTGCGCAGGAGTATCGAACGGGGCCACCTCGCCTCGCTCCTGCTATGGGGACCGCCCGGCACCGGCAAGACGAGCCTGGCGCGCCTCCTGGCCGGCCAGATCGGCGCGTACTTCGTCAGCCTGTCGGCGGTCATGTCGGGGGTCGTCGAGGTCCGCGCGACGATCGCCGAGGCCCAGGAGCGCCTCGCCCTGCACGGTACCCGCACGATCCTGTTCCTCGACGAGATCCACCGCTTCAACAAGGCCCAGCAGGACGTCCTGCTCCCGGCCGTCGAGGAGGGCCTGATCACGCTGATCGGGGCGACGACCGAGAACCCGTACTTCGAGGTCAACCCCGCGCTGCTGTCCCGCACGCAGGTGTACGAGCTGCGCGCGCTGACGCCCGCCGACCTGCACCTGCTGCTGACGCGGGCGCTCACGGGCGTCGAGGCTGCACCGGCCGTCGATCCCGAGGCGCTGACCTTCCTCGCCGAGCGCAGCGGCGGGGACGCGCGCACGGCGCTGCAGGCGCTGGAACTGGCCTGCGCCACCGCCGGGGCGGGCGGGACGGTCACGCTCGACGCCGCCCAGGACGCGCTGCAGCGCCGCGCCCTGCGGTTCGACCGCGCCGGCGACCAGCACTACGACACGATCAGCGCCTGGATCAAGGCGACCCGCGGGTCGGACCCGGATGCCTCGCTCTACTACCTCGCGGTGATGCTGGAGGGCGGCGAGGACGCGCGGTTCATCGCCCGCCGCATGGTGATCCTCGCCAGCGAGGACATCGGCAACGCCGATCCCCAGGCGCTGTCGGTCGCCGTCGCGGCGGGGGCCGCCGTCGACCGCGTCGGCATGCCCGAGGCCCAGCACGCGCTGGCGCAGGCCGCGATCTACCTGGCCCTGGCGCCGAAGTCCAAGGAGGCGTACTGGGCCCTGGGGCGCGCCCGGGCGCACGTGCGCGAGCAGGGCACCCAGCCGGTCCCGCCCCACCTGCGCTCAACACCGCCGCCGGGCGCCGCGTACGACGATCCGCAGCGCCGGCCCGGGCACCTGAGCGAGCAGGAACTGCTGCCGGACGCCGTCACCGGCACGCGCTTCTACCGGCCCGACGACGCCGAGGCCGCGCTGCGCGAGCGGCTCGCCGGGATCCGCCGGGCGCGGGGGCAGGGCGCGTAGGATCGACGGCGGTATGAGCGACGACGACCAGCTCACCGAGACGCCGCCGTCGATCGAGTCGCGCAGCCCTTCGGGCGGGGAGCTCCTGGGCTCCGTCCCGCGCGCGGACAAGCGCGACGTGGAGGCGGCAGTCGATCGCGCCGCGGACGTGCAGCGCCTGTGGGCCGCGCTGCGCACGTCCGACCGGGCGCGCTACATGGCGCGCGCCGCCCAGGCGGTCATCGACGAGGTCGACGAGCTGGTCGACCTGATCTCGCGCGAGCAGGGCCGGCCGCGGGCCGAGGTCGAGGTGCTGGAGATCCTTCCGGCCGTCGAGACCCTGCAGTGGCTGGCCCGGCGCGGGCCCGAGATCCTGGCGGGCGAGGCGCTGGGCTTCTCACGCACCCAGCACCCCTTCAAGCGCGGGCGCTGGACGTACGAGCCGCTCGGCGTGGTCGCCGTCCTCGGCCCCGCCGCGGAGCCGTTCGCCACACCGCTCGGCGACGTCGCCGTCGCGCTGATGGCCGGCAACGGGGTCGTGCTGAAGCCCTCCCCGTTCGCGGTCCTGGCAGCGGAGCGGATCGCCCGCGTCTTCGCCCGCGCCGGGCTGCCCGAGGGTCTGCTGCGCGTGGTCCACGGCTTCGCCGACGTCGGCGGCTGGCTCGTGGACGCACCGGTCGCGCAGGTGCGGTTCACCGGCAACGCGAGCGCCGGGCGCGCCGTGGCCGAGGCCTGCGCACGGGCGCTGAAGCGCAGCGTCCTGGAACTCGGCGGCAACGACCCGACGCTCGTCCTGGCCGACGCCAACCTCGACAAGGCGGTCCGCGGAATCGCCTGGGCGGCGTTCGCGAACGCCGGGCAGTGCAGCGGCAGCGTCGCGCGGGCGATCTGCGTCCACAAGGTCGCCGACGAGTTCCTCGGCGAGATCGTCGAGGCGGCGCAGGCGCTGCGCGTCGGCGACCCGCGCGACGCGTCCACGGACGTCGGGCCGCTGGTGACCGGGACCCGGCTGGACCGCTGCGTCGAACTGCTCGAGGACGCCGTCGCGCACGGCGCGACGATCCACTGCGGCGGCCCCAAGCGCCGTCCCGGGCTTCCCGGCGCCTTCTTTGCTCCGGTCGTGCTCAGCGGCGCCGGGCCGGAGGCGCGCATCTGGCGCGAGCACGCACCGGGCCCGATCCTCGCCGTGCTCGAGGCATCCAGCGAGGCCGACGCGATCCGCCTGGCCAATGCGTCGCCGTTCGGCCTGGGCGCCTCGGTCTGGACGCAGGACCGCTTCAAGGGGCAGCGCATCGCGCGCGAGCTGCAGGCGGGCATGGTCTGGATGAACGACCACCTGGTCGCCCGCACCGCGCCGCAGGTGCCCTGGGGCGGCGTCAAGGGGTCCGGGTTCGGTCGTGCCCGCGGGGCGGTCGCGCTGCGCACCTGCGCCGAGCCGAAGGTCGTCACCTGGGATCCGTCATTCGGCCGCCCGGCCTGGTGGTTCCCCTACGACGAGACGCTCGTGCGCGCCGGCCGCGCTGTCGCCGGGTTGCGATCCGCGCGCGGGAGCGACCGCGAGCAGGCGCTCAAGCAGGGCTGGGGCCCGCTGGCGAGCACGGCGGTGCGCTGGCTGCGGACGCTGCCGCCTGAGCGGGAGTAGCGGCTGCGCTGGACGGCAGCAGGTTGGGCGGAGGGTGCATCCGACGCCACTCGCGGCCCGATCGCCTGACCGTGGCGTGCCGGGCACACCCTGGTGTGCCGCTCACGCCACGGTGACTCCCGACGGCGTCGAATGGCGTGCGCACACGCGCCGACCGCCTCCCCAGCCGGCCGCAGCTCGGCCCACCGTCGGCGCTGAGCCGCTACGCCGCCGCCTCGTCGTCCGAATACTCCGGCGGTCCCGGCAACATCCGCCCGCCGGCCACGGGCACGTTGCGCACGGCCCGCGGCAGCAGCGGCAGCGCCACGCGGCGCACGTACTCGGCGCCGCCGCGCCGCAGCGCCTCGCGCAGTGGATCCCACGAGATGCCGTAGCCCTTGCGCAGCGCCGGCGGGAGCGACCCGGCGATGATGAAGTTGACGCTCTCTACGAGCCAGCGCATCCGCAGCGGCGCCGGCGGGTGGAAGACGATCGCCGTCCCGAGCTCGCGCGCCCGCGGCGTGACCCACAGGTCGCCGCCGCCGAGCATGCCCGCGTAGTAGTCGTCGAAGTCCTCGATCGTCGCCGGCATCTCGTCCTCGGCGAGGCCGAACAGGCGCCCGACGACCCGGTAGTCGCGCCACAACGCGTCGCGGCCGTCGCGGTCCATGTCACGCACGTACAGACGGTGGATCAGGTCTGCGGACTCGAACAGCGGTGCCAGCGTCCAGAGCAGGAACTGCGGGTCGTCGGCGGCGTAGGGCGTCCCCGCGGGAAACCGGCCGGCCGCCTCGGGCAGCGTGCCGCGGACCCGGGCGTGGATGCCGCGGATCCGCTCCGTCTGCGCGTCGGCGTCGTAGCGGCGGCCGAAGTAGATGGTGTTCATCACGGTCGCGGTGCGCGCCAGGCGGCCGTGCGGGTCGCCCATGCCCGATGTGCGGTCGTAGAAGCCCTCGAACATCACCGGATGGGCTGCCTGGACGAGCAGCGCCCGTGCGCCGGAGAAGGCGACGATCAGCTCGCGATTGACGCGGCGGATCGGGCTGTCGTCCTCGAAGTACCCCTCGCCCGGCACGGCGGCGCGGAACGGGATCGGGGTGAACGTACGCTCGCCGGCCATCGTCCACAGGGTACGTCGGGAGAGCCCCCTGCGGTTGGGGTCTACCCTTCCTGCATGCCTGCCGCCGCCTATGCCGGGAAGGAGTGCGTCTGCCAGTTCCGCAAGGGGATCTGCGACCAGACGTGCGTCCGCGACATGCTCGACACGCCGTTCTACATCGCGTGCCTGAAGCTCAAGGGGCGGCGCTGCGTCGTCGTCGGCGGCGGCGCGATGGGCCTGGAGAAGACCGAGGGGCTGCTGGCATGCGGCGGCGACGTGACCGTCATCTCGCCCGACGCCGGACCGGAGCTGGAAGCGCTGGCGGCCGAGGGCTCGATCACCTGGGAGGCGCGCGAGTACGGCGGCGCCGCCGACCTCGAGGGCGTCTTCATGGTGATCGCCTGCACCGACGACACCGACATCAACATCGGCATCTACGACGACGCCGAGCGCCGGGCGATGCTCGTGAACATCGTCGACGTCCCGCCGCTGTGCAACTTCATCCTGCCGGCGATCGTGCGCACCGGCCCGCTGGCGATCGCGATCTCCACCGCCGGTGCCTCACCGGCGCTCGCCAAGCGCATGAAGCGTGAGATCAGCGAGCTCTTCGGCGAGGAGTACGCAAGCCTCGCCGTGATGCTCAACGACGCCCGCGGCTGGGCCAAGGGGACGCTGCCGACCTACCAGGATCGCAAGGCGTTCTTCGAGTCGATCGTCAACGGCGAGCCCGACCCGATCGATCTGCTGCGCGGCGGCGACGCTGACGGCGTGCGCGCGCTGATCACGGCCGCGCAGCAGATGCACGCTCCGGCGTAGGCGCGGAACCCGGGACCTCTGCGCAAAGGCCGGGTACGCTCGCCGGGTGAGCGACCTCACGCACCTCGACGAGCACGGCGCGGCGCGTATGGTCGACGTCGGCGCCAAGCCGGTGACCGACCGGCGCGCTGTGGCGCGGGCGATCGTGCGGATGACGGCCGGGACCGCGGCGGCGGTGGCCGCGGGCGACGCTCCCAAGGGCGACGTCATCGCAGTCGCCCGGATCGCAGGGATTCAGGCGGCCAAGCGAACCGGCGAGCTGATCCCCCTCTGCCACCCCGTCGGCCTGGACCACGTCGACGTCGAGGGAGCCGTCGACATCGACGCCGGCAGCGTCACGCTGACAGCCACCGCTCGTGTGTCGGCGCGGACCGGCGTCGAGATGGAGGCGATGACCGCCGCCGCGATCGCCGCCCTGACCGTCTACGACATGGTCAAAGGCCTCGACAAGGGCGTGACGATCGAGCGCGTCGAGTTGCTCGAGAAGTCCGGCGGGCGCTCGGGCACCTGGACGCGGGCATAGCGAAGAATCGCTTGCGGTTCCGCCCGCCCAGCGGGCGTTTCTGCAATCACGCCGCCGGCGTGGCGGCGCCTCCGCTGTACCGTGACCGCCGATGCGCGCCGCCGTTCTGACGATCTCGACGACGCTCGCCCGCGGCGAGGGTGAGGACGCCTCCGGCCCGCGGCTTGCCGAGCTGCTCTCGGGCGCCGGCTGCGCCGCGTCAGTCGAGGTGCTGCCTGACGACCGCGCCGCGATCGAGCAGCGCCTGCGTGAGCTCGTCGCTGACGACGTGCGCTTCGTCTTCACGACCGGCGGGACGGGCCTGACTCCCGACGATGTCACGCCCGAGGCCACGAGCGCCGTCATCGAGCGTGCGGCGCCCGCCTTCCAGCAGGCGATGCTCGCCGAGGGCATGCGCCACCAGCCGCTCGCCCTGCTCACGCGCGGCGTCAGCGGCATCGCGGGGCAGACGCTGATCGTCAACTTCCCCGGCAGCCCGAAGGCGATCGACCAGCTGTTCCCGGTGCTCGCCCCGGCGCTCCGTCATGCCGCCGAGTCGCTCGTGCGCGAAGGCGGCCGTGGCGACCATTGAGGGCCGCGGGCCGGCGGGCGCCGCGGCCACGAGCGCGCCGGCGGTGGCGGCCGACGGGCTGGTCCGCCGCTACGGGGAGCGGCCCGCACTCGACGGCGTCAGCTTCAGCGTCCCCGCCGGCGCGACGCTGGTCGTCTTCGGGCCCAACGGCGCGGGCAAGTCGACACTGCTGCGCGTGCTCGCCACGCTGCTGCGCCCGCATGGCGGATCGGCAAGCGTGCTCGGCTGTGACGTGCGACGCCAGGGCTGGGCGGTGCGCGGGCGGATCGGCTTCCTCGGGCATGACCCGCTGCTCTACGGAGACCTCAGCGCGCGTGAGAACCTGGCCTACCACGCGCGGCTACACGGCCTGAGCGACGCACCTGGGCGAATCGAGCACCTGCTCACGGTCACAGGGCTTGAGAAGCGCGCCGGGGACCGCGTCCACACCTACTCGCGCGGGATGGTCCAGCGCCTGGCGGCCTGCCGGGCGGTGCTGCACGACCCCGAGGTGCTGCTGCTCGACGAGCCGCGTGCGAACCTCGACCCGGCCGCGGGTGAGCAGCTGGAGCCGCTGATCGGGCGCACCAGCGGCCGCACTCGCGTCGTCACGAGCCACGACCCGGCCGGCGGGCTGGCCGAAGCCGACATCGCGCTGGGACTGCGCGCAGGTCGCCAGGAGCTGCACGGAGAGGCCTCGTCGTTCTCGGCCAGTGACGTGGCCGCGCTCTATTCCGATGCCGGCGGGATGGCCGCCGCGTGAGCGCGGCCGACGCGGAGGGACGCGAGCAGCGCGCCGCTCCGCGCACCGCTCCGTCGACTCTCGCCGCCGCCCGCGCGGTGCTCGCCAAAGAGCTGCTGCTGGAGCGCCGCGCTCCGCAGACGCTCGTCGCGATGACGCTCTTCTCGGCCACGACCTACGTGGTCTTCCACTTCGCGCTGGACCGCGACACTGTCGACGGCCAGCTCGCCGCCGGCGTGCTGTGGGTGACGATGCTGCTCGCCGCGCTGCTCGGCATCGGCCGGCTGTTCGTCAGCGACCGCGACGAGGGCGGCCTCGAGGGCTTCCTGCTGGCGCCGGTCGACCGCACCGCGCTGCTGTTCGCCAAGGGCGCGGCGCTGCTCGCGTTCCTGCTGGCGCTTCAGGTCGTCGCAGTGCCGCTCTTCGCACTGCTGCTGCTCGGCCCCTCGCCCGGCGCGGGCACCTGGCTGCGACTGGCGCTCGTGCTGCTGCTCGCAGACATCGGGATCGCGGTGGTAGGGACGCTCGTCGCCGCGATCGCGGTCCAGACCCGCGCGCGTGACCTGATCACATCGATCCTGGCGCTGCCGCTGCTGATCCCGGTGATGATCGGCGCATCGCGCGCGACCGCGCCGTTGCTCGAGGCGGCGGGCGCAGAACCGCTGCCGGGGCGCTGGATCGCGATCCTGGCGCTGTACAGTCTCGTCTTCGGACTGCTCGCCTATGCGGTCTTCGATTTCCTAGTCGAGGATTAGCCCGACCACCTGATGCCGACCACGCGCAAGCTCTACGGGACGCGCCTCATGATGCTCGCCTGGGCGACCGTCGTCGTGCTCGGCGCCGGCTTCGCGCTGGCCGCGTTCTATGCGCCGATCGAAGCCGACCAGGGCTTCTCCCAGAAGATCTTCTACGTCCACGTGCCGCTGGCGATCGTGACCCTCTGCGGGTTCGTCTTCGGCGGCATCAGCGCGATCCAGTACCTGCGCAGCGGTGACCCGCGCCACGACCTGCGCAGCTACACCGCGATCCACCAGTCGCTGATCTTCTGCGTCGGCGCACTGATCACGGGCTCCCTCTGGGCGAAGGCCTCCTGGGGTCAGTGGTGGGTCTGGGACGAGCCGACGCTGGTCTCGTTCCTGATCGTCTTTCTGCTGTACGCGACCTACCAGCCGCTGCGCTTCTCGATCGAGGACCCGGAGCGCCAGTCGCGCTATGCCGCGGTCTTCGCGGTCGTCGCCGGAGCCTTCGTGCCGATCAACTTCATCGCGGTGCGGCTGGCCGACCCGCTGATCCATCCCCGCGTCCTGAACCAGGCAGGCGGCGACCTGCCCGATGAGATGAGGGTCGCCTTCTACACGTCGCTGATCGGCATGGCGCTGCTGTTCGTGACGCTCTACCGCTTCGAGATGGCCAGCAAGCACGCGCGCGCGCAGCTGAAGGCAATCAAGCGCCGCCTCGGCGACCCCACCTCAGCCGCCGGCCGCAGCGCCGCGCCTCGGATCACCGCCTCATGACCGACAAGCTGCCCGACAATGGCGGCTACGTCGCTGCCGCCTACCTCGTCTTCCTGCTGCTGCTGCTGATCTACATCGCGATCGTCGCTACGCGCGCGGGGCGCCTGGAGCGTGAGCTCGGCGACGTGCTCGACCTCGTGAATCGGGACCACGCGCCCTCCGGCGGCGACCCAGCCGCCGACGCCCCACCCGCCGAGGAGCGGGAGACCGCGCGGAGCGAGGCATGAGCGAGCTGCTCGCGATCGGCATCTCGCACAAGACGGCACCGGTCGCCGTGCGCGAGCGCCTTGCGCTGACCGAGCGCGGCGGCGAGCAGCTGATGCGTGAGCTCGTCTCGCACGAGGAGGTCCGCGAGGCCGTGGCGATCTCCACCTGCAACCGCACGGAGGTCTACGTCGTCGTCAGCGATGCGGTGAAGGCCGAAGGCGAGTTGCTCGGCCAGCTCGCGACACGGGCCGACATCCGCCCCACCGAGCTGATCGACGTCGTCTACTCGCCGCGCAACTGCGACGCGGCCCGCCATCTCTTCCGCGTGACCGCGGGACTCGAGTCGATGATCGTCGGCGAGAGCGAAGTCCAGGGCCAGGTGCGGCGCGCCTACGAGGCCGCGCTCGCCGCGGGCACCACCGGGCCCTTCACCAACCGGCTCTTCCGCGCGGCCCTCCAGACCGGCAAGCGCGTGCGCAGCGAGACGGCGATCAGCGCAGCGCGCGTCAGCGTCTCGTCGGTCGCGGTCGACGCGGCACGTGAAGTGATGGGCGACCTGCGCGGCCGCGACGTCGTGATCATCGGCGCTGGTGAGATGGCCGAGCTGACGGCCCGCGCGCTGGGCGAGCAGGGCGTGACGACGATGTTCGTCGCCAACCGTCACGCCGATCGCGCGCGCGATCTCGCGGCGCGCTTCGGCGGCAGCGTCGGGTCCCTGGACCAGCTGCCCGAGCGCCTGGAGGTCGCCGACATCGTCGTCTCCTCCACCTCTTCGCCGCACCCGATCGTCGGCGCCGACGAGCTCGGCATGGTCATGACCGCGCGAGCCGGGCGGCCGCTGGTGCTGATCGACATCGCGGTCCCGCGCGACATCGAGCACGCCTGCTCCGAGATCCCCGGCGTCACGCTCTACGACATGGACGACCTTCAGAGCGTCGTCGCGCGCAACATGCAGGTCCGCGAGGGCGAGCGCGACCGCGCCGACGCCGTCGTCGAGGA